>NZ_JBHXUW010000077.1:0-33853 GCF_042672475.1 Streptomyces sp. NPDC127177
TCCAGCGTCAGGTCATCGGCGAAATGCCGGTCACCGGTCGCGTCGGGCACGTACTTCACACAGACAACGATCCTCAAGCTCACGCCGGCTCTCCTACTGCATCGTCATTTCCGGGCTGCCTTGTTGCACGCAGCATAGGCGCCTGATGGGGCGATTTCCGGTCGGAGCGACCGACGCTCCGACCGTAATATTACTCGCCAGTACACCTATTGCGTGCCCCATAAGCAAGCGCTCTGAACTGTGATCTGTCCAACGCCCGGCGCCCAGATGCCACCCAGGAGTTCTCAGTCTCGCAGAGCCGTGAACCGACCCTGGTGGTAGACCAGCGGACGCCCGGACCCGGCCGGGTCCCCGACCACTGCCTGGGCGATCACGATCCGGTGGTCCCCCGCCGGGATCCGGGCCACGATCCGGCAGACCAGCCAGGCCAGCACGCCGTCCAGCACCGGAACGCCTTCCGGGCCGCTGCGCCAGTAGGTGGACGGGCCGAACCGGTCGGCGCCGCTGCGCGCGAAGGTGGCGGCCAGCTCCTGCTGGTGCTCGCCGAGTATGTGGACGCCGATGTGCTCGGCCTCCGCGACGACCGGCCAGCTGGAGGACGAGGTGCCCACGCCGAAGGAGATGAGCGGGGGCTCGGCGGCCACGGAGTTGAGGGAGGTGGCGGTGAAGCCGACCGGCCGGTCACCGGCCGCGGTGATCACGGCGACGCCGGCGGCGTGCTGCCGGAACACGGAGCGGAGGAGGTCCGGGGATGCCGTCAGGGCGTTGCCGAGCTCGGGTGATGCCGTCATGGAGATGTCGTCCTTCTGCGCGTCGGGTCTACGGGGCCGTGGATGCTCAGGCATCCGGACAGCGCGCGCTCGCGTAGCGGGCGAGGTCGACGTGGACCCGGCCGTAGAGAAGGAGTACTGGCGGCATAGCGTCAGACTGACGATGCGTGGCGGGTGCAGTCAAGACCGTCCCACAAGGTGGGAGAACATCACAGTCCGTCATATCGCCTGCCCAAGTGCGGCCACGACGTCGGCCGTACGCGGCTGCCCGACGGCCCTCCGGACGATCCGGCCGGCGGCGTCGAGCACCAGGACGGTGGGCGTCCGGCTGATGTCGAGCGCGCGCACAAGAGTGAGATGCGCCTCGGCGTCGATCTCCACATGAGCGACCCCGTCGACCATTCCCGCCACCTCGACGAGGGTGCGCCGGGTGGCCCGGCACGGCTGACAGAAGGCGCTGGAGAACTGGACCAGGGTGGCGCGCTCCCCCAGTTCCGCGCCGAGTTGGGCGGTGTCCAGCCTGTCCACCCGCGCCTGCCCGTCCACTGTCGGCCTCCTTCTCAGAGCTCTACGCAAAGGGTCAGCGCCCACGGCCGCCGGGACATTCCCGGCCCTCCCACGTGACGAGAATCTCGCGCCCCGCGCCCGCCGAGACTGGCCACCGCGTCGCGCATGGGGCACGATCGGCCCAATGCCGAAAACCTACGGCTGCGTAACTTCCGCCGGGAGAACCCTCCCCAGGCGCTGAAGAAGGGTCTTCCCCAGATGGCAGAACTCGTCTATCGGCCGGTCATCGGCGCCGCTCGCACGTTTTTCAAGGCGCTCGACCTGAAGATCGACACCCAGGGTTCGGAGCACATCCCGAAGACCGGTGGCGCGGTTCTGGTGAGCAACCACATCAGCTATCTGGACTTCATCTTCACCGGGCTCGTGTCGCTGCCGCAGAAGCGGCTCGTCCGTTTCATGGCGAAGGAATCGGTGTTCCGGCACAAGGTCTCCGGACCACTGATGCGGGGCATGAAGCACATCCCCGTGGACCGCAAGCAGGGTGAGGACGCGTACGCGCACGCCCTCGCCTCGCTGCGCTCCGGTGAGATCGTCGGAGTGTTCCCCGAGGCGACCATCTCGGAGTCCTTCACGCTGAAGAACTTCAAGTCGGGTGCCGCGCGGCTGGCCCAGGAGGCCGGGGTGCCGCTGATCCCGATGGCGCTGTGGGGAACCCAGCGGCTGTGGACCAAGGGCCGCCCCCGTAACTTCAGGCGCAGCCACACCCCGGTGACGATCCGCGTCGGCGAGCCCGTGGAGGCGCCCACCGACCAGTACGCGGGTGCGATCACCCGGCGGCTGCGGGAGCGGGTGCAGGAGCTGCTCGAAGCCGCCCAGCGCGCCTATCCGGTGCGTCCGAAAGATGCGAGCGACACCTGGTGGGTGCCCGCGCATCTGGGCGGTACGGCTCCGACACCCGCCGAGGTCCGCGAGCGGAGCTGACCACGACCGTTGCGCCGTCCCGGCTGAAACGTCACTCCGGTGCGGGGTCCGCGGTCAGAGCGCCGTGGGCAGCGTGTGCCGGAGCTGTTCACGGTCGGCAGCGGTCCGCAGGGCGCGCAGCACCTCCGGGTGCGGTGCCGCATGGACCACCGGGTAGTCCGTTTCGTCGAACTCCGGCCGGATGGGCCAGGCCAGCCGTTCCTCGTCCAGCGAGAAGCGTGCATCGACGCCGGGCCGGTTGCCGCGCGGGTCCTGACGGTCCCAGCGGTCCCGGCCCGGAAGCCGCAGCGCGATCAGCCCGTGCACGGGCCCCGGTTCCCCGTCGTCCTTCGCGAGCCTCTGGTAGCAGAGGCCCGCGGGGATGCCCTCCGTGCGCAGCAGGGCCACCAGGGCGTGGGATTTGGCGTGGCAGATTCCGTTGCGGGTCGCCAGGACGTCCGAGGCGCGCCAGGTGACCCGCGGGTCACCCGAATCGGCGGAGTGCGTGATGTCGTCGCGGACGAAGTCGAAGGCGGCTGCCGCGTATGTGTATGCGTCGCCGGTTGTGGAACGCAGGCGCGCGGCCGTCTCCCGAACCAGCGGGTGCCCATGGTCGATGGCCTCATCGGCGGCGAGATAGGCGGGCATGTCGGGGATCTGCTGAATCAGCTCCATGGCCGCCGAGCGTAAATATGCGGTCGCCCGGAAGTCAATGGATTTCCGGGCGACCGCATATTCATACGCAAGCGAGCAAGGCGTTAGGCGGCCATCTCTTCCTTCAGCGCGAGGACGAACATGTCCACGTCGTCCTCCGTGGTGTCGAAGGCGCACATCCAGCGCACGTCTCCGGCCGTCTCGTCCCAGAAGTAGAACCGGAAGCGCTTCTGCAGCCGCTCGCTCACCGCGTGCGGCAGCCGCGCGAAGACGGCGTTGGCCTGCACGGGGTAGAGGATCTCCACACCGCCCACCGCGCGGACCCCGTCCGCGAGCCGCTGGGCCATGGCGTTGGCGTGCCGGGCGTTGCGCAGCCAGAGGTCGCCGGCGAGCAGCGCCTCGAGCTGTACGGAGACGAATCGCATCTTGGAGGCGAGCTGCATCGACAGCTTGCGCAGATGTTTCATCGCCCGGACGGCCTCCGGGTCCAGGACGACGACGGCCTCGCCGAAGATCGCCCCGTTCTTGGTCCCTCCGAAGGAGAGCACGTCGACGCCGACGGTGTTGGTGAATGTGCGCATCGGCACGTCCAGGGAGGCCGCGGCGTTGGCTATCCGGGCCCCGTCGAGGTGGACCTTCATGCCGTGCCCGTGGGCGTGCTCGCAGATGGCGCGGATCTCGCCGGGGGTGTAGACGGTGCCGAGCTCGGTGTTCTGGGTGATCGAGACGACCTGCGGCATGGCCCGGTGCTCGTCGTCCCAGCCGTACGCCTGCCGGTCGATGAGCTCGGGTGTGAGCTTGCCGTCCTCGGTGGGCACCGTGAGCAGCTTGAGGCCGCCCACCCGCTCCGGGGCCCCGCCCTCGTCCACGTTGATGTGGGCGGATTCCGCGCAGATGACCGCACCCCAGCGGTCGGTCATCGCCTGGAGCGAGACCACGTTGGCGCCGGTTCCGTTGAAGACCGGGAAGGCCTCGGCGGTGGGGCCGAAGTGGCTGTGCATCACACGCTGGAGCTGCCCGGTGTACTCGTCCTCCCCGTAGGCGATCTGGTGACCGCCGTTGGCGAGGGCGAGGGCGGCGAGGATCTCCGGATGGGTTCCCGCGTAGTTGTCACTGGCGAAGCCGCGTACCTGCGGGTCGTGATGGCGACGCGCGTCGGTCCTTACGGTTGCGGGGTCAGCCACAGGCGCTTTCCGTTCACTTCGGGGGCAGGCCGGTCCCAGACGCCGGCGATGGCATCGGCCAGCTCCTTGACGTCGGTGAAGCCCGCGAACTTCGCATTCGGGCGCTCGGCGCGCATCGCGTCGTGCACCAGTGCCTTCACGACCAGGATCGCAGCCGCGCTGTCCGGTCCGCCCTCGCCCCCCGCCTTGCGGAAGTCGTCCGCGAGCGCGAGGGTCCAGGCCTCTGCCGCGGCCTTCGAGGCGGCGTAGGCGGCGTTGCCCGCGGTGGGCTTGCTCGCGCCGGCCGCGCTGATCAGCAGGTAGCGGCCGCGGTCGCTGCGCTGCAGACCGGCCTGGAAGGCCAGCGAGGTGCTCTGGACCGTGCGGATCAGCAGCTTCTCCAGCAGCGTCCAGTCGGCGAGGTCCGTGTCGGCGAAACCGGAGCTTCCGCGCCAGCCGCCCACGAGGTGGACCAGTCCGTCGATCCGGCCGAACTCCTTCTCCGTCCGGTCGGCCCACTCGCGGGCCGCGCCGAGGTCGAGGAGGTCCACGGTGTCGCCGGTGACGGTGGCGCCGCCATGGGCGTAGCGGGCCGCGTCCACGGCCTCGGCGAGCCGGGTGGCGTTGGCGTCCGAGGCGACGACGACCGCGCCCGCTTCCGCGAGCCGGAGCAGCGTGGCCCGGCCTGCCGGGCCGGCCGCCCCCGCCACGGCGACCACCGCGCCTTCGAGCGCACCGCTCCCGCTGCCCTTGCCGTTTCCGTTCATGGCCACCGCCTCCTCAGTACTCCGTGCGCTCACGCGGCCGCCTGCCCGGCTTCCGCGGCGGTGATCCCCTTGGTGGAGGCGATCACGTTCTTCAGTTTCTTGGAGAGCGCCTCATAGAACATGCTCAGGGGAAACTCGTCCGGAAGCACGTCGTCGACGAGTTTGCGGGGCGGCTGGGAGAGGTCGAGGGCGTCGGGGCCCTTGGCCCAGCGGGACCCGGGGTGCGGCGAGAGATACGTGGCGACCAGGTCGTACGCGGCGAACCAGTGGACGAGCTTGGGCCGGTCGATGCCGTCGCGGTAGAGCTGCTCGATCTCGCCGCAGAGCTGGTTGGTGATCCGCGGGGCGAGCTCCCAGTCGATCTTCAGGGTGTTGTCGGTCCAGCGCACGACGTCGTGCTTGTGGAGGTAGGCGAAGAGCAGCTGGCCGCCGAGACCGTCGTAGTTGCGGACGCGCTCGCCGGTGACCGGGAAGCGGAACATCCGGTCGAAGAGCACGGCGTACTGGACGTCTCGGCCCTGGCCGAATCCGTCGGCCTCCAGCTTCACGGCCTCCCGGAACGCGGTGAGGTCGCAGCGCAGCTCTTCCAGGCCGTACATCCAGAACGGCTGGCGCTGCTTGATCATGAACGGGTCGAAGGGCAGGTCACCATGGCTGTGGGTACGGTCGTGGACCATGTCCCAGAGCACGAAGGCCTGCTCGCAGCGCCGCTGGTCGCCGACCATCTCGCGGATGTCGTCCGGCAGCTCGACGCCGAGGAGCTCGACGGACGCCTCGGTGACGCGGCGGAAGCGGGCGGCCTCGCGGTCGCAGAAGATGCCGCCCCAGCTGAAGCGCTCGGGGGCCTCCCGGACGGCGATGGTCTCCGGGAAGAGCACCGCGGAGTTGGTGTCGTATCCGGAGGTGAAGTCCTCGAAGGTGATGCCGCAGAACATCGGGTTGTCGTAGCGGGTCGCCTCCAGGTCGGCGAGCCACTCGGGCCACACCATCCGGAGCACGACCGCTTCGAGATTGCGGTCGGGGTTGCCGTTCTGCGTGTACATCGCGAAGACGACCAGGTGCTGGAGCCCGTCGGCGCGGCTCTTGGCGGGCTGGAAGGCGAGCAGCGAGTCGAGGAAGTCCGGAACGCCGAAGCCGTCGGCCGCCCAGCGGCGCAGATCCGTGACGAGGGCCCGGTGGTAGGCGGCGTCGTGCGGGAGCAGCGGGGAGAGCCGCTCGACCGCGGCGGCGACGCGCTCCAGCGTCCCGGTGGCGGTCGCGGGCGTGGGCGCGCCCTCGGCCTCGAAGTCGATGGATCCGTCCTTCGACTGCCAGGGGCGGATCTCCTCCACGGCATTCTTGAGCGCGGGCCAGGCCGGGTGCTCGATCACCCGCTGGGCGGCAGCTATGCCGTCGGCAGTGACGTCGTGCACAAGAATTTCCGTCATAACACTTCCTCCACGGGAGAACCTCGCGTCAAGCAACCGTATCCGTGTGCGGTTCCCCGAGACAAGTGGAGACCTGGAAATTATCCTGCGCAACCCCATGGTCACCGCGATTTTTCCTGTCACTCAGCGTCGCAGCGGTGTCTTCATTGCGTGTATCGCCGTCAGTGGTAACGCGGGCGGGCCTGGGCCCCGCCTCCTTCGCGCGCCTGCCCGGCAGAGCCGCGCGGGGCACGGACGTACCTCCGCCTTGCGATGCACCGCATCCGACGCCGCGCGCTGATCCACCAGGGATCACGGGACAGCCCTTAGGCTGCCGGATTGCGGTCATGCCGTAGGGCCGTGTGGGTAGGAGCAGTACGCGGGTAGACGCCGTCGACGGAAGCGAGAGTGCCTTGTCTTTTCTCACCATCGGTCATCGCGGGGTGATGGGTGTCGAACCGGAGAACACCCTGCGTTCGTTCGTCCACGCCGAGCAGGCCGGGATGGACCTCATCGAACTGGACCTTCACCTGAGCAAGGACGGCGCCCTCGCCGTCATGCACGACGCCGACGTGGACCGTACGACCGACGGCAAGGGCGCGATCGCGGACAAGACCCTCGCCGAGCTGCGTGAGCTCGACGCCGGCCGGGGCGAGCGGATCCCGGTCTTCGAGGAGGTCCTCGACGCCGTGGGATCCGCGATGCAGGCGGAGATCAAGGACGTGGCCGCCGCCCGCACACTGGCCGAGGTGATGCGGCGGCGCGATCTCGTCGAGCGGGTCGAGGTGATCTCGTTCCACGACGAGGCCATCGCCGAGATCGCGCAGCTGGTGCCGGGGGTGCGCACGGCACTGGTGGCCAGCCGCTGGGGCGACGACGTGGTGGACCGGGCCAAGGCCGTGGGCGCGACCCGGCTGGTTCTGAACATCCGGCGCATCACCCTGGAGCTGGTCGAGAAGGCCCACGCCGAGGGTCTGACGGTCGTCGGCTGGGTCGTCAACACCCAGGACCACCTGCGGCTCGCCCGCGGGCTCGGGCTCGACGGCGCGACGACCGACTACCCGGAGATCCGCCGCGCGGGCCGCTTCACCGCGTGATCCGTGCTCAGCCCATCGGCAGGTCCTTGACCAACAGCTCGAAGGCGAGATCGGCGCGCTGCGGGATACCGAACCGCTCATCGCCGTACGGAAACGGGCTCAGCTCCCCCGTGCGGCGGTAGCCGCGGCGCTCGTACCAGGCGATCAGCTCGTCCCGGACCGAGATCACGGTCATGTGCATCTCACGCACGCCCCAGCCCTCCCGGACGGTGCGCTCGGCCTCGGCGATGATCACCTTGCCGAGTCCGCCGCCCTGGAGCGAGGGGCGTACCGCGAACATCCCGAAGTAGGCGGCCGCACCCCGGTGCTGGAGCTGGCAGCAGGCGACCGGCTCGCCGTCCCGCTCCACCACGAGCAACCGGCTGTCGGGGTCCTCCACCACCTCGCGGACCCCCTGCGGGTCGGTCCGCTGCCCCTGCAGGATGTCCGCCTCGGTGGTCCATCCGGCGCGGCTGGCGTCGCCGCGGTACGCGGACTGGATCAGCTCCACGAGCGCGGGCACATCCGCGTCGGTCGCGTCCCGGTAGGTCAGCTCTCCCGAGTCCCGGGGCGGGGCGGTGTCCATGAGGGGCTCTCCGATTCTCTGCTGTGACCGTGCCGCAGCAGCCTAACCCCATGCCGGGAACGACCTGAGAGCCCAGGAACAGTCCAGTAACCCCTTAGGCTCCGGAGCATGGTTCATGTGCTGAGCAGCCGGATCCTGTTGCGCCCCACGGATCCCGAACGGTCACGTGCGTTCTACGGGGAGTCCCTCGCCCTTCCCGTCTACCGGGAGTTCGGCACCGGCCCCGAGCGGGGGACGGTCTACTTCCTGGGCGGCGGCTTCCTCGAGCTCTCCGGGCGCGGTGACGCGCCGCCGGCCCCCGGGCTGATGCTGTGGCTCCAGGTGGCCGACGTGCGGGCGGCGTACGAGGAGGTGTCGGCCCGCGGGGTGGAGGTGCTGCGGGAACCGCAACGGGAGCCCTGGGGACTGGACGAGATGTGGATCTCCGATCCCGACGGGGTGCGCATCGCCGTCGTCGAGGTGCCCGGGGACCATCCGCTGCGCTTCCGGCCCTGACGTCCGGGGCGCCCGCACCAGGCGCAGCGCAATACACCACCGCCGCGCGCTCCCCCAGTACCCCAGTGCGCCGCGTACGAGCGAGCGGCCCCGGGCATCGACTAGGCGACGGCGATGTCGTTCGCCCGGGGGAGGTCTGCTGTGCATGGACCGGCGATGTCCGGCTGGCTGCTGATGGCGTTGTGCGCGCTGACCGGCGCGTACTGCCTGCTGCGCACCCGCAGCGGGACCGGGGAGGAACGCAGGGCGGCCCGGGCCGAGGCCCTGATGGGTTTCGGCATGGCCGCGATGGCGGTTCCCGCCGCCGTCGTCACCCCGCCCGCCTGGGGATGGGCGGTGTACGCGGCGCTGTTCGGAGTCGCGGCGCTGCGAGCCCTGTGGTTCTCGCGACGCAGCGGTCACCATCTGCATCATCTGGTCGGCTCGTCGGCGATGGTCTACATGGCCGTCGTGATGGCGCGGCCGGGCGGAGCGGGGCACGGTGCTCACGCCTCGCACGCCATGGCCGCGGCGGGGGGCGTACCCCTGCTGACGGGGCTGCTCCTCGCCTACTACGCCGTCTACGTACTGCGCTCGGGTGCCCGGCTGATCCCGGTGGCCTCGACGGCCGCCGGGGGCGTGGCCCTGGCGGGCGGGTCCCCTCCGGGGGGCTGGACCACCCGGCCGGAGCTGGCACTGGCCTGCCGCCTGACCATGGGGATATCCATGTTCGCGATGCTGCTCACCCTCTGAGACAGCGAGCACCGAACACCGTGTCCTGCGTCACTTGGCGAGCGCAGCCATACCCGTGCGTGCCGCGCCACTCATAGGCTGGCTCCATGTTGGTCTCCCTGGCGCTGCTGCTGCTCGGTGCGGTGGCCGCCGTCGTGACCCCGCGGCTGATGGCGCGGGCCGAATGGCCCGAGCGCGAGCCCGTCGTGGCCCTGTGGGTGTGGCAGTGCGCGGTGGCAGGCGTGCTGCTTTCCTTCGCCCTGTCCATGACGTTCAGCGCGGCTGCGGCCTGGCAGGCGGTCCGCGGCCATGTGTTCGCGCCCGCGCCGCGCCCGGTGGTCGAGGCGTACGCCCTTGTGGCGTACGGGCCGTGGTCGGCCGTGATGGCCGTGCTGCTGGCTCTCGGTGGTGTGTGGACGGCCGCGATGCTGACGCGGGAGATCCACCGGGCGCAGCTGCGGCGCCGGCGACGCCGCGCCGAACTCCTCGTGCGTTCCCCGCTGCTGCCGGGCGAGGAGCCCGGCAGTGAACGGCTGGTGGTGCTGGAGGGGGAGCGCCCCGACGCCTGGTGGCTGCCGGGCACGGCGCCCCAACTGGTCATCACCACCGCGGCGCTGGGACGACTGAAGGGCCGTCAGCTGGACGCGGTGCTCGCGCACGAACAGGGTCACGCGAAGGCACGCCACGACTGGTTGCTGAACTGCTCCGCCGCTCTGGCGTCCGGGTTCCCGCAGGTGCCGGTGTTCGCGGCGTTCCGCGGCGAGATGCACCGGCTGGTCGAACTGGCCGCCGACGACGTGGCGTCACGGCGCTTCGGCCGGCTGACGACCGCCCTTGCACTGGTCGAACTCAACGAGGACCGGGGCGTGTTCGGCCCGTGCCCGACTCCGGACGCACAGGTGCCGCTCCGGGTCGACCGGCTGCTGGCGCCCGCCGGACGGCTCACCGCGGGCCGCCGGCTGCGGCTGACGGCGGCGGCCGCGCTCGTACCGGCGGTTCCGCTGCTGGTCGCTCTCGTACCGGCTCTCAGCGCCCTGGGCTGACCGGCCGGGCCGGACACACCGCACGGAAGCGGTGCGGGAGATGGCCCGCCGCGCCTCCCGTCGGCGAGGATCCCTCCATGCACCGCTCCCCGACCCGTCCCCGCCCGGACCACGTCCGGAACCCCCGGCAGGCTTTGTGGACCGGAAGCGTGTGTGCGGCCCTCGCGCTGGCGCTGCTGGTCCTGGTCGCCGCACGGTGGTCACCGCTGATGCGTCTGGACCGCACGGTCTCCGAGGCACTGCACCGGCGGGCGGTGGCGGAGCCCGGCCTCGTCCGCGTCAACCGGGTGCTCACGGACTGGCTGTGGGACCCGTGGACGATGCGTGCCCTGATCGCCGTGGCCGTGGTGATCCTCTGGTGGCGCGGAGCCGGGCTGCTCGCCGGATGGCTGGCGGCGACGGCTCTCCTGGCCGGCCTGCTCCAGCAGGGGATCAAAGCCGCCGTCGGCAGGGAGCGCCCCCGGTGGCCGGACCCGGTGGACTCCGCCCACTACGCCGCGTTCCCCTCCGGGCACGCGATGACGGCCGTGGTGAGCTGCGGAATGCTCCTGTGGCTGCTGCGCCGGTACGGCGCCGGACCCCGGGTGTGGCGGGCCGCCCTGGCGGTGGCGTGCGTCTCGGTGCTCGGAGTCGGTGTCACCCGGCTCTACCTCGGAGTCCACTGGCCGTCCGACGTACTGGGCGGATGGCTGCTCGGGGCGGCGCTGACGGCCTTCGCGATGGCCGGATTCGATCGGCACGAGTCGCGCGAACCTTCGCACGGCGACTGAACAGGCGTCCTTGCCGCATCGCCGGTGCATCGGCGAGGATCGGGCCCATGCCGATCAAGGGTGTTCTCTTCGACTTCTCCGGGACGCTGTTCCGGATCGAATCGGTCCGGTCCTGGCTCGCCGCCGCCCTCGCCGAGCGCGGAGTGAGCGTGGACGACGCCGACTTCGACCGGTACGCGCAGGAACTGGAGGCCGCCGGCGCGCTGCCGGGCGGGCCCGGTCCGCAGCGCGTACCGGAACACCTGACCCGGGCGTGGGCCTCCCGCGACGAGAGCGCGCGGATGCACCGGGCCGCGTACACCGGGCTGGCCCGTCAGGTCGCCCTGCCGGACCCCGGACTGTACGACGCCCTGTACGACCGGCACCGGACCCCGGCCGCGTGGTGCCCCTATCCGGACGCGGCCGAGGTGCTGGGTGCGCTGGCGGACAGCGGTGTGCCGATCGGCGTGGTGAGCAACATCGGATGGGATCTGCGGCCGGTGTTCCGGGCGCACGGCCTGGACGCCCGTATCGACACGTACGTGCTCTCCTACGAGCACGGCATCCAGAAGCCGGACGCACAGCTCTTCCACATCGCCTGCACACTTCTCGGACAGGATCCGACGGATGTGGTCATGGTCGGGGACGACCGGCACGCGGACGCCGGCGCCGCCGCACTGGGCTGCGAGGTACGGTTCGTGGACCACGCACCAGTGACGGAGCGGCTGTCGGCACTGCGGGATCTCGCACTGGTGCCGAAGGTTGCCTGAAAGACATGTGAGAGATGTCCCTTGCGCCCAATGGGTCGGATAGTCACATCATGGCCTTAGCCTTGTAGGCATGCCCCCGACTCCGTGCCCGTCCGGTTCCGTGCGTTCCGCCTCAGTGGTGAATGAAGACATTCGCGAACTGTGGCAGCGCTCGGGCGGATGCCTGTCGCCCGAGGACGAGGAGCAGTACCAGCGGTTGCTGGTCGAGTGGGCAGCGGCCACGGGCGGCAGCGCCAGGCCCGCTGCCTGAGCGGCGTCCGGCGGGACTGCCGCTCCCCCGTCTCCGTGATCTGTTCCGGAGCCGGGTTTGCGGTTCACTGTGCGGCGGTCTTCGGCGCGTCGCACCCTGGAGGCATGACTTCTCCGCCGATCGTGATCTTCCGTCCGTCCCCCTCGGGCGGGCGCCGCGTCACCGTGCAGCGCGAGGGGCGGGTCCAGATTCTCGGCCTCGCCCACTCCGACCACGACGTGATCGTGTTCCTGGAGGGTGCGGGGCTCGACGACCCCGAGCGGATTCTGGACAGCCCCGAGTGGGTCGAGTGGCGGGGCGGTCGGGCGCACCGGTACGAGGCGGCCTGAAACGCCCGCGTTCCGCCCCCTGTGCCGCCCGCTCCGGTGGTCGTCCCCGCGGGCCGGGAGGCCGCAGGGCGGTTCGCCCTGCGGCCGTACAGCCGTCGGCTCAGCGGGCGAAGTAGTCCGGCTGCGTCTGGACGTTGAGTTCGTCCGTCCGCACCCGCTTCGCCGGATCGGTGCGCCGGTCGTCGATCCTCAGGACGTCGAAGCCCTTGGCTATGTCGTTGGAGTAGATGTAGCCGTTGTAGTAGTACGCCGACCACGGGCCGGCCGTGGTGACCTCGTCCGTGCTGACGGGACCGCGTTCGAAGTAGCCGATCTCCTTCGGCTTCGAGGAGTTGGTGAAGTCCCACACGGAGACGCCGCCCTGGTACCAGGCCTGGACCATGATGTCGCGGCCCTTGACCGGGATGATCGAACCGTTGTGGGCGACGCAGACCTCGGTGTCGGCCTGCGGGCGGTCGATCTTGAAGTAGCTGCGGAAGACCAGCTTGCGGTGGTCACCCCTGCCCACGATGTCGTAGATGCCGTCGGCGCCGCGCTTCGGGCCGATCTCCTCGTTGCAGGTGGCCGCGCCGCCGCCGCCGAGCTCATCGGTGAAAACGACCTTGTCCGCGCGCTGGTTGAACGTCGCCGAGTGCCAGAACGCGAAGTTCACGTTGTCCTGCACCCGGTCGATGATCTTCGGGTTCTCCGGGTCCTTGATGGAGAACAGCAGACCGTCGCCCATGCAGGCGCCCGCCGCCAGGTCCTTGGACGGCAGGACGGTGATGTCGTGGCAGCCGGTGGTCTCGGAGACGCCGGGGTTGGTGGACCCGCCCGGGTTCCCGCCGTCCGGGAAGAGCACCGGGAAGTTCACGATGCGGGACTTCTCGGGTGCCTTGCGGGGCACCTTGATGATCGAGATCCCGTCGTGCGGCGGCTGGCAGTCCGGGAACGTCGCGCTCGGCGAGTACGAGGAGACGTACACGTAGACGTTGTTGCGCTCGGGGACGATGGTGTGGGTGTGCGATCCGCAGGCGGTCTCGACGGCGGCGACGTACCGGGGGTTGCGCTTGTCGCTGATGTCGAAGACCTTCATGCCCTCCCAGGAGGACTTCTCCGTGGCGGGCTGCGTCGTGCTCGCGCACGAGTTGTCACTGCGTGAGGAGTCGGTGGACAGGAACAGCAGGTTCCCGGACACGGAGATGTCGTTCTGAGATCCGGGGCACAGGACCTGCGCGACCGTCTTCGGCGACTTCGGATTGCTGATGTCGAAGATCCGGAAGCCGTCGTAGTTTCCCGCGAAGGCGTACTTCCCCTGGAAGGCCAGGTCCGTGTTGAGTCCCTGGAGCGCGTCCTTGGGGACGTTGGTGACGTGGGTGATGTTGCCGCTGTGGACGATCTCGTCCACGCCGGGCACCTCACCGCTCTTGATCGCGGCGGTGGCCGCCGCCTCCGTGCGTGCGGAGACTTCGGTTCCGGTCGCGGCCGCGTCACCCGGGTCGGGTGTCGCGGACGCGGGTCCGGCCATCAGCAGGGTGGCGAAGAGCCCGGCGGCGGCTGCCGCCACGCCCAGGCGTCTGCGCCGCACCGGGGTGGTGTGCAACGAGGTCACTGCGTCCTCCCATGGATCCGTATGTGGTTGACCGATTCACGGACCCCGGCAGTATCGTCCTCGCCATGGACATCTCAACAGATGGCAACAAGGACGTAATGAGAGTTTTTGATCACAGCTGTGCGTTGACGTGCTAGGACAGAGCGCAACCACCCATGCGTCAACGGAGGTCGCTTTGTTGATTCGTCGTCAGGTCCGGCTGTTCCGAGGGCTGACCATCGCCGCCGTGGTCACCGTCGCCGCACTCACCTCGGCAGGCTGCGACACCGGCGGCGATGGCAACGGCTCGAACGACCGCGCAGCCGGGGGCGGTTCGGTCGTGGCGCCCGGAAAGCCGGGCGAGCCCGCGCGCACGCTCTCGGCCTCCGAGGCCGCGAAGGCCGCCGCCGGGGTGGACACCCCCAACTCGGCGGACGTCCGCTACGTCCGGATGATGATCCAGCACCACTCCCAGGCGCTGGTGCTGACCGGCCTGGTCCCCTCACGATCCGGATCGGCCGCGGTCAAGCGGCTGGCCGAGCGCATCACAGCCGCCCAGCAGCCGGAGATCGGCGCCATGAAGGGCTGGCTCAGCCGCAACGGGCAGACGGAGCAGGCCGAAGGCCACGACCACGGCGCCATGCCCGGCATGGCCACCGACGCCCAGCTGAAACAGCTGCGGGCCGCGAAGGGCAAGGCATTCGACGAGCTGTTCCTCAAGCGGATGATCACCCACCACCAGGGGGCGGTCACCATGGCGGGCGAGGTGCTCTCGGAGGGGAACAACGTCCAGGTCGAGGAGATGGCCGACGACGTCGTCGCCCAGCAGACCACCGAGATCGGCCGGATGCGCGCGCTCTCCTTCTGACGGAACTCCCGGCGCACCCCCTCCCCCGCCGGGCCCCGCGGTGCGATGCTGGAGGCACCCTCCGGGAAGAGGTGCGCCGTGATACGCGTCGCCGTCGTCGGCTCAGGCCCCAGCGGGATCTACACCGCCCAGGCCCTGGTGAACCAGACCCTGCTGCCCGACGTGCGGGTGCACGTCCTGGACCGGCTGCCCTGCCCGTACGGCCTGGTGCGGTACGGCGTCGCCCCGGACCACGAGAAGATCAAGTCGCTCCAGCAGAGTCTGCGGGCCGTGCTGGAGCACGAGCGGGTCACGTTCGTCGGCAACGTCCCGGTGGGCGCGGGCGGGGTGTCGCCCCAGCAGCTCGGCGAGCTGTACCAGGCGGTGGTCTACTGCGTCGGCGCGGCAGCGGACCGCCCCCTGGGCATTCCCGGCGAGGAGCTGCCGGGCAGCCACTCCGCGACCGACTTCGTCTCCTGGTACAGCGCGCACCCCGACGCGGTGGCCGGCCGTTTCGCCCTCGGGGCCCGCTCCGCCGTGGTGATCGGAGTCGGCAACGTCGCCGTCGATGTGGCGCGGATACTGGCCCGGGGCGCCGAGGAGCTGCGGCCCACCGACGTCCCGGAGCCCGCGCTGGGCGCCCTGGCCGGCAGCCGGGTGCGCGAGATCCACATGGCGGGCAGACGCGGCCCCTCGCAGGCCAGGTTCACCACCAAGGAGCTGCGGGAGCTCGGCGGGCTCCCCGGCGCACGGATCGCCGTGGACCCGGCGGAGCTCGTCATGGACCCGGCCTACGCCGGTTCGGCGCCGGGCTCCCCGGCGCTGCCGGCGATGGTGCGGCGGAACCTCGACGTGCTGCGCGGATGGGCCACCGACTCCCCCGCAACGGTCGCGAGGACACCGTCCCGGACCATCGCGCTGCGGTTCTACCTGCGCCCCGTCGAACTGCTGGAGCGCCGGGGGCGGGTGGCCGGTGTGCGGTTCGCCCGCACGGCACCCGATGGCAGCGGCGGCGTGCGCGACACCGGTACGTTCGAGGACATCGACGCCCAGCTCGTCCTGCGGGCGGTCGGCTACCGGGGGCTGCCGCTGCCCGGCCTGCCCTTCGACCCGGTGCGCGGGACGGTCCCGCATCTGGCGGGGCGGGTGCTGCGGAACGGGACCCCCTCAGCCGGGGAGTACGTCGCGGGCTGGATCAAGCGGGGCCCGACCGGGGTCATCGGATCGAACCGGTCGTGCGCGAAGGAGACGGCCGCCTCCCTGGTCGAGGACGCGCCGCTGCTCGCCGGGCGCCACTGCGCACCGGACCCGGTGGCCGCACTGCGCGCGTGGGGGCTGCGGCCGGTGGAGTGGGACGGCTGGCTGTCGATCGAACGGGCCGAGGCGGCCCTCGGCCGGTCGCTGGGCCGCGGGCCGGTCAAGATCCCGGACTGGCCGGGCCTGCTGGGCGCGGCCCGGGGCGACGGCAGCCCCGCATAGGTGCGGGCGGGGTCGGTCAGCCCCGGCCGAGCCGGTCCGCCTGCCGGTTGGCTCCGTCGAGCACCCGGTCCAGCAGCCCGGGAAACAGCGCCTCCAGGTCTTCGCGGCGCAGCCCGTTCATCTTGGCGGTGCCCCGGTAGACCTGCTGGACGACGCCGCTCTCGCGCAGCACCCGGAAGTGGTGCGTGGTGGTCGATTTGGTCACCGGAAGATCGAAGCGGGAGCAGGTGAGTTCACCTTCGGCGGCGGCCAGCTCACGCACCACGCACAGCCGCACCGGGTCGGAGAGCGCGTGCAGCACCGACTCGATCCGGATCTCCTCCCGCGCCGGGTGGGCGAGCGTGCGGGTGCCGACCGCCGGGGCGCTGGCGCTGGCAGGGGTCACGGTGGCTCCGCATCGTCGCTACGTCCGGGGTTTCCATAATACGAGGTCCTTCGTAGTTGGACGCCGGTCGCACCGGGAGGGGCCGCCCCCGCACCCGGTGCGCGCGCCCCATACAGGACGGAACCTGTCCTCTATGACACCTAACGTGGCTTCCACGACGAGCGGCGGCCCGGCCGCTTCCCCAGGAGGCTCAGGATGACAGGCACACCCGACGGTCCACTCCCCTTCGAGCGGGCCCGCCAGCTGGAGGAGTGGCTGGAGAGGCATCACGCCGACCGGTCCGGCCTGTGGCTGAAGGTCGCCAAGCGGGGTTCCGGCGTACGGTCGGTGACCGCGGCCGAAGTGATCGACGCCGTGCTCTGCTTCGGCTGGATCGACGGGCAGCGCAAGTCCTGCGACGCGGTGTACTACCTGCAGAGGATCACGCCGCGCCGGCCCCGGAGCACCTGGTCGCAGATCAACGTGGAGAAGGTCGGGGCGCTCCTCGCGGCAGGCCGCATGCGCGAGTCCGGTCTCGCGCAGGTCGAGGCGGCCCGGTCGGACGGCCGGTGGGAGGCGGCGTATCCCTCGCAGCGCACCGCGGCCGTCCCCGCCGACCTCGCCGCGGCCCTGGACGAGGACGAGCCGGCCCGGCGCTTCTACGACGGGCTCGGAAGGTCGGACCGGTACCTGGTGACCCTGCGCCTCATGACGGCGCGGACCCCCGAGGTCAGGGAGGCGCGCGCCTCCGGCGGGCAGTGGCCGCGATGGGGGCGGGCCGGAAGGTCTCCTGATCCCAGGTCAGCCGCTCAGCAGCTCCGGGTCCTTGGCGAGGGAGGCCAGACGGCCTCCCGGATCGGGGACCAGCCTGCGGGTGGACAGGTCGAGGACGCCCGCGACGCCGGCGATCTCCGCCGCCACGGTGCCGTCCTCCTTGAGGATCCGCTGCTCGACCGTGAAGGTCTTGCCCGTCCCGTAGTCGAACCGGCAGGACACCCGCACCCGTTCACCGCCCCGCAGTTCCTTCCGGAACTTCACCGTGACCTCCAGCGCCACCGGCCCCACCCCGTCGGCCAGCAGCTTCTCCTGGGGCAGTCCGGCCGCCAGCAGCAGTTCCCAGCGCGCGTGCTCCGCGTACTGGAGGTAGACCGCCTGATTCAGATGGCCCTGGGTGTCGAGTTCGTAGCCCCGCACGGTCACGTCAACAAAGAAGGTCATGGACGTCGCAACAGCGCGGCGCAATCCGGCATTCCCCTGACGGGCACCGCCGATGACCGCGAGCCCCGGAGAACCGGCCGTGTCGGAACCCTTTACGCGCCTGTCATGCGCAGGTAACTTCCTGACCGCAAAACGTTGCAGCAAAATTCAGACAGCTCTTGCTGTCGGATGCACTGCTCGCCCGAACCCCGAGGCGCGTCCGGGTTCTCCGGCGGGACCAGGAGGCGCTCGACGAGTACCTCCGCTGTTGGCCGCGGCGGCCCGGGAGGCCGTCGCACTCCCCTGGAGAGACGAATGAAACGCTCCCCCCACCTGCGGCTCAGACGCCCTCTGGCGGCGGCAGCGGCCGCCGCGGGGCTGCTGGGCCTGCTGACCGCCGCCCCGGACCCCGCGGGCCCCCCGGACGCCGTACCGGTGGCGGCCGCAGAGAACACCGCGACGGTCTTCTACTACACGAAGACCCGCGACTGGTCCGCGTACAACCTTCACTACGCGCCCGACGGCGGCTCCTGGACCGCCGTGCCGGGCGCGCGGATGGAGGCCGCGTGCACCGACTGGGTCAAGAAGACCGTGTCCCTGGGCAGTTCGTCCGGACTGGCTGCCACGTTCACCGACGGATCGGGGGTGTGGGACAACAACAACGGGAAGAACTACGCGCTGGGAACAGGCACCATCACCGTCAAGGACGGTGTGGTGGCGCACAGCGACCCCTGTGCCGGGACCGGGACGGACCCGGACCCCTCCCCGACGTCCTCGTCGGACGCGGGGAACACCGCGTCGGTGTACTACTCGACCACGACCGTCGGCTGGACCACCACCAACCTGCACTACCGGCCGGAGGGCGGATCCTGGACCGCCGTCCCGGGCGTCGGGATGGAGGCGGCCTGCACCGGCTGGGTGAAGCGGTCCGTCGACCTCGGCACCGCGACGAAGATGCAGGCCGCGTTCAACAACGGCAACGGGGTCTGGGACAACAACAACGGGAACGACTACACCGTCCCCGCGGGTGTGGTCACGGTCAAGGACAGGACCGTGACCAAGGACGCCGCGGATCCGTGCGCCGCCGAACCGGCGGACACCGAGGCGCCCACCGTCCCGACGGCCGTGAAGGCCGAAGCGGACGGCGTATCGGTCGTCCTGACATGGGAACCGTCAACCGACAACCGCGGCGTGACGGAGTATCAGGTCACGCGCACCGGCGGCGGCAAGGGCTCGGTGGTGAGCGACGTCGGCTCGACCGTGTTCTCCGACACGAATCTGGAGGAGAGGACCGCCTACAGCTACACCGTCAGGGCGGTCGACGCGACGGGCAACACCTCGGCGGCCTCGGCCGTCGCGAAGGCGACCACGGGCACCAGACCGGCGGCTCCGGCGGCGGGCAAGCCGCTGGGGACCGATCCGCGCAAGGACCCGATCTACTTCGTCCTGACCGCCCGCTTCGACGACGGGGACACGAGCAACAACCGGGGCGGCAGCCAGGACGTGAAGTCCGGGAACGCGGCCAATAACGACCCCATGTTCCGGGGCGACTTCAAGGGCCTGGTGAACAAGCTCGACTACGTCAAGGGGCTCGGCTTCTCGGCGATCTGGATCACCCCGGTGGTCCTGAACCGGTCCGACTACGACTACCACGGCTACCACGGCTACGACTTCTACCAGGTGGACGGCCGGCTCGAATCGGCCGGTGCCTCCTACCAGGACCTGATCAACGCCGCGCACGCCAAGGGCATGAAGATCTACCAGGACGTCGTCTACAACCACTCCTCGCGCTGGGGCGCCAAGGGCCTGTACACCCCGACCGTCTACGGCGTCCGGGACGACGAGTGGAGCTGGTACTACGACGAGCGGAACGAGGGCTTCGAGTACGACGGCGTGAGCGTCGAGACGAAGTCCGGGAAGTCGTACTACAACGGCGACCTGTGGTCCACCGCCGAACCCTCCGGCAACACCTGCCTCAACTGGGGCAAGCCCACCGGGGCCACCTCGCCCGAGGGTTACAGGATCTACAACTGCCAGTGGCCGAACCCGACTTCCGGGATGTTCCCGAAGGAGTACTACCACAACTGCTGGCTTGGGAACTGGGAGGGCGAGGACTCCCGATCCTGCTGGCTGCACGAGGACCTGGCCGACTTCAACACCGAGTCCGCCCCGGTCCAGAACTATCTGATCGGCGCGTACAACAAGTACATCGACATGGGTGTCGACGGATTCCGCGTCGACACAGCCGTCCACATCCCGCGCACCACCTGGAACCGCCGCTTCCTGCCTGCGATCCAGGAACGGGTCACCCAGCAGTTCGGCGCCGCGGCCGCGAAGAACTTCTTCGTCTTCGGCGAGGTGGGCGCGTTCGTCAACGACAAGTGGAACCGCGGCTCGGTCAACCACTCGGCGCAGTTCTTCACGTGGAAGGAGCGCAAGGAGTACGACGCCGACGACGCCAAGGCCGCACTGGAGATGTACGACTACGAGGAGAAGCTGGGCACCGGACAGCAGCCGACGTCCAGCAACGCCTTCCTGGACGGGAACGCCTACCACACGCCCGACCACAGCGAGTTCTCCGGAATGAACGTCATCGACATGCGGATGCACATGAACTTCGGTGACGCCGACAACGCGTACAACAACGGCAAGGACTCGGACGACAGTTACAACGACGCCACGTACAACGTCGTCTACGTGGACAGTCACGACTACGGCCCCAACAAGAGCAGCGAACGCTACGCGGGCGGCACCGACGCCTGGGCCGAGAACATGGCCCTGATGTGGACCTTCCGCGGCATTCCGACCCTCTACTACGGATCGGAGATCGAGTTCCAGGCCGGCAAGCAGATCGACTGCGGGCCCAGCTGCCCGCTGGCGACGACCGGCCGCGCCTACTTCGGCGACCATCTCGCCGGCACGGTCGAGGCCTCCGACTTCAGCCAGGTCTCCTCGGCCACCGGCGAGGTCGCAGACACGCTGAGCAAGCCGCTGGTCAAGCACGTCCAGCGGCTCAACGAGATCCGGCGGGCCGTCCCGGCCCTGCAGATGGGCCAGTACTCCACCGAAGGCATCACCGGACAGATGGCGTACAAGCGGCGCTACACCGACGCCGCGAGCGGGGTGGACAGCTTCGCCCTGGTGTCGGTCACCGGCGCGGCCACGTACAGCGGGATCCCCAACGGCACCTACAAGGACGCCGTCACCGGCGACACCCAGGTGGTGTCGGACGGCAAGCTGAGCGTGGCTGCCCCCGGCAAGGGCAACATGCGCGTCTACGTCCTGGACCTCGGCGGCAGCAACGCCGCGCCGGGGAAGGTCGGGACGGCGGGCCCGTACCTGAAGTAACGGGAGGCAGCGAAGAGGCCCGGCCCGCGGAGTGGTGACATCCGCGGGCCGGGCCCGTTCCATGGGTGCGCGAAGGCTCAGGGCGTGGCGTCGGCGAGGTGCGGGAACCTCAGCTCGGTCCGGCTGCTGAAGACCTCGTCGGGGCGCAGGACGGTGCCGGGGTGGTCCGGCCGGTTGGGTGAGTCGGGCAGGTGCTGTGTCTCCAGGCAGACGGCGCTGTGGCGGTCGTGGTGCCCGCCGCCGGGCGCGGCCAGGGTGCCGTCGAGCTGGTTGGCGGTGTAGACCTGGATACCGGGTTCGGTGGTCCACACCTCCATGATCCGCTCGGCTCCGGGGGCCGTGAGCCTGGCGGCCCGGCGCAGGCCGGTGTCCGCGTCCCCGAGTACCCAGCAGTGGTCGAATCCGCCTGCTCTGCGCAGCTGTTCGTGGGTGAGCGCGATGCGTTCGCCGACGGTGCGGGGGGCGGTGAGGTCGAAGGGCGTGCCGTCCACCGGCGCGGGCGGGCCCTCGGGTATGCCGTCCGCGTCGACGGGGAGGTAGCGCTCGGCGTCCACCTGGAGCGTGTGGCCGAGGATGTCGCCACGCCCGCCCAGGTCGAAGTAGGCGTGGTTGGTGAGGTTGAGGACCGTGGGGCGGTCCGTGGTCGCGGTGTAGTCGAGCGCGAGCGTGCCTGCCGCGTCGAGGGTGTAGGTGACGGTGACGTCCAGCGCCCCGGGGAACCCCATGTCGCCGTCGGGGCTGCGCAGGGTGAGCCGGAGGGCCGCGGCCGTGGCGGTGGCCTCACCCGCGGCCTGCCAGACACGGGTGTGGAAGCCTTCGGGCCCGCCGTGCAGAGCGTGCCCCCGGTCCGTGGCTGGGACCTGGTACGCCGTCCCGTCGAGGGTGAACCGGCCGTGCGCGATGCGGTTGGCGAAGCGGCCGATGAGGGCGCCGAAGAACGGGTTCTTGCCCGTGTATTCGTCCAGGCCCGCAAGCGACCGCACGACGGACGCGGGGGCTCCCCCGGTGTCCGGCACGGTGAGGCGGTGCAGGATGCCGCCGTAGGTGAGGATCTCGGCCCGGACTCCGGTGCCGGAGTCGAGCGTCCAGACGTCGACGTCGGTGTTCCCGTGGGCACCGAAGGGTTTGCTGTTCACGGTGGGGCGAGGCATCAGAGATCCTTGGGACGAGCGGACGGCCGGGCGGGGCGGACGGGACTTCGGAACACGCCCTACGGTCCGGCCTGCTCGGCGGGGGGCCGGGCGGTCGATTCCCGGACGATGAGCCGGTAGCCGGGCCGTGGCCGCCGGGGGGCGGGAACCGGGTCGCCGGAGAGGCGTTCGACGAGGCTGTCGACGGCGAGCCGGGCGATGGCCTCCTTGTCGGGGGCGACCGTGGTCAGCGTGGTGGCTCCGTACAGGCTCTCCTCGATGTCGTCGAAGCCGACGACGGCGACGTCCTCGGGGATGCGCAGCCCTCGTTCGGAGAGGGTGCGCATGGCCCCGATGGCGATGAGGTCGTTGTACGCGAACACGGCGTCGGGCTGCTCCCCGCGGTCCAGCAGGGCGGCCATCGCGGTGGCCCCGTCCTCGCGGCCGTAGCCGTCGGTGACCACGACCAGCGACTCGTCGGGGACGATGCCCTGGGCGGCCAGCTCCTCCCGCCAGCCGCGCAGCCGGAGGTGGGCGGGCTGCCGTTCACGGCCGGTACGCGAACCGAGGAAGGCGATCCGCCGGTTCCCCTGGCCGACGAGGTGGCGTACGGCCTCGCGGGAGGCCGCCACGTTGTCGATGGCGATGTGGTCGTAGGGCGCCTCGTACTCGCGCTCGCCCAGCAGCACCAGCGGGGCCGTATCGGCCCGTGCCATCAGGTCCTCGGTCTCCAGGTGGATGGGACTGAGGATGAGGCCGTCGATCACATGGGACCGGAAGCCCTGGCTGACCAGGAGTTCCTTCTCCCGCAGTCCGCCGGTGTGGTCGACGAGCACGGTGTAGTCGTGCCGGGCGGCCGCGTCGACGACCTCGCCGGCCAGCTCCGCGAAGTAGGGGTTGCCGAACTCGGGGACGGCGAGGGCGATGATGCCCGTGCGGCCCTTGCGCAGATGGCGTGCTGTGAGGTTCGGCCGGTAGCCGAGCTCGTCGATGGCCTGCTGCACCTTGGCGCGCATCTTCGGTGTGACGTGCTGGTAGTTGTTCACCACGTTCGACACGGTCTTGATGGATACGCCCGCCCGTTGGGCAACGTCCTTGAGGCTGACGCCCACGGCACTCCCTGAATCGACTTGACGCGCGTTGAAGCGCAGTGGCCCGGCTCTGCCCGGTTCGGCTCGACCTGCGCCGGGGCCGCGGCCCCGGCGCAGGTTCAGGTGGTTCTGCGGCTGCGCGCCAGGTAGCGCTGGGCCACGACGACAACGATAAGGAACCCTCCGCTGACCACCGACTGGTAAGAGGAGTTCAGTGAGCCGATCTGGTTGATCAGATTCTGGATGACGGCGAGCAGCAGGACGCCCCAGAGCGTTCCGCTGATCGATCCGGCGCCGCCGATCAGGAGCGTGCCGCCGATGACGACGGCTGAGATCGCGTCGAGCTCCATGCCCACGCCCACGATGGTGACCCCGGACGACAGCCTGGCCGCGTTGAGGGCGCCGGCCAGTCCTGCGAGCAGTCCGCTGAGCGTGTAGACGAGCATCTTGGTACGGGCCACGGGCAGGCCCATCAGGGTGGCCGCGTCACTGCTGCCGCCGACGGCGAAGAGCGTCTGGCCGAACGAGGTGCGCTGGAGCAGCAGTCCGCCGATGCCGAACAGCGCGAGGGCGATGAGGATCGGGTAGCCGAAGCCCCAGACGCTCCCCTGTCCGAGCTCGGCGAAGGCCGATCCCTTGGGGATCAGGTAGGTGGTGGCGCCCTCGTCGGTGATGGCGAGGAGGATGCCGCGGGCACCGAGCAGGGTGGCGAGCGTGACGATGAACGGTGCCATTCCGGCGCGGGCGACCAGGAATCCGTTGAGCAGCCCGATCGCGCCGCACGCCACGAGAGGCACGAGCAGCGCGGCCAGGAAGCCCCATTGCGAGGCCCAGGCGGCGAGCACGCCGCCCAGCGCGAAGACGGATCCGACGGACAGGTCGATGCCGCCGGTGATGATGACCATGGTCATGCCGAGGGCCACCACCGCGAGGAACGACGCCTGCACGGTGACGCCGCGGGCGTTGTCCAGGGTGGCGAACGTCGGGTAGATGAAGGAGGCGACGATCACGACCGTGAGCAGGACCGCGAGCACGCCCTGGCGCTGGAGGAGTTCGGCCATCCGCTGTCCGAGCGGGGGTGCCGCGCCGGGCACGGGGCGGGGCGCCTCGCCGCCGGACGCTGCGGAGGACTTGCGCGGTGCCGGGGCCTGGGCCACCGGGGCGGGTGAGGTTTCGTTCATCGGGACCGACGCTCCCGGGCGACGTAGACGGCGGCGATGATGATGGCCGCCTGGGCGATCTGTGCGGTGGAGTCGGGCAGGTCGTGCTTGACGAGGGTGGCGCGCAGCAACTGCATCAGCAGCGCGCCCGCGACCGTGCCGAGCACCCGGATGGAACCGCCGTTGAGGGGCGTGCCGCCGACCACGACGGCCGTGATGGCGGAGAGTTCCATGAGGTTGCCGAGCGAGGAGGGGTCGCTGGCGGTGAGCCGGGCCGTGGCGAGGATGCCGGCCAGGGCGGCCAGCACCCCGCAGAGCATGTAGACACCGATCAGCACACGGCGTACGGGCAGTCCGGCGAGGGCGGCGGCGGACCTGTTGCCGCCGATGGCGACGATCTGCCGGCCGAAGGTGGTGCGGGTGACGAGGAAGGCCACGGCTACCGCGAGGACGGCCGCGATGAGCACGACGAGCGGGATGCCGAGGAAGGAGCCGGTGCCGAGTGACAGCAGGTCGGGGTTGACGATCTGCTTGAGCTGACCGTCAGCCATGACCAGGGCCAGGCCGCGGCCGCCGACGAACAGCGCGAGGGTGGCGACGATCGGCTGGAGCCCGACGAGGGAGACCAGCGTGCCGTTGACCGCGCCGACGAGCGCACCGGCCAGCAGCGCCATGACGAGCGCGGGCACCAGGCCGTATCCGAGGTAGAGCGGCAGGAGCGCGGCTGCCAGCGCCATGGTCGAGCCGACGGAGAGATCGACGCCCTCGGTGCCGATCACCAGGGCCATGCCCAGGGCGACGATGACGATGGGCGCTACCTGGACGAGCTGGGTGCGGAGGTTGTCCGCGGTCATGAAGTGCTCGGTGAACAGTGCGTTGAAGAGGAGCACCACCGCGACGGCGAGGTACACGCCGTACTCCTGGTACCAGGCGGGGTCGCGCAGCCGCGCCAGTGGGCGGGCGGCGGGTGTGGTGAGTGTGGCCTGGGTCATCGGGGGTCCTCCTTGGCGGCCGGGGCCTTCCCTGCGGGCGCCGGTGAGTGGTCGGCGAGCACTTCGAGCAGATGGCTCTCGGCCACCTCGTCGCCCGCCAGTTCGCCCGCGACCGCGCCGCCGCGCAGGACGACGATGCGGTCGGCGCCCTCGATGAGTTCCTCGATGTCGGAGGAGATGAGCAGGACGGCCAGGCCCTCGCGGGCGAGGTCGTCGATCAGGCTCTGGACCTCGGCCTTGGCGCCGACGTCGATGCCGCGGGTGGGTTCGTCGAGCAGCAGCACCTTGGGCTCCAGGCAGAGCCAGCGGGCCAGCAGTACCTTCTGCTGGTTGCCGCCGGAGAGCTCGCCGACCTTCTGCTCGGGGCTCGCCGCCTTGATCCGGAGCCGCTTCATGAAGATGTCGACGATGCGGTCCTGCTTGGCGCGGGAGACGACACCGGCGCGGGAGAGCCGGGGCATCGCGGCCAGCACGATGTTCTCGCGCACGGAGAGGCCGGGGACGATTCCTTCGGCCTTGCGGTCCTCGGGCAGCAGGCTGATACCGGCCCGGATGGCGCCGGCGGAGGTGAGCCGGCGCAGGGTGCGTCCGCCGACGCTCAGCTCTCCCGAGTCCAGGCGCAGCGCACCGGCCAGGGCCTTCGCGGTCTCGCTGCGGCCGGAGCCGAGGAGCCCGCCCAGGCCGAGCACCTCGCCCGCGTACAACTGCAGTGATATGTCGTGCAGTTGGTGGTCACGGGAGAGGCCGGTCGCGGTGAGCACAGGGGTGCGCGAGGCGTCGTGGCCCTCGGAGCCGAAGTTGGTGAGGCCGGAGCGGCGGACCTCGGCCATGTCGCGGCCCAGCATCATCGAGACGAGCTGCATGCGGTCGAGGTCGGCGAGGTCGCCGGTGTGGATGTGGCGGCCGTCGCGGAGCACGGTGACGCGGTCGCAGATCCGGTAGAGCTCGTCCA
Organism: Streptomyces sp. NPDC127177; assembly: GCF_042672475.1. Classification (NCBI taxonomy): domain Bacteria; kingdom Bacillati; phylum Actinomycetota; class Actinomycetes; order Kitasatosporales; family Streptomycetaceae; genus Streptomyces; species Streptomyces sp. NPDC127177. The sequence goes on from NZ_JBHXUW010000077.1 coordinate 26,367, forward strand.
TGCGGTGGCTGACGTAGAGCACCGCGATCCCGCGCTCGCGCAGCTCCTCGATGACCCGGAAGAGGGTCTCCACCTCGCGCGGCTCCAGCGAGGAGGTGGGCTCGTCCATGATGACGACCTGGGCGTTGACCGAGACGGCCCGGGCCAGGGCGACCATCTGCTGGGTGCCGATGCCCAGGGTGTGCAGCGGCCGCTTGGGATCGACGCGCACGCCGAAGCCGTCGAGCAGCTCACTGGTCTCGCGGTTCATCCGGGAGAAGTCGATCAGGCCGAAACGGTTCTTCGGCTCACGTCCGAGGAAGATGTTGCGCGCCACGCTCATCAGCGGGACGAGGTTCACCTCCTGGTAGATCGTGGAGATGCCGGCCTGCTGGGCCTCGAACGGCCGCCCGAAGGAGACCTGTTGCCCGGTCAGCCGCAGCTCGCCCCCGTCGGGCTGGTACACACCGGTCAGCACCTTGATCAGGGTGGACTTGCCGGCGCCGTTCTCCCCCACCAGCGCGTGGGTCTCCCCGGCGCGCAGGGAGAAGGAGACGTCATCGAGGGCGACGACGCCCGGGAAGCGCTTGCTCACCGAGCGGGCTTCCAGGACGGCCGGGGCGGAGGCGCCCTTCGTTTCGGGGGCGCCCTCCGCTTCGGGAGCCTCCTTCACGAGGGCGCCGGGCGCGGTCGCCTCCTTCGCGTCGGCGGCCGGCTCCGGCGGCTGCGGTACTGCTTCGGGTGGTGCCATGACTGGTCTCGGCCTTCCGCTCTTCCAAGGGTGTGGGCCCGGTGGCCGCCGTGACGGGTGGGAGCGTCACGGCGGCGGCGCGTCGCCGGGGGACGGTGCGGGCCGGGCGGGCCGCGTACGGGTCGTACGCGGCCGGTCCGGCCCGGCGGGCATCCCCGCGGGTACTACGGGCAGGTGGTGCCGGGGTCGGTCAGAACGCGCCGCCGAGCGAGGCCTTGGCGTTCGACTCGTCGTAGGCACGGTCGGAGATGATGACGTTCTCCGGGATCTCCACGCCGCCGTAGAACTTCTGGGCGGTCGCGAAGGCCAGCGGGCCGAAGCGCGGGTTCGACTCGATGACGCCGTTGTACTCGCCGTTGACCAGGGCCTGGACGGCGTTGCGGGTGCCGTCGACGGAGATGATCTTGACGTCCTTGCCGGGCTTCTTGCCGGCGGCCTTCAGCGCGGTGACGGCTCCGAGGCCCATCTCGTCGTTCTCCGCGTAGACGGCGGTGATGTCGGGCTTGGACTGGATGAGCTGCTCCATGACCTGCTGGCCCTTGTCGCGGGCGAACTCACCGGTCTGCTGGGCGACGATCTTCAGGTCGGGCGCCTTGGCCTTGAGCTGGTCGACGAAGCCCTTGGTGCGGTCGGTGGTGACGTTGTTGCCCGAGGCGCCGAGGAGGATGGCGACCTTGCCCTTGCCGCCGGTCGTCTTGATCATCGCGTCCGCGGCACGCTTGCCCTGCTCGACGAAGTCGGAGCCGAGGAAGGCCACGTAGTCCTTGCACGCGGTGGAGTTGAGCTTGCGGTCGACGGTGAGGACCGGGACCTTCTTGGCGGCGGCCGCCTTCAGGGCCGGCTCCAGGCCGTCCGAGTTCAGCGGGGCGACGATGAGGAACTGGGCACCCTGGGACAGCATGTCCTGGATGTCGCTGATCTGCTTGGACAGCTGCGACTGGGCGTTGGTGGTGAGCAGCTTCTTGACGCCGACCTTCTTGGCCTCGTCCTTGATGGACTGGGTCTCGGCGATCCGGAACGGGTTGGCCTCCTTCTCCGACTGGGAGAAGCCGACCACCGCGTTCTTCAGGTCCAGCTTCGGCGAACCATAGGCCTGCAGCGAGCAGCCGGAACCGGAGGAGGACTCGGGGGACTTGGCCTCCTGGGCGCCCTGGCTGCTGTCAGCGCTCGTGTTGTCCGAGCCCTCCGACTTGGAGCAGCCGGAGGCGGCCAGCGTGGCGGTGGCGGCGAGGAGGCAGGCCACGGCGAGGGTACGGGTTCGGCGCTGGATCATCATGCGCGGGAGCTCCTTGGCGGGATGACGGCACGCTGACGGGCGTGCGGTCGGGCATGGCTGGACGATGCATCGGCCGCTCGGCGGCTGATGTCACTGCATTCCTCACGACCCCCGCCAGTGCGTCACGGGGGTGTGCCCCAGCTGCACGAACTGCGGTCGTGAGAGCCTGCGCGGCCTCTCGGCGGCTCGGTTTACAACGTTATATAGGCGGCGTGGCACGGGCGGCAAGAGCGTTGTCGATGCGTTTCCAAAATGTGTCGGAGACGCACGGCCCGAACGGACACCCCGGGCCCACGGGTTACCGCCGTAACCCTGGACAGCCGACCGGCGGCGTGCTGTCATACCGCCGGAAGCCAATTTTCCAACGTTGCAAGAGCGTTGCCCCGCCCGCCTCCCGGTCGCGACGGCGCTCTTCGCCATGCGCGCGGCCGGCTCCCGTCCGGTACGCCGTGGCAGCCCTGTCAGCGTCACCCGTCAGTGTCATGTGCCTTCCCCGAGCCGCCGGAGTCCCCGCACGGCCGGCAGAGCAGGAGCCCCCCTCCATGCCCCTGAACCGCAGACAACTCATGACCGGAGCCCTGGCCACCGTCGCCGCGACGACGGCCGCCGGCCGCTGGTCGGCCACCGCGACCGCCGCCGGGAACCGGGCGGAACCGGCCGGCGGCGGCCACTACTCCCCCAACGCCGCACCGCTGCACCCGACGGCGTTCCTGAAGCTCCCGCCGGGCCGCGTGACCGCGCGCGGCTGGCTGGCCGGACAGCTGAAGCTCCAGCTGGACGGCCTGTGCGGGCGCTACGAGGAGTTCTCGCACTTCCTGGACTTCGGCGCCACCGGCTGGGTCCGGCCCGATCTGGGCGGCTGGGAGGAGGTCCCGTACTGGCTGCGCGGCTATACCGACCTCGCGATCGTCACCGGTGACGCCGACGCGCTGGCGGCCGTGCGCCGCTGGTTCGACGCGATTCTCGCCACGCAGCAGTCCGACGGCTTCTTCGGCCCGAAGTCGCTGCGCACCTCGCTCAACGACGGCCCGGACTTCTGGCCCTTCCTGCCGCTGGTCCAGGCGCTGCGTTCCTGGCAGGAGTACACCGGCGACACCCGGATCATCCCGTTCCTCAGCAGGTTCTTCCGCTACATGAACGCCCAGGGGCCGGGCGCCTTCAACACCAGCTGGATCGCGCTGCGCTGGGGTGACGGTCTGGACAGCGTGTACTGGCTCTACAACCGCACGGGCGACACCTTCCTGATGGACCTCGCCGACAAGATCCACGCGAACGGGGCCGACTGGGGCGACAACCTGGTGAACCCGCACAACGTGAACATCGCCCAGGGCTTCCGCGAACCGGCCCAGTACGCCCTGCGCAGCGGTTCGGCGCAGGACACCCGCAACACGTACGGGACGTACGGCAAGGCCATGGACCAGTACGGTCAGTTCCCCGGCGGCGGCTTCGCCGGCGACGAGAACGCCCGGCCCGGGCACGGCGACCCCCGCCAGGGCTTCGAGACCTGCGGCATCGTCGAGTTCATGGCCAGCCACCAGCTGCTCACCCGGATCACCGGCGACCCGCTGTGGGCCGACCGCTGCGAGGAGCTCGCCTTCAACTCGCTGCCCGCCTCGCTCGACCCCTCCGGCCGGGCGGTCCACTACATCACCAGCGCCAACAGCGTCGACCTGGACAACGTCCCCAAGAAGGACCGGCAGTTCCAGAACAACTTCGCGATGCAGGCGTTCCTGCCCGGCGTCGACCAGTACCGCTGCTGCCCGCACAACTACGGCATGGGCTGGCCGTACTTCACCGAGGAGCTCTGGCTCGCCACTCCCGACGGCGGGCTGGCCGCCGCGATGTACGCCGCCTGCGAGGTCACCGCGAAGGTCGCCGACGGCACCGAGGTCACCTTCACCGAGGAGACCGGCTACCCGTTCACGGACACGGTCACGCTGACCCTGAAGGCGCCCGGACAGTTGCGCTTCCCGCTGGTGCTGCGGGTTCCCGCCTGGTGCGACGCCCCGGAGATCACGGTGAACGGGGACCGGGTGGAAGCTCCGGCGGGTCCCGCCTTCACCCGGATCGAGCGCACCTGGTCCGACGGCGACAAGGTCGCCCTGCGCTTCCCCCAGACGACCACGGTCCGTACCTGGGAGAACAACCACGGCTCCGTCAGCGTGGACCGCGGCCCGCTCACGTACTCCCTGCGGATCGGCGAGGAGTACGAGCGCACCGGCGGCACCGACCGGTTCCCGGAGTACGCGGTGCACGCCACCGGCCCGTGGAACTACGGGCTCGTGCTGGACGGGAAGGAGCCTGCCTCGTCCCTGCGCCACCACACCGTGCGCCGGGTGAAGGACGACAACCCCTTCACACTGGACGGCACCCCGGTCACCCTGACCGCGCGGGCCCGCAGGATCCCGGAGTGGACCACGGACGACGAGCATGTCGTCACCCCGCTCCAGGACGGCCCGGCCCGCAGCAACGAGCCGGTGGAGGAGGTCACGCTCGTCCCGATGGGCGCGGCACGGCTGCGCATCACCTCGTTCCCGACGGCCGGTCCGGACGGTTCGCCCTGGCTGACGAACGGCTGGTACCGCATCCGCAACCGGCACTCCGGCAAGGTCCTGGGCGTCGACAACATGTCCACCGCCGACAGCGCCCACGTCGTCCAGTTCGGCGACACCGGCACCGACGACCACGACTGGCGGCTGGTCCCCGAGGGCGACGGCTGGTACCGCGTCCGCAACCGGCACTCCGGCAAGGTCCTCGGCGTCGACAACATGTCCACCGCCGACAGCGCCCACGTCGTCCAGTTCGATGACAACGGCACCGACGACCACCTCTGGCAACTGGTCCCCGACGGCGACGGCTGGTACCGCATCCGCAACCGCAACTCCGGCAAGGTCCTCGGCGTCGACAACATGTCCACCGCCGACAGCGCCCACGTCGTCCAGTTCGGCGACACCGGCACCGACGACCACCTCTGGCAACTCGTCTGACCCGAGGCGTTCCACGCACTCCCCGTACCGCTCCCCGCGCCGCCCGGCGCGGGGAGCCGCCCCCGTGCCGGGGGCCGAACCCGACGAAGGAGACGTATCGATGAGCCGCTTACGTGTACCGGGCCGAAGGCCGTGGTGGAGACGCGCGATCACCGGCACGGGACTGCTGGCGCTGGTGTCCACCGCCCTGGTGGGGATCGGTTCGGCACCGGCCGGTGCCGCTTCCTGGTCGCCCAAGCCCTCCCCCATGACCACGCCCTGGACCAGCCAGGTGCCGGTCGACAATCCGCTGCCGGAGTACCCCCGGCCGCAGCTCACCCGGCCCGACTGGGCCAATCTCAACGGCATCTGGGACTTCGCCGTGACCGGCCGCGACGCCGGGGAGCCGTCCTCGTTCACCGATCAGATCCGGGTGCCGTTCGTCGCGGAGTCCGCGCTCTCCGGCATCCAGCGGAAGATCACCGAGAACGACAAGCTCTGGTACAAGCGCACCTTCACCGTGCCGTCCGACTGGAACGGCCGCCGGGTCGAACTCAACTTCGGCGCGTCCGACTGGCAGACCACGGTCTGGGTCAACGGCACCCAGGTCGGCGCCCACAAGGGCGGCTACGACTCGTTCGCGTACGACATCACCCCTCAGCTCAACGGCGGAACGAACACGGTCGTCGTCTCCGTGTACGACCCGACGCAGACCGGCGGGCAGGCAGTCGGCAAGCAGCGCATCAACGGCGTGCAGCCGCACGACGGCGGCGGCATCTTCTACACCGCGGCCTCCGGAATCTGGCAGACCGTCTGGCTCGAGCCGGTCGCGGCCGCCCACATCACCCGCCTGGACATGACTCCCGACCTGGGCGACAGCACCCTGCGGGTGAAGGTGCAGGGCGCGTCCGCGGCCGGCCGCAGCGCCCGGGTCACCGTCTCCAGCGGCGGCAACGTGGTCGGCACGGCCACCGGAACCGTCGGCTCCGACATCTCCGTACCGGTACCGGACCCGCATCTGTGGACTCCCGACGACCCCTTCCTGTACGACGTGAAGGCGGAGTTGCTCGACGGGTCGGCCGTCACCGACTCGGCCGGCAGCTACACCGGCATGCGGTCGATCTCCGTGGCCAAGGTCGACAACATCATGCGCCCGGTCCTCAACGGCAAGTTCGTCTTCCAGACCGGCACCCTGGACCAGGGTTACTGGCCGGACGGCATCTACACCGCGCCGACCGACGACGCGCTGAAGTCGGACCTCCAGGCGCACAAGGACCTCGGCTTCAACATGGTCCGCAAGCACATCAAGGTGGAACCCCAGCGCTGGTTCTACTGGGCGGACAAGCTCGGGCTCCTCGTCTGGCAGGACATGCCCGCCATGGACACCGGCAAGAGCCCCGACACGGCGGCCCGCGCCCAGTGGGAAGCCGAGTACCACGCCGTCATCGACCAGCACCGCAGCTCGCCGTCGCTGGTGATGTGGGTCGACCAGAACGAGGGCTGGGGCCAGTACGACCAGGCCAGGATCGCCGATGAGGTGAAGGCGTACGATCCGTCCCGGCTGGTGAACAACATGAGCGGTGTCAACTGCTGCGGCTCGGTCGACGGCGGCAACGGGGACGTGATCGACAACCACAACTACGTCGGCCCCGGCAACACCTCCCCCACACCGACCCGGGCGGCCGTCCTCGGCGAGTTCGGCGGGCTCGGCTACAAGGTCCCCGGCCACGAGTGGTTCCCAGGCGGCGGCTTCAGCTACGAGGACCAGCCGAGCATCGGCGCGCTCAACGACCGGTTCACCGGGCTGATCGACAGCATCCGCGTCGGACAGCTGCCCGCGGGGCTCTCCGCCTCCGTGTACACGGAGATCACCGACGTCGAGAACGAGGCGAACGGGCTGCTCACCTACGACCGGCAGGTGGTCAAGGTCGATGCGGCGCGGGTGAGGGCCGCCAACCGGGCGCTCATCGACGCATCGCAGAATCCCGCCCCGCCCGTGACGCTGCCCACCGGGCAGTACAAGTCGCTGCGGGTCACCACCCCCGGCTACACGGACAAGTACCTGCGTCACCAGGAGGAGCTCGCCTTCACCGCGGTCGTCGACGCGGGCAGCGACTCGGTGCTCAAGAACGACGCCACCTGGAAGATCGTCACCGGCCTCGGCAACAGCAACTGCTACTCGCTGGAGTCCCGCAACTATCCCGGCGAATACCTCCGGCACCGGGACTTCCGGGTGCGGCGGGACGCCGACGACGGCTCGGCGCTGTTCAAGGCCGATGCCACCTGGTGCGCGGTGGCCGGTTCGGGTGGGGTGCGGCTGTCGAGCGCCAATCTGCCGGGCAACTACCTGCGCCACATCGACTCGGAGGTGTGGCTGGCCACACCGGGCGGCACACACGCCTGGGACAACCCGGCCACCTTCACCGAGGACACCACCTGGGCGGTGGAGGCACCCTGGGCGCCCTGACCGCCTGTCCTGGAAGAGCCCACGGCCACGGCCCGGACACACGACGCG
>NZ_JBHXUW010000078.1:0-33836 GCF_042672475.1 Streptomyces sp. NPDC127177
TCCTCCACACCTACAACCACCACCGCTGCCACACCGCACTCAACGGACACCCGCCCATCCACCGCGTGAACAACGCTGCGGGTCAATACACCTAGAGGTGGGTCGGCTCGAACATCCGGAGCAGGGCCGGGAGCACGACGACCGAGGGACCCGGCTGCGCGAAGGACTTCGCCAGGTCGTCGGCGAGTGCCTCGGGGCTCGTGAGGACGGCCGGGACACCGAACGACTCGGCGAGGGCGACGAAGTCCGGACGGGCCAGCTCCGTCCCGGTGGTCTCGCCGAACGTATCGGTCATGTACTCGCGCAGGATGCCGTACCCGCCGTCGTCCACGATCAGCCAGGTGACCGGGAGGTCGTACTGGCGGGCGGTGGCGAGTTCCGCGATGGAGTACATCGCGCCGCCGTCACCGGAGACCGCCAGGACCGGCTTCGTACGGTCGGCGGCCGCGGACCCGATGGCCGCCGGGAGACCGTAGCCGAGGCCGCCCGCGCCCTGGGCCGAGTGCATGGTGTTGGGGTGGCGTGCGTCGAAGGCGGACCAGGCCCAGTAGGCGAGGATCGTCATGTCCCAGAAGCTGGGGGACGTGTCGGGCAGCGCGGCCCTGATCCCGGCGACGAGGTGCTGTTCCAGGGTGAGCCCCTGGGCGGCGATCCGGTCCCGGACCAGGCCGAGCACGGCCGAGACGCGCTCGGCGGCGGACGGGTCCTCGCGCGGGGTGACGGCGTCGAGGAGGTCGGCCAGGGCGTCCCGGGCGTCGGCGTGGATGCCGAGCGCGGGATGGTTGGACTCCAGCTTCCCGGCGTCGGCCTCGATCTGGATGACCCGGCCGCGCGGCCTGAAGGTGTGGTAGTTCGAGGAGAGCTCGCCGAGTCCGGAGCCGACGACCAGCAGGACGTCGGCGTCCTCCAGGAAGTCCGTCGTGTGCCGGTCCTCCAGCCAGGACTGGAGCGAGAGCGGGTGCTCCCACGGGAAGGCGCCCTTGCCCCCGAAGGTGGTGACGACCGGGGCGCTGACCCGTTCCGCGAGGGCCCGGAGCTTGCCGGAGGCGTCGGAGCGTACGACCCCGCCGCCCGCGATGACCGCCGGACGCTGCGCGTTCGACAGCAAGTGGGCTGCCACGGCGATGAGTTCGGGCCGGGCGTGCAGCTCGCGCGGGGAGGCGTCCATCGCGGTGACGACGGGCAGCGTCGTCTGTGCCAGGAGCACGTCCTGCGGGATCTCGACCCAGACCGGGCCGTGCGGGGCCGTCAGCGCGGACTCCCACGCGGCGGCGATCGCGGACGGGATCTGGGAGGCGGCCCGCACGGTGTGCACGGACTTCACGACATCGCGGAACGACGCCTTCTGGTCGCGCAGTTCATGCAGGTAGCCGTGGCGCCCGCCGCCGAGACCCGCGGTCGGGATCTGACTGGAGACTGCCAGCACGGGCGCGGAGGCCGCCGCCGCCTCCTGGAGCGCCGCGAGCGAGGTCAGCGCGCCCGGCCCGGTGGACAGGAGCAGCGGGGCGACCTCGCCGGTGACGCGCCCGTAGGCGTCGGCGGCGAAGCCCGCGTTGTTCTCCACGCGGAGGCCGACGTAGGTGAGGGAGGAGCGGCGGAGCGCGTCGAACATGCCCAGCGCGTGCTGTCCGGGCAGCCCGAAGACGGTGGTCGCGCCGAGGCCCTGGAGCGTCTCGACGGCGAGGTCGCCACCGGTGCGTCCGGGCGGCGGGTCCAGTGCGGCGGCGATCTGCGCGGGCGTGAGCTCGGGGCGCTCGTCGTGGTGGTCGTGGCTCACTTCTGCCCGGCCTCCTTCTGTCCAGCCTGCTTCTGCCCGGCCTGCTTCTCACCGGCCTGCTTCTCACCGGCCTGTGCGATCTGGCGGCTCATGATCGTCGTCAGCTCGTACGCGGTGTGCGAGGCGGCGACGGAGGTGATCTCGGCGTGGTCGTACGCGGGAGCCACCTCGACCAGGTCGGCGGAGACCAGGTGGCACGAGGACAGCCCGCGCACGATCTCCAGCAGCTCACGCGAGGTGAGACCGCCAGCCTCGGGGGTGCCGGTGCCGGGGGCGTGCGCCGGGTCCAGTACGTCGATGTCGATGGAGATGTAGAGCGGCCGGTCACCGATGCGCTGACGCAGCTGGTCGGTGATCTCATCGACACCCCGCCGCATGACGTCGGCGGAGGTCACGATCCCGAAGCCCATCTTGGCGTCGTCGGTGAGGTCCTGCTTGCCGTACAGCGGGCCGCGGGTACCGACGTGGGAGAGCGCCGATGTGTCGAGGACGCCCTCCTCCACGGCCCGGCGGAACGGGGTGCCGTGGGTGTACTCGGCGCCGAAGTAGGTGTCCCAGGTGTCGAGGTGCGCGTCGAAGTGGAGCAGCGCGACGGGCCCGTGCTTCTTGGCGACGGAGCGCAGCAGCGGCAGCGCGATGGTGTGGTCGCCGCCGAGCGTCATCAGCCGGGCACCGGTGGAGAGCAGATCGTCGGCCGCGGCCTCGATCGTCTCGACGGCCTCGTTGATGTTGAACGGGTTGGCCGCTATGTCACCGGCGTCCGCGACCTGCGCCAGGGCGAACGGCGAGGCGTCCTGCGCCGGGTTGTACGGACGGAGCAGCCGCGAGGCCTCCCGGATCGCGTTGCCCCCGAACCGGGCGCCGGGCCGGTAGGAGACCCCGCTGTCGAAGGGCACACCGACCACGGCGACATCGGCCCGGCCGACCTCGTCGAGCCGGGGCAGCCGGGCGAACGTCGCCGGCCCCGCGTACCGCGGGACGCGGGAGGAGTCCACGGGTCCGCGCGGCGTTTCGGTGCTGCTCATGGAGTGGGTGGCCTTTCCTTCGATTACGCGCTGCCTCGAGTGTGCCGGACGTCCCGGAACGGCACGGAAGCACCCGCACGGGTCCACTGATGACGCTAAGCGGCGGAGCGGCAGGCCTGAAGTGTATGTTTCATCCATTCTCGCCACCCGTGAGGGATGAAACGCACACATGGACGGCCACTGCCGAGCCGCCGCCCCGGCCGGCCTTCTACCGCCACCTGACGCCACGGCCAACGCGACACCGGGCGGCGCGGCGAACAACCTGCCGGTTGGCTCGGCGGGCCACCACTTGCCGAGCAACAGCATGGACGGCGGGGGGCCGGGCAACCCCGAGCGGGGCGGCTCGGGCGCAGACACGCCCCACGCCAACGGCCCGACCTCGCGCAGCAGTCACACCAATCCCCCGTCGTACGGGGGGCGGGGCTCGGAAGCCTCGTCCGGCGGATCGAACACTCACGAACCTGTCGAGCCCGCGCACGGCCACGACGGCGAGCGCCAGGCTGACACTCAGGAACCGCATGAGCCAGCAGAGAGCCCAGATGCCTCCGTTTCCTCGGGACCACGAGAGCACGGCGAACTAAGCAGCGACCCGGACTTCACACGCCGCACGCTACCTCCCGGCCAAGCAGAACTCTCCCTGCGGGAGCTTCGCGCCCTGCGTGCTGGACGACACCGCTACACCACGGCAGAGAAGATAGGCCGGGAAATGTTCGGTGGCAGCCCGGAGCGGCACTTTCGCGTTCCGACCCACGACCACCCGTACTATCCAGTGGAGGCGCCAGGCGGACGAAAGGCAGACGTCCCTGTAGACCTTCCGCACGGTCGGACCTTGGCTGTAGAAATCAAACACTACTTGGAATACAGAACGATCAGACTGGCAGATGGAACAAGTCAAGCCATAAGAGGAGAGGTTCCACTCAATGCAGGTATAATTGAGCAGATAAACAAGGACCTCACTCTACGGCGCATGGATCCCAAATATGATCCCAGGTGGGTCTTCACGGACGCCCCTCCATCCGAGGCTCTGCGAAATTACCTCACCCAGACTCGCATAATATTTGTCGAATACGGGCCCGCACCTAAAAATAGACACCACATCAAAAAGGGATGCAAAATGGAGGAACAAAATATGCCCAACCCCGATCTCGAGCAATGGGCTGCGGAGGGACGCCGTACCATCATTGACGTTTCCGACACGCTAGGGGTTCCACCGGAAATCTACACGAGCGATCCACTTAACCTAATTCCTGCTCTTCAAAATTACGTATCTCGACTCCCTCTTGGACAGTTTGAGAAATCGGATTGGATAACTCTACAAAGCGATCTAATGGCATATGTTGCAGACGTTCTGATTCAACGACATGGGGCCCACTGGATCGTGGTGGACGACACCATGACAATCCGCGGGTATCGCTACGTGATCGAGACCACCGGCCTCGACGGACAAACTCGCAGAGTCGATCCTGTCGACGTCGTACTGGAAGAGTTCAAGACACTTCCCATCGAAGTCGCCAGGATGCTTGCCACAGCAGAATTGACGTTGCATCTGACTCATCAAGTCAACGAAGAAGAATAGCTGAAGGGTGTGGGCAGCAGGAGCATCCCACTTTCAGATAGAGCATGGGGCGAGAACGGGCACCTCACGAGGGAGTGGAAGAAGAATCCCAGTTAAGAGTCGGGTTCCCCAATTCTTGGACCACTCCCACGACAGCGCTCAAGTCGCCACCCCCAGCGCACGTTCAAGCCGGTCGATATCAATAGAAGGAATTGAAAATGGAAAAAGATTTTCCGGGTTTCCTGAGGGTCTATCTCGACGAGGAGCAAGCGTACGACAATTCTGGCTACTTGCGCCCCACCTTGATGAGTTGTAACGCATCCTACGTCCAAGCCATCCGCGAAGGTTTCAGCGAGATTATTCGGGATAAGGATTTCGGGACAGCAGAGTACGAACGCTTGACGAATATTGAGTTCCCAGACTATGACTCCCTTCAAAAATATCTCGTGAACATGCATTCCTACTTGTTCGAGAATTCCATCACCCAGCCACTCCCTCCCGGCTAGCATAAGCTACCTATACCGCCTCGCTCTCGACGTGATACGCACTCCGCACTCGAAATCACTCTTCGCCAGATCAAACCTGCATCACATCAGCATCAACGACACACAAGCGACGTTCTGGAGTGATCAAATTTCCTGGACCACATGACAGTCGATTCCACATTAAAATGCTCCCGGCCAACACGCAGACTATTAGTGTACTGAATGATTGGGCCACCAAAAACGATGCCCTGCTGGGCGTAACAGGGCTAGATCTAACTGGAGCCGATATCTCGGGTGCCGATCTCGCCAACGGGCTGTTCACAGATGCCATCCTTCGCTACGTCAACCTGTCCGGCGCCGACCTATACAGATCTCACCTGGAGGGCGCCGACCTGAGCGGGGCGAACCTCTCCGGGGCCACGCTCGTGAAGGCCGTACTGGATGAATCATCGTTGAGTTGTGCGAACCTCGACCGGGCCAATCTCGGAAGCGTGGAAATGTGGGAAGTTGATGCCCGGGGAGCATCCTTCAGGCTCACAAAACTTGATGGGGCCGGACTACTCGGCGTGAGACTTCAAGGCTCGGACCTGTCGTACGCAAGCGTTCAGCAAACGTCATTCCAAGTCGTCATGGACGAACAGACGGTCGTACTGGGACTTACGGGAAAGGTGTTCGGTCCGGCAACAATCGACGAAGGACACGAATTGCGAGAGATCACGGGCGTAGATCTCGTAGCCTGGCTGAACAGCAGAGGCGCACATGTTCGGGTCCTCTCTCCTCAGGGCTCCTAACACGGCCATCGTTGCCTCATCGTCGAGACTCCCACAGGCGCTGGCCTGCGCCGGATATCGAGGGCAGGGACCGACATTCGCGAGACTGCGCCCCACCGACAGACGCCTTGACCCAAGGCTGTTGAGTGCCCCAGCCTGCCTGCCGTGCCCCTGCACCGGCCAGTGCGTTTCGCAGGAGTGTCAGTGGCCCCCACTAGGTTCGTCTCATGAGTTCTTCCTTGAGCGTGTATCTGCTGGACGTGGCCGCTGCACGCACCCTGGTCGGATCCCGCGATGACCAATTGCTGGAGTTGATACGCACCGACTTCGGGGATGACCTGGCCCGCGACGACGACTACCACAGTTACGCGATCGAGCAGGGCTCCCCCACGGCAGACGAGGCGCTCCGAGCGGTCATCCACGGCGGCCCCTTCAGTGAAGACCGGGACCATGCCTTCCAGTACAGCTACGCCTACCAGCGACTGTGCTCGCTCACCGGTGCGTTCCTGCCCAACGACTGCTTCACTCCGCACAAGGGCCACTGGCTGTCTGTCGTCGACCGAGGCCTTGCGGCCCTGGGCATCACCGCTGTGTCCGTGGATGCGTTCAGCTACAGCGATCTGCCGACTCCCCTGCCATACACCGACATACCGGGCTGCGGTGAGTGGGAGCCCACCCTTATCGCCCAGGCGCTCCAGCAGTTCGAGGCCACCAAGCGTGCGATCGACGAGTCAGGTCAGGCCCCGCCGCTGGAGCCCGAGGTCCTGGAGGCAGTCAGGCAGTGCCTCGGCTGGATGCGGCACGCGGAAGCCCAGCCGGGCTTCGGCATCATTGGTTTTCGCTTCTGAAGTCGCGGCGGGGGCGACGAGATACCCCCTCGACCGAGCAGTCCTATCCCAGGAGCCGCAGGCCACGGCTCGTGGCGATTCGGTGGGCGTCGCGCAGCGACTCGGCCATGCGGGCGGCCAGGAAGCGGAGTTGGTCGGCGGTGGTGTCCCGGTCGCCGAGCATGTCGTCCGCGTGGTCGAGGAGTTCGACGCACATCGACAGTTGCACGCTCTCCATCTCGTCGGCCAGCCGGGAGACGTACCCCTTGCCGTCCCCGGAGACGTAGCAGGGCTTCCCCTCCGGGCTCGACCACGGCAACAGCCGCAGCGCCTCTACTCGACTACCGCCCGCGCCACCTGGGGTCTTCGTCATCGCGCACCCTTTCGTTGCCATGTGTAGCGATCCACTCACAGGGTGAGAGGGACGCGGCTAGGCTCGCCAGGGGATACGGAGTGACACCGCCTTCGTCGCACGGGAGTCGGCCTTGAGCAATACCTACGGTGAGTGGTTGAAGGCCCGGCGCGAGGCCGCCGGAATGACGCAGCAGGAGCTGGCCGATGCGGCGATCATGACCCGGTCGCACATCTCGCACATCGAGGGCGGACGGCGCGTGCCGTCGCGGGAGGACGCGCGGCGTCTGGACCTGGCCCTGGGTACGGGGGATGTGCTCACTAGTTTTCTGCCCGCGCAGGATGACTCCTCCATTGCGGAACGCTTCGAGGCCGCCCGGCAGCTCGAACAACAGGCCACGGTGATCCGCGAGTTCGCCATCGCCTTCGTCCCGGGGATCCTCCAGACGCGGAGATACTCGGATGCCGTGCTGGGCGTCGCCTTTCCTCCGTTCAGCCAGGAGGAACGTGACAAAGCCGTTGTCGCACGTCTGGAGCGCGCCAGGATTCTGGACAGTCCGGTCTTCCCCGTGGTCTGGGCGCTCCTGGACGAGTCGGTTCTGCGGCGGGTAGCCGGTAGTCCGGAGATCATGGCCGAGCAGATCATGCATCTGGTCCGCCTCGTCGAGAGCGGTCGGGTCCGAGTGCACGTACTGCCCTTGGGCTCGGGCATCTATCCGCTGTTGCAGGGCATGGTGTCGCTGATGTGGTTCGAGGACCAGCCACCGGTGGCGTACTCCGAAGGCATCCATATGGCCAAGGTCCATGACTCGCCGCACTTGGTCGAGCGCATCCAGGGCGCCTACGCTCTCGCCTTGAGCGATGCGCTGCCACTACCGGAGTCGGTGGCTCTGCTCAGGGCTGCAGCGAAGGAGTACGGACACCGTGAATGAGCGCACCACTTCGACCGGGTGGCGGAAGTCGTCGTACAGCGGGCCTGAGAAGGACAGCTGCCTCGAAGTCCGGGACCACCACCCCCACGCCGTCCCCGTCCGCGACTCCAAGGTGCCCGGTGGCCCCGCCCTGCTCATACCTCTCGCCGGCTGGGCCTCGTTCGTCGAAGCGGTCAAGGCCGGGACGCTGTCCGGCTGACCGGACCGAGGCGCCGGTCCTCGCACCCGCGCTCCCCGCCCCTCACCACTCCCGCGCCGCGATCAGCTCCTCCGCGTCCGCGTCCGGGAAGCCGTACGCCTTCGCGATGAGCCAGAACGCCTCGCCGATCTCCTCGCGGGCCACCGTCTCGATCTCACTGCCCGCCGCGTCGAACTCCGCCTCAAGGGCGTTGAACTCCTCGGTCGCCACCGCCGTCAGCGCGTACAGCGCCACGAGGTCGGCCGGGTGCTCCGACTCGATCCGTTCGCAGAGGCGCAGCAGTATCGCCTTGCCCTTGTCCAGGACGTGGTCCGGGAAGTAGTCGTCCTTGTACAGCGGGAGCAGAAGCGCGTCCTGCGCGAGGTGTTCGTTGGTGATCGCCATGGTGGCCTCCCCTTCGTCCCTCCCGATGCTGCACCACGCCACTGACAACGCCCGGTGCGGGCAGGTCAGCCCGCGACCCGCTCCCCCGGCGACTCCGCGGACTCCGTCTCCCCGCCGCGCCCCGCCAGCCGTTCGCGCCAGGCGGCCAGCACCTCCGCGTCCGTCGGCTTCGTCGCCAGCGAGACGATGACGTACACGGCCAGCGAGGCCAGCAAGCCGTAGTAGACCGGCTCGTTGGCGAGGATTCCGTAGCCCGCCATGAGGCCGATCACCGCGACGCCACCCACCGCGACCGCCGCCAGCGCGCCGGCCGCAGTGCCACGGCGCCACAGCAGGCCGCCGAGGATCGGTACCAGCAGGCCGCCGACGAGCAGGTTGTACGCGACCGTCAGGGCCTCGACCACGTTGTTCAGCGCGATGGCTATAAGGATCACGGCGAGCCCCATGATCAGGATGAAGGCGCGGTTGCCCTTCACCTCATCGCGCTCCGCACTGTCCCCGCCCCGGGACACCGCGCCCCGCAGCCGCGACCAGATGTCGTTGTTGGCCACCGTCGCGCAGGCGATCAGCGCGCCGGATGACGTGGACATCACCGCCGCCAGTGCGGCGGCGAGTACCAGACCCCGTACGCCCACCGGGAGTTCGTCCTTGACGATCGTCGCGAAGGCCGCGTCCGCGGTCGGCAGCTTCGGGTACATGACCTTGGCCGCCGTGCCGATGACCGCCCCCGCGACCGCGTAGACCAGACAGTACGTACCGGCGACCGTTCCGCCCAGGCGGGCCGTGCGGTCGCTGCGGGCGGTGAACACCCGCTGCCAGATGTCCTGGCCGATCAGCATGCCGAAGGTGTAGATCAGCACGTACGTGAAGATCGTCTCGCCGCCGATGCCCAGCGGGTCGAAGTACTCGGTGGGCAGCTTGGCCTTCATCTCGCTGAAGCCGCCCGCCTTGATCACCGCGATGGGCAGCAGGAGCAGCAGCACACCGATGGTCTTGACGACGAACTGGACCATGTCCGTCAGCGTGATCGACCACATGCCACCGAGCGTCGAGTACGCGACGACGATGGTGCCGCCGAGGATGATCGCGACGGTCCGGTTCATATCGAAGAGGACGTCGAAGATGGTGGCGTACGCGATGGTCGATGTGACCGCGAGCATCAACGTGTACGCCCACATGACGATGCCCGAGATGAGCCCGGCCCGGCCGCCGTAGCGCAGGTCGAGCATCTCGGAGACGGTGTAGACCTTCAGCCGCGCGATGCGGGCGGAGAAGAACACGGAGAGGGCCAGCAGGCCGAGGCCGATCGTGAAGACCATCCAGGCACCGGACAGGCCGTACTGGTAGCCGAGGCCGACGCCGCCGATCGTGGAGGCGCCGCCCAGGACGATGGCGGCCATGGTGCCGGAGTACATCCAGGGGCCGAGCCTGCGGCCCGCCACCAGGAATTCGCTCTTGGACTTGGCGCGGCGCATGCCCCACCAGCCCATGGCGAGCATGCCTGCCAGGTAGACGACGATCACGGCGTAGTCGACTGCCATGGGCTTGCCTCCGTCTCGATCGCAAAGTCACAGGTGTGGGTGGTGAAGACGGTAGGTGGCCCGGCGGCGACGCTGAAGTGTACGTTTCATCCATTCTTGCCGCACTGAACGGACGGTCCATCCATGTCGGAACTCTCCGCGGGACCGGGGGCACCGGCCACGCCCCCGACCCCGCCCATCCCGCTGACCGAGCTGTTGGCGCGGGAGGAGCTCGGGCTGCGCAGGATCGCGGGGCCCGCGGAGGCGGAGCTGCTGTGGGTGCACACATCGGAGATGGCCGACCCGTATCCGTATCTGCTCGGCGGTGAGCTGCTGCTGAGCGCCGGGGTGCTGCTCACGGACCCGGACACCTATGTGGCGCGGCTGGTGGAGGCGGGGGCGGCGGCGCTCGGTTTCGGGGTGCGGCCGGTGCACGAGACCGTGCCCGCGGAGCTCGTGGCGGCGTGTGAGCGGCACGGGCTGCCGTTGGTCGAGGTGCCGCCCGAGACTCCGTTCACGGCGATCGCCCGTGCCGTGTGGCGGTTGATGGCGGAGGCCCGGCTGCGCGAGCTGCGCCGGGTGACGCGCGCCCAGCAGGCCCTGGCGACGGCGGCGGCCAGGACCGATCCGGTGCCGGCCGTGCTGCATCAGCTGGCGGCGCAGCTGGAGGGGCGGGCGGCCCTGCTCTCGGCCGACGGCGAGGAGCTGCACGCCGACGGCAGGGAGCAGGCGCCCGGTGTGCGGTCCGCGCTCGCCCGGCTCTCCCGGGTGGTCACGCCCGTCGTACGCCCCGCGCCCGCCTCGGCCACCGACACCCTGGGCGGCACACATCTGTCCGCGTACGCGCTGGGCGGCGGGCAGGGGCTCGTTCTGACCCTGGCCACGGAACGCCGCGAGGCGGGCGATCACACCATCGCCGGGGTCGCGGTCGTGCTGCTCTCCCTGCTGGCCGCCCCGCACCAGGGCGCCGACTCCGCGGGCCGTTCGGCGGCGCTGGTGCGTCTGCTGCTGGGCGCGGACCCGGCGGGCGTGGCCCCGCTGCTGGGCGGCGGGGAGCTGTGGACGGTGGTGCACGCGCGCCGGGGCGGCGGCGACCCGGTGGACCCGCTCACCGCCGGGGCGCTCGGCGCGGCCCTGGGCTCGGCGCTGGTGGACGCGGGCCGGGGCGGCGACGCGGTGCGGGTGCTGGTGCCCGGCGGCGACCGGGTCATCCCGCAGCCGGGGTGGACGCTCGGCGCATCGGCCCCCGCCGCGATCACCGCACTGGACGTGGCCGACACCCAGGCGTCACGCGCCCTGGGCCGAGCAGAGGCGACCCGCACCCCGCTGGCCCACCATCGCGCGGACACCGGTCGCGGACTGGCCGCCCTCATTCCGGAAGAGGCCGCCCGGGCGCACTCCCGCGCCCTGCTGGCCCCGCTCACCGAGCCGCTCGCCGAGACCCTGCGCTGCTGGCTGAGCCTGCACGGCAGCTGGGACCGCACGGCCACCGCACTTCAGGTGCACCGCAACACGGTCCGCCAGCGCATCACCCGCTGCGCCGGTCTGCTGGATGCGGACCTGGACGACATGGATGTGCGGACGGAGCTGTGGGTGGCGCTCACTCAGCGATCTCTTTGAGCCAATTCCGTTCCGCCCGAGCCCCTTCGGATTCCGCTTGAGCCCCTTCGGATTGCGCTTGAGCCCTTCCCGATTCCGTTCGGCCTGTCCCCGCTCGGCCTGTCCCCGCTCGGGCCGTCCCCGCTCGGGCCGTTTCCGCTCGGGCCGTTTCCGCTCGATCCGCTTCGCGGCGCCGAGGCGCCCTCCGCCGCAGTGGGTTCCGCGACGGAAGACGCCTCGGCGAACGGTCAGCCGGGGATACCGGAGATGCCGAAGATGCCGCAGATGCCGCGGATCAGCACTTCGCGCTCGCCGGCAGGTTGCCCCGCTTGTCGCCCTTGAAGTAGATGGCGCTGGCGTAGCCCCAGCTTCCACCGTCCTTGTTCTGCACCTTGAGCCAGATGTTGTTCGTGTAGCCCTCGGCGGTGACGGTGTCGCCGACGATCCAGCACTGGGCCTTGTGCGGGTTGTCCGCCAGCCCCAGCGTTCCGATCTTGGCTGATCCCGTGTGCGGACCGGAGCGCTGGTTCACCTGCGCCCAGATGTTGACCGAGTAGGTCGCCGCCGCTGCCGACGGGGCCGGTACTGCGGCCACGGCCCGGCTCGTGCTCACGGCCGCGTCCCCGGACGGCTGCGGAGCCGCGGACGCGACCCCCGCCGTCACCGTCAGCGCCCCGGCCAGCAGTGCGCCGCCCGCGATCAGGGCACGCGAACGTGTCATGACTTTCTTCATGTGATCCCCCGTTGAAGATGCCTGCCCCGCCTGAGGCAGGACCTGTGTGGCCACCGGTTGCCATGGCCACCGGACACCAACAGCTTGCACATCGGGGCGACTTCACCCCACCCCCTATGGGCGGATGGACCGATTCCTCCCGGACGCATGGCTCAATTTCGATCCTTGACGCTTTCGGGATACAGCGCTAATGCGACTCGGTCGCGCACTGCCACCGTCCACCCGCCCGTTCTCCCGCACGGGCGCCCACGGCCCCGCCCCCTCCGGCGTGCTCAGCATCACCCTGGACAGCCCCGGTGACCGCCGGGTAACTTTTAACCAAGGCTGAGCAAGCGCTTAGCCGAGCCGAGCGAAGCCGACCAGGGAGGCACCCCGTGCGCCGTACGGTATTCAACGAGGACCACGAGGCGTTCCGGGAGACCATCCGCGCCTTCATCGCGGCCGAGGTCGTGCCCGTGTACGACGACTGGTTCGCGGCCGGCCAGGCACCGCGTGACTTCTATCTGAAGCTCGGCGAGCTGGGCGTCTTCGGCATCAACGTGGACGAGGAGTACGACGGCGCGGGCATCGACTCGCACAAGTACGAGGCCGTCATATACGAGGAGACCGCCCGCGCGGGCGTCTCCTTCGGTGGCTCCGGTGTGCACACCCTGCTCGGCCTGCCGTACGTCAAGATGCTCGCGACCGACGAGCAGAAGAAGCGCTGGCTGCCGAAGTTCACCACCGGCGAGGAGATGTGGGCCCTCGCGATGACCGAGCCGGGCACCGGTTCCGACGTCGCGGGCATGAAGACCACCGCCAAGCTCTCCGAGGACGGCACGCACTACGTCCTCAACGGCGCCAAGACCTTCATCACCGGCGGTGTGCACGCCGACCGCGTCATCGTCTGCGCCCGTACCTCCGCCCCGCGCGAGGACGACCGCCGCTTCGGCATCTCCCTCTTCGCCGTCGACACCAAGTCCGAGGGCTACTCGGTCGGCCGCAAGCTCGACAAGCTGGGCCTGAAGGTCTCCGACACCGCCGAGCTCGCGTTCGTCGACGTCAAGGTCCCGGTCGAGGACCTACTCGGCGAGGAGAACAAGGGCTTCGGCTACCTCGGCACCAACCTGGCCTCCGAGCGCTGGGGCATCGCCTTCGGCGCGTACGCGCAGGCCGCGGCCGCCGTCCGGTTCGCCAAGGAGTACGTGCAGGAGCGCACCGTCTTCGGCAAGACCGTCGCCTCGTTCCAGAACACCAAGTTCGAACTGGCCGCCTGCCAGGCCGAGGTGGACGCGGCCCAGGCCGTCGCCGACCGCGCGCTGGAGGCGCTGGACGCCGGTGAGCTGACCGCCGCCGAGGCCGCCTCCGCGAAGCTGTTCTGCACCGAGGTCGCGCACCGAGTGATCGACCGCTGCCTCCAGCTGCACGGCGGCTACGGCTTCATGAACGAGTACCCGATCGCCCGCCTGTACGCGGACAACCGGGTCAACCGCATCTACGGCGGCACCAGCGAGGTCATGAAGTCGATCATCGCCAAGTCCATGGGTCTCTAGGGTCTCCGAAGCGGCTACCTTCACCCCATGAGCGCAGCACCTGATCCCCTGCCGGATCTGCTCCACCTGCTCGACCTGGAGCAGATCGAGCGGGACATCTTCCGGGGCACGAGCCGTTCGGCGGTCGTGCCCCGGGTCTTCGGCGGGCAGGTCGCGGCCCAGGCGCTGGTCGCCGCGGGCCGTACCGTCCCGGCCGACAGGTCCGCCCACTCGCTGCATTCGTACTTCCTGCGGATGGGCGACCCCGGCGCGCCGATCGTCTACACGGTCGACCGCATCCGGGACGGCCGTTCCTTCACCACCAGGCGGGTCGTCGCCGTCCAGCACGGTCAGCCGATCTTCCACCTCTCGGCGTCCTTCCAGACGTACGAGGACGGGCTGGAGCACCAGGCGGACATGCCGCCCGCGCCCGACCCGGAGGCCCTGCCCACGGCCGCCGAGATGCTGCCGCGCTACGCGGACCGGTTCAGCGACCCGGGCGTCGTGGACCGGCTGATCGAGGCGCGGGCCGCGGTCGATCTGCGATATGTGGACGCGCCGCCCTTCGGCACGGTCGGCGAACCGCGCGAGCCCCGCTCACAGGTGTGGTTCCGTACCAACGGCAAGCTGGCCGACGACCCGCTGCTGCACGTCTGCATGGCGACGTACGTCTCCGACATGACACTGCTCGACTCGGTCCTCCTGGCCCACGGGCGCGGCGGCTGGGCGGTCGGTGACGTGGTGGGCGCGAGCCTGGACCACGCGATGTGGTTCCACCGGCCGTTCCGGGCCGACGAATGGCTGCTGTACGACCAGGAGTCGCCGTCGGCGTCCGGCGGGCGCGGGCTCGGTCAGGCCCGGATCTACACACAGGACGGCCGGCTGGCGATCACCGTCATCCAGGAGGGCGTCGTCCGGGTCCCCCGGAACGCCTGATCGGACCCGACGGCCGCGCGTCGGACATGCATGGCCCGGCTGCGGACATACTCCCCACCATGAGTGACGAGAATTCAGCTGGTGGGGAGTCCGACGAGGCGCCGGGCGGCGGGGAGTCCACGTTCACCGTGATCGTCGCCGCGGGCGCCAACCTCGGCGTAGCCGTGGCGAAGGCCGTCGCGGGGCTGATCAGCGGATCGAGCGCGATGCTCTCCGAGGCGGCGCACTCGCTCGCCGACACCGTCACCGAGGTGCTGCTGCTCACCTCGCTCAAGCGCAGCGCGAAGCCCGCCGACGACGACCACCCGCTGGGCTACGGCCCCGAGCGCTACATCTGGGCGATGCTCGCCTCCGTCGCCACGTTCGTCGGCGGTGCGGTCTTCTCGCTGTACGACGGCGTCCACACGCTCATGGCGGGCGAGGACCTCGGCGATCCGCTGGTCTCGTACATCGTGCTGGGCATCGCCTTCCTCCTGGAGGGCTACTCCCTGCGCACCGGGGTGCGGCAGGTCCGCGGCGAGGCCGCCCGGCTGGGCGCCGCCCCTTCCCGGTATCTGCGCCGCACGCCCGACACGGCGGTCAAGGCCGTGGTGATGGAGGACTCTGCGGCCCTGGTCGGACTGCTGCTGGCCGCGGGCGGGCTGCTCGGCGGCCAGCTGTCGGGCTCCGGGGTGTGGGACGGCATCGCCTCGATCCTGATCGGCGTGCTGCTCGTGTACGTGGCCTGGGTGCTGGGCCGCTCGAACGCCCAGCTGCTGATCGGCCGCCCGGTACCGGAGTCGATGCGGACGGGGGTGCGGGAGGAACTGCTCTCCGTGCCGCACATCATCGAGGTGCTGGAGCTGACCACCCTCATCCAGGGACCGTCCGAGATCCTGATCGCCGCGAAGGTCGGCTTCCGGGACGTGGCCAGTGCCGAACAGGTGGAATGGGCCTGCGAGGAGGCGGAACAGCAGCTGCGGGAGCGTTATCCGTCGATCCAGCGCGTGTATCTGGACCCCACACCGGGGGTGGCACAGCGCCGCCGCGCCCGGGCCGCCGGGGGCGATCCGGTGGTCGGGTCCGGCGACGGGGAGGGCAACGGGGACGGCGGAGGGCTGTTCACCGACCGCCTGGACGAGGACGGATAGGCCTCGTCACACAGCCGCCCGCCCGGTCACCACGTCGTGGCGAGAGAGACGGAAACCGGCGCCCGACCGGTCACCACGTCGTCGGCGAGCCAGACGGAAACCGCCGCCCGCCCGGTCACCACGTCGTGGCGAGCCAGGCGGTCACCGCGGCGAGCACGATGAGGGCGATGTTGAGACCGGTCTCCTTCACCTCGCCCCGTGACAGGTGCAGCGCGGTCGCCAGCACCTGGAGCACCAGGAGGCCGAGCGCGGCCGCCGTCGCGAGGGCGGGCGCGATCCCGGTGAGGGGCGGCAGTACGAGGCCGGCGGCGCCGAGGATCTCGACGGCGCCGATGGCCCGGACCAGCGGCATCGAGACCGTGTCCACCCAGCCCATCATGGGCGCCAGCCGTTCCTTGGACTGCACCGCCTTCTTGCCTCCGGCGTACAGGTAGAACACCGCCAGCAGCCCGGCGACGATCCAGTAGGCGATCTCCATGCCAGTCCTCCGTCAATGGTTACGACTTGTCCGCAACCACATGGTCGGTGACTATGGGGACGCTTACAAAAGGCACACCGGTGTGCCTGGCGAACGGGAGCCGCCGATGTCGAAGTACCGCAACAGCTGCCTCATCCGCGGCGACGGCGGCCGTGCGATCCGGGGCATCCTGGACCGTATCGGCGACAAGTGGACCCTGCTGGTGGTGGCCACCCTCGACGGCGAACGCATGCGGTTCACCGAGCTCCAGCAGCGCATCCCGGGCATCTCGCAGCGCATGCTGACCCGTACCGTCCGGCACCTGGAGCGCGACGGGCTGGTGACCCGCACGGCGTTCCCCGAGGTGCCGCCGCGCGTCGAGTACGAGCTCACCGCGACGGGCCGGACCCTGATCGAACCCGCCGTGAAGCTGGCCGAGTGGGCCGTCGACCACAACCCCGGCATCGAGCGGAACCAGGCGGCCTACGACTCGGAGCACTCCTCGGTGCCGGAACGCCCCTGAGTGGCTGGATCCGCCGCCGGTCAGAGCAGTCCGGCAGCGTCCAGCAGGTAGTCCGTCATCGGGTCGTAGAACCGCGGGTCCAGCACATGGTCGTCCAGCGGCACGGCCACCTGGAGGGTGCCCTCGGACTCCCCCAGGAACAGCGCCGGGTCGTTGCAGTCCGCGTATCCGATGGCGTCGAGACCGCGCTGCGCCGCGCAGCCGGCCCAGCCGTGGTCGGCGACGACCAGGTCGGGCATGGGCCGGCCCTCGCGCTCCATGCCGTCCAGGATGGCCGCCATCGGAGCCGGGGAGTGGGTGTGCCAGAGGGTCGCGCCGCGCTCCTGCACGGCGACGTCCGCGAACTGGAAGACCATGCCCTCGTCCGCCATCAGCCCGCCGGGGATCCGCACGATCTCGCAGCCGGCGGCCCGCAGCGCGGCGGCCGTCAGCCGGTGGACGTCCAGGAGCCCGCCCGGGTGACCGGTGGCGAAAAGCACCCGTTCGGATCCGGCGGCCGCCTTCCGTAGCCTGGCCGCCGCCCGGTCCAGGGCGTCGACGGTGAGTTCGGGGTCGATGGTGTCCTGGCCGAAGCGGTGCTCCGGGTCGTCGCTGACCCCGCAGCGTTCGGCCATCACCGCCAGTACGTCCTGCTCGTCGCGCCACCGGTCGCCGAGCTCAAGACCCAGCCAGAAGTGGCGGTCGCCGTTGGCGAGCTTGCGGTAGTGGGAGAGGTTGTTGTCGCGTGGGGTCGCGACGTCTCCGGCTATACGCGTACGGACGAGGTGTTCGACGAGAGCGGCGCGGCTGGGTATCGGCATGAACCCATTGTGCCGTCAGGTGTGCGCAGTGTGCCGGTCGTATTGAACCGGTGGGCGGTACGGGCTCCGGTGGCGCGGGGCGGAACGGCCGGACGGGGGCCCAGGCATCGGATCAGGGGGGGCGGGCCCGGCATCGGATCAGGGGGGGGCGGGCCCAGGCATCGATCAGGGCAGCCGGGGCGCGTAGGTGATCCGGTCCAGGTGGTAGTACCGGGCCGTGCAGTCGGCCGGCCAGTAGCTGCGGCCGTGGTTGCCGAACGGGTCGCGCATCTGCCCGACGGAGGCCGGTGCGTAGGGCAGGACCCGGGCGCCCCCGGCCGCCTTCTCACGCAGCAGCCGGTCCTGGCGGTCCCAGTGCCGGGCCCGCACCCCCATGTCGTGGGCCAGATCGGTCAGGGGCACGGCCAGACCCACGCAGACCGCCGCGCAGAGCACCGCGGCCGCCCCCGTGGCGAGGGGTACGGCAGCGGCCCGCCGGGCGTGGTCGCGCAGGGCGGTCCCGAGCAGGGCGCCGAGTCCGGCGAGCAGCAGCACGAGGAGGAAGAGGTAGTCGTTCCAGGTGCGGGTGCCGTACGTCATCATGTTGTCCGCGAAGGCGGGCAGCGTGACGAGGGTGCAGAGGTATCCGGAGACCAGGAAGGCCGCTACCACTGCCAGCGCCGGGATGAGCGGCCGGCCGCGCAACGGCCCGTCGGGGGCGGCGCTGCCGCTCCGGCGCAGCAGGAGGCCCAGCAGGACACCGACGGCCAGGGCGCCGAGGTAGGTCCAGGTGGTGAAGACGGTCCCCAGGATGTCGCCGAACGTG
Source organism: Streptomyces sp. NPDC127177 (assembly GCF_042672475.1). Lineage (NCBI taxonomy): Bacteria > Bacillati > Actinomycetota > Actinomycetes > Kitasatosporales > Streptomycetaceae > Streptomyces > Streptomyces sp. NPDC127177. Next base: position 18,320 of record NZ_JBHXUW010000078.1, read on the forward strand.
CGCAGGGCTTCTGCCAGTGATCCGGTGTCCACGACGGACGTGGCGCCGGTGCCGAAGCGGTCGCGGCGGGTACGGGACCCGGGCGACGTGTAGATGATGACCAGCCCCGCCACCACGGCGGCCAGCGCGACGCCGCACCAGAGGCGGGTGCGGCCGCGGGCTGGTCCCGGCCGCGACCGGATGCTGAGCAGCAGGGCGGTGCAGAGCAGGACGCCCGTGACGATCGAGGTCCCTTCCGAGAGGGTCCCGATGAACAGCCCGGCGACGGCGGCGACGCAGAGCGCGAACGCCATCCCCCGGTGCGAGCGGGCCCGGAGCAGCGGGATCACCGCGGCGGCGGCCAGCGCCGGGGCGACGGTGTGCGAGACGGACGAGGCCGGCCAGTAGAAGGTCTTGTACGTGTTGGGGGTGGCGAAGAAGAACACCGCCGCGGTCATCGCCGCGACGAGCAGGGGCACGCCGCGCGGCGCGGTCCGCCCGGCGGTGCGCAGGGCGGCCACGACCAGGGCCCACACGACGGCGGGGATCAGCAGCCCGCTGACCGTGGCGTACCACTGGTGGCCCGTCACGCCTCCCGTCCCGTAGAGCGCGACCATCAGCGCGTTGGCGACGCGTCCGTTGTCGTGGAGGTAGAACTTCCCGATCATGCCCGATACGCCCTCGTCGCGGAGCACGGGCAGGAAGCACCAGTCGTCGCCGCCCGGCCGCACCAGTCGGCCGATCCAGAACGAGGCGGCCAGCAGGGCCAGCGGGAAGACGGTGAGAACGACCGCCCAGAGCGGTGTGCGGGGGCGGCCCGGGGGCCCTTCGCCCTTCCCTGGCCCGGGTGCGTCGTCCGCCGTCGGCGGGGGGTCTGCGGTTCCCGATGCTTCGGCGGTCATGGGTGTGCCGGTGCCCTTCGTGCGATGCCGCTGCGTACGTGTGCCGTGGGTGCCGTGGGGTGCCGTGCGTCAGTCGCCGGGGCGGCCGGTCCGGCCGCCGACCGGTTCCGGCCGGGGCACGGCGGCGCCGGAGGTGATCGCCCAGCGGGCGATCAGGAAGGAGAACGGGGTGGCGAGAATTCCGGCGGCCAGTGCGGCGATGTTCTTTCCCATTCCCAGGTGGCTCACTCCGACATAGAGCAGCGCGCCGGACAGGACGAGATTGACGAGGCTCGACAGTGGAAAGCGCACGAATGCCCGCCAGGTGGGGCTCGTCCGGCAGGTGATGTAGGAGTTGAGGAGGAAGGAGCCGACGACACTGACGCAGTAGCCGATGACATGGGCGGCGAGATATGGAATCCAGTGGTTGAGCGTCGCGTACACGGCCAGATAGACCGCCGTGTTGACGACGCCGATCATGGCGAAGGTGAGGAATTGGCGCACGGTCCGGGACCGGCCCGATCCATAGGCGCTCGCGCCGCCGCCCCTCACCCGTAACGGCCGGCCTGACGTGGCGGGAGCCGGGTTCTCGCTGGTTTCCCGGATCAGGTAGTGCGGGCGGTTCTTCGTCTCGCAGTAGATCCGGCCGACGTATTCCCCGACGATTCCGAGCGTGGCCAGCTGAATCCCGCCGAGTGCCACCACTGCGGTGAGCAGGGTGGTGTAGCCGGGCACCCCCACCCCGTGGCGTGCCACCCCCACGATGATCCACAGGGCGTATCCCATCGCCGCGAGCGCCATCAGGAGGCCGGCGTAGATGGCCAGCCGCAGGGGGCGGTTGTTGAAGGAGATCAGCCCGTCGATGCCGTAGTTGAGCAGCCTTCTGCCGCCCCACTTCGAGCGCCCCGCCACCCGTTCGGCGTTCTGGTAGACGAAGCTGGTGGTGTCGAAGCCGATCCAGGAGAAGATCCCCTTGGAGAACCGGTTGGACTCCGGCAGCGCGAGGACACTGTCCACCGCGCGGCGGGACAGCAGCCGGAAGTCCCCTTCGCCGTCGACCACGGACACGTCCATGAAGTGCCCCATGGCGCGGTAGTAGGAGCGGCTGGCGAAGGAGCGCAGAGCGCCCTCGCCCTCGCGGTCGCGCCGGGCGATCACCTGGTCGTATCCGTGCCGGCTCAATTCGAGCATGCGGGGCAGGAGTTCGGGCGGGTGCTGGAGGTCGGCGTCCATGAGGACGACAGAATCCCCGCAGGACATTCGGAGACCGGCGAGCATGGCGGCCTCCTTGCCGAAATTACGGCTGAAGGCGGTGTACCTGACCCGTTCGTCGACTGCGGCCAGGCGGATGAGTTCCGCACGGGTGAGATCTTCGCTGCCGTCGTCGACATAGCAGACCTCGAAGGTTTTCCCGGTCGGTTCGAGGGCTTCGACCAGCGCACGGTGAAACGCCTTGACCGCCTCGTCCTCGTTGTAGCAAGGGACGACGATCGATACCTGGCAGTTTTTCATTCGATTCCCCATCAGGCGCGGACGCGACCGTCCCGAAGCCTATGTCCGCACCCTGCCGAAACAACTCAGGCGAAAGGGGTTCACGGGGAAAAGTCGGCGGCCGGCCGTCGGCGGAATCCTTACCCGGCCGTTCGCGGTGGGTTTTCCGGTGGTTCTATTCCGGAATGCCGTCCGGCTCATGCCGTGCACCGCCCGCCGCCGCGAACGCGCCGCGGGCCAGCCGGTGCAGGAGCGCCGCTGTGTCCGTGCGGTCGGGCAGGGCGCCGGGCCTGCCCAGGTGCGGGGTGGAGTTGAGCAGCCCGAACACGGCGTGCACGGCGGCGCGCGCCTCGTGCTCGGGGAGGTCCGGGTAGAGGTCGCGGACGACGCCGACCCACACCTCGACGTACTGGCGCTGGAGCCGGCGCACCCGCTTGCGGTCGGTGTCCCGCAGGCGGTCCAGCTCACGGTCGTGCAGGGTGATCAGGGGGCGGTCGTCGAGGGCGAAGTCGATGTGCCCTTCGATGAGCGCGTCCAGGAGCGCTTCGCTCGAACCGTCACCGGACGCCGCGTCCTCGGACACCCGCAGCTCACCGCCGGCCAGGAGCCGCTCGCTGATGCCGACGAGCAGTTCGGCGAGCATCGCGTCCTTTCCGGGGAAGTGCCGGTAGAGACCGGGCCCGCTGATGCCGACGGCGGCGCCTATCTCGTCGACGCCGACGCCGTGGAAGCCGCGCTCGGCAAAGAGGCGCGCGGCCTCCTTGAGGATCTGCTCACGGCGGGTGGGAGCCGCGACGCGGGCGGCGGCATGGGTGCTCATGAGCAGTCATTCTAGACAGGTGCGTTAGCGGTCGTTAACCTGAGCGGGACGTTAACGCTTACTAACATCGCAGTACGGGCAAGGGGGCTCGACAGGATGCAGCAGGCACCGGTGCTGGCGAGCGCGGCCGATCCCGCCTCCGAGGCCTGGAAGGCCAACGAGGCGGCGCATCACGCGCTCGCCGACGAGCTGCGCAAGCGGCTCGCCACAGCCAGGCTCGGCGGGGGTGAGAAGGCCCGCGCCCGGCATGTGGCACGCGGCAAGCTGCTGCCCCGGGAGCGGGTGGACACCCTGCTCGATCCGGGATCGCCCTTCCTGGAGCTGGCCCCGCTGGCGGCCGAGGGGCTGTACGGGGGCGCCGCACCGGCCGCAGGGGTGATCGCCGGGATCGGGCGGGTCAGCGGCCGGGAGTGCGTGATCGTCGCCAATGACGCGACCGTCAAGGGCGGCACGTACTACCCGATGACCGTGAAGAAGCATCTGCGGGCCCAGGAGGTGGCGCTGGAGAACCGCCTGCCCTGCCTCTACCTGGTGGACTCGGGCGGTGCCTTCCTGCCGATGCAGGACGAGGTGTTCCCCGACCGGGAGCACTTCGGGCGGATCTTCTACAACCAGGCCCGGATGTCCGGGGCCGGTGTCCCGCAGATCGCGGCGGTGCTGGGTTCCTGCACGGCCGGCGGGGCGTACGTCCCCGCGATGAGCGACGAGGCCGTGATCGTCCGCAACCAGGGCACGATCTTCCTGGGCGGGCCGCCGCTGGTGAAGGCCGCGACCGGTGAGGTGGTGACGGCCGAGGAACTGGGCGGCGGCGAGGTCCACTCCCGCACGTCCGGGGTCACCGACCATCTCGCGGAGGACGACGCGCACGCGCTGCGGATCGTGCGCGACATCGTGGCCACCCTCCCGGACCGGGGCGAGCTGCCCTGGTCCGTGCGCCCGGCCGACGAACCCGCGGTCGATCCCGCGGGGCTGTACGGGGCGGTCCCGGTCGACTCGCGCACCCCGTACGACGTACGGGAGGTGATCGCCCGGGTCGTCGACGGATCGCGCTTCGCCGAGTTCAAGGCCGAGTACGGCACGACGCTGATCACCGGCTTCGCCCACATCCACGGCCACCCGGTCGGGATCGTCGCCAACAACGGCATCCTGTTCTCCGAGTCCGCGCAGAAGGGCGCGCACTTCATCGAGCTGTGCGACCAGCGCGGCATCCCGCTGGTCTTCCTGCAGAACATCTCCGGATTCATGGTCGGCCGCGACTACGAGGCCGGCGGCATCGCCAAGCACGGCGCCAAGATGGTCACCGCCGTCGCCTGCACGCGGGTGCCGAAGCTGACCGTGGTGGTCGGCGGGTCCTACGGGGCGGGCAACTACTCGATGTGCGGCCGGGCCTACTCGCCGCGCTTCCTGTGGATGTGGCCCAACGCGAAGATCTCCGTCATGGGCGGCGAACAGGCCGCGTCCGTCCTCGCCACGGTCAAGCGCGACCAGCTGGGCGACGAGTGGAGCGCCGAGGACGAGGAGTCCTTCAAGGCCCCGATCCGCGAACAGTACGAGACCCAGGGCAACGCGTACTACGCGACCGCCCGGCTCTGGGACGACGGCGTGATCGACCCGATGGAGACCCGGCAGGTGCTGGGGCTCGCCCTGACCGCCTGCGCCAACGCCCCGTTGGGCGATGCCGGCTTCGGCGTCTTCCGGATGTGAGGAACAGATGACGATGTTCGACACCGTTCTCGTCGCCAACCGAGGCGAGATCGCGGTCCGGGTCATCCGGACCCTGCGCGAGCTGGGGGTGCGTTCGGTCGCCGTCTTCAGCGACGCGGACGCGGACGCCCGGCACGTACGGGAGGCCGATACGGCCGTACGGATCGGCCCCGCACCGGCCGCCGAGAGCTACCTCTCGGCGGACCGGCTGCTGGAGGCGGCCCGCCGCACGGGCGCGCAGGCCGTCCACCCCGGCTACGGCTTCCTCGCGGAGAACGCGGCCTTCGCCCGCTCCTGCGCGGAGGCGGGGCTGGTCTTCATCGGGCCGCCCGCCACCGCGATCTCCCTGATGGGCGACAAGATCCGGGCCAAGGAGACGGTCTCCGCCGCCGGCGTCCCGGTGGTGCCCGGCTCCACCGGCAGCGAGCTGACCGACGGCCAACTGGCCGACGCCGCGCGGGAGATCGGGATGCCGGTCCTGCTGAAGCCCTCGGCGGGCGGCGGCGGCAAGGGCATGCGGCTGGTCCGTGACGAGGCGCTCCTCGCGGACGAGATCGCGGCGGCCCGCCGCGAGGCCCGCTCCTCCTTCGGCGACGACACGCTGCTCGTGGAGCGGTGGATCGACCGGCCCCGCCACATCGAGATCCAGGTGCTGGCCGACGGGCACGGCCACGTGGTGCACCTCGGCGAGCGCGAGTGCTCGCTCCAGCGCCGCCACCAGAAGATCATCGAGGAGGCGCCGTCCGTCCTGCTCGACGAGGGGACCCGGGCGGCGATGGGCGAGGCAGCCGTGCAGGCGGCGCGCTCCTGCGGCTACGTCGGCGCGGGCACGGTGGAGTTCATCGTCCCGGGCAACGACCCGTCCTCGTACTACTTCATGGAGATGAACACCCGCCTCCAGGTGGAGCATCCGGTGACCGAGCTGATCACCGGCCTCGATCTGGTGGAGTGGCAGTTGCGGGTGGCGGCCGGTGAGCGCCTCCCCCACCGCCAGGACGACATCACGCTCACCGGGCACGCCGTCGAGGCCAGGATCTGCGCCGAGGACCCGGCGCGCGGCTTCCTCCCCTCGGGCGGCACCGTGCTGGCGCTGAGCGAAGCCCAGGGCGGCGGGGTGCGGACGGACTCGGGGCTCGGCGAGGGCGGTGAGGTCGGCAGCCTGTACGACCCGATGCTGTCGAAGGTGATCGCCTACGGACCGGACCGGGCCACGGCCCTGCGCCGGCTGCGGGCGGCGCTCGCGGACACGGTGGTCCTCGGCGTCCCGACCAACGCGGGCTTCCTGCGCCGGCTGCTCGGCCACCCCGCCGTGGTGGCGGGCGAGCTGGACACCGGCCTGGTGGAGCGCGAGGCGGCCTCGCTGGTCCCGGACGGGGTGCCCGAGGAGGTGTACGCGGCGGCAGCGCTGCTGCGGCAGCGCTCCCCCGCCCCGGCCCCCGGCCCGCGCACCTGGGCCGACCCGTTCTCGGCCGGTGACGGCTGGCGCCTGGGCGGCACTCCGGCACGGACGGTGCGGGACTTCCGCATCCCCGGCCACGACCCCGTCCAGGTGGGCCTGCGCCCGTGCGGCACGGACACCGAGCTGACCTTCGGCCACGTCGGCGAGGGCGCGCAGCCGCCGGTCCCCGAATCGGGCACCTGCGGGCCGATGGGGCCGCTGCCCGGCGGTCCGGAGACGGCCCGGATCGTCGCCGTGGACGACCACCGCGTCACGCTCGAACTGGCCGGTGTCACGCACTCGTTCGCATATGCCGCCTCCTCGGAGGGCCGCTGGCTCGGCCGGGAGGGCGACACCTGGCACGTCCGGGACCACGACCCGGTGGAGGCCTCGCTGACCGGCGCCGCCCGCGCCGGGGCGGACACACTCGCCGCACCCATGCCCGGCACCGTCACGGTGGTGAAGGTGGCCGTCGGCGACGACGTCGTGGCCGGGCAGAGCCTGCTGGTGGTGGAGGCGATGAAGATGGAGCACGTCATCTCCGCCCCGCACGCCGGGACCGTCACCGAACTCGATGTCACCGCCGGGGCCACGGTCGCCATGGACCAGGTACTGGCCGTGGTGGTCCCGGTGGCCGCCGCCGGGGAGGAAGCATGACGAACACCCGCACCCTGCCGATGACCGTGGCCGACCCGGCGCTGCCCGCCCGGGTCCGGATCCACGAGGTCGGAGCCCGCGACGGCCTGCAGAACGAGAAGGCCGTCGTGCCGACCGAGGTGAAGGCGGAGTTCATCCGCCGGCTCGCGGTCGCCGGCCTCTCCACGATCGAGGCGACGAGCTTCGTGCACCCCAAGTGGGTGCCCCAACTGGCCGACGCCGAACAGCTCTTCCCGCTGCTCGGCGACATAGGGGACGTGGGGGACGTGGCGCTGCCGGTCCTCGTGCCGAACGAACGGGGGCTGGACCGGGCGCTGGCGCTCGGGGCCCGCCGGATCGCCGTCTTCGGCTCGGCGACGGAGACGTTCGCGTCCCGCAACCTGAACCGCACGATCGACGAGTCGCTCGCCATGTTCGAGCCCGTGGTGGCCCGCGCCAAGGCGGACCGGGTGCATGTGCGTGGCTACCTGTCGATGTGCTTCGGCGACCCGTGGGAGGGGCCCGTGCCGGTCGCCCAGGTCGTCCGGGTCGCCAGGGCGCTGATGGACCTCGGCTGCGACGAGCTCTCGCTCGGCGACACCATCGGCGTCGCCACACCGGCCCACGTACGGACCCTGCTGTCCGCGCTGAACGAGTCGGGGGTGCCCACCGGCACGGTCGGGGTCCACTTCCACGACACGTACGGGCAGGCCCTGTCCAACACCCTTGCCGCGCTCCAGCACGGCGTCACCACCGTGGACGCCTCCGCGGGCGGCCTCGGCGGCTGCCCGTACGCGAAGAGCGCGACCGGGAATCTCGCCACCGAGGACCTCGTGTGGATGCTCGACGGCCTCGGCATCGAAACCGGGGTCGACCTCGACGCGCTCACCGCCACCAGCGTGTGGCTCGCCGAACAACTGGGCCGACCCAGCCCCTCCCGTACCGTCCGCGCCCTGTCCCACAAGGAGCAGTGACCCCCGATGTCCCTGGACCACCGGCTGACCGCCGAGCACGAGGAACTGCGACGCACCGTCGAGGAGTTCGCGCACGACGTGGTCGCACCGAAGATCGGCGACTTCTACGAGCGCCATGAGTTCCCGTACGAGATCGTGCGGGAGATGGGACGGATGGGCCTGTTCGGGCTGCCGTTCCCGGAGGAGTACGGCGGGATGGGCGGCGACTACCTCGCGCTCGGCATCGCCCTGGAGGAGCTGGCCCGGGTCGACTCCTCCGTGGCGATCACGCTGGAGGCCGGGGTCTCGCTCGGTGCGATGCCGGTGTTCCGCTTCGGCACCGAGGAGCAGAAGCGGCGGTGGCTGCCGAGCCTCTGCTCGGGTGAGGCGCTCGGCGCGTTCGGCCTGACCGAGCCGGACGGCGGTTCGGACGCGGGCGGCACCCGGACGACGGCCGTGCGCGACGAGGCGACGGGCGAGTGGGTGATCAACGGCTCCAAGTGCTTCATCACCAACTCCGGTACGGACATCACGGAGTTGGTCACGGTCACGGCGGTGACCGGCCGCAAGGAGAACGGCGCCCCGCTCATCTCGTCGATCATCGTGCCCTCCGGTACCCCCGGCTTCACGGTCGCCGCCCCGTACTCCAAGGTCGGCTGGAACGCCTCGGACACCAGGGAGCTGTCCTTCAGCGACGTACGCGTGCCGCTGGAGAACCTGCTGGGCGACGAGGGCCGCGGCTACGCGCAGTTCCTGCGGATCCTGGACGAGGGCCGGATCGCCATCTCGGCGCTGTCGACGGGCCTGGCGCAGGGCTGCGTGGACGAGTCGGTGAAGTACGCCGCGGAGCGGCACGCCTTCGGGAAGCCGATCGGCGCCAACCAGGCGATCCAGTTCAAGATCGCGGACATGGAGATGCGGGCCCACATGGCCCGGATCGGCTGGCGGGACGCGGCCTCGCGGCTGCTGGCGGGCGAGCCCTTCAAGAAGGAGGCGGCCATCGCCAAGCTGTACTCCTCGACCGTGGCGGTGGACAACGCCCGCGAGGCGACCCAGATCCACGGCGGCTACGGCTTCATGAACGAGTACCCGGTGGCCCGGATGTGGCGCGACTCCAAGATCCTGGAGATCGGCGAGGGCACCAGCGAGGTGCAGCGGATGCTCATCGCGCGGGAGCTGGGGATGCAGGCCTGAGACCGGCCCGGCGGGTGACAGCGGGGGTGGCGCACAGCCGGTGAGCTGCGCCGCCCCCGCTCAATTCGTTCGACAGCGACCGCCGGGTCCCGGCAGTGTTCGTCCATGAAGCCGCAGCACTGGCCCCTGTACGGGCTCCGCATCCGCACCCCCCGGCTGGAACTGCGCGTTCCGGACCTGGAGTTGCTCGACGAGCTGGCCTCGGTCGCCGCCGGCGGGGTGCACGCTCCGGACACCATGCCGTTCACCGTCCCGTGGACCGACGGCTCGCCCGCCGAGCGCGGGAGGGCGGTGTTCCAGCATGTGCTGTCCACGATCGCCGACTGGTCGGTACGTGACTGGTCGCTGAGCCTCGCCGTACTGCACGAGGGCCGGGTGGTCGGACGGCAGGACGTCATGGCGAAGGACTTCGCGGTGACGCGCGAGGCCTCCACCGGCTCCTGGCTCGGGCTCGCGCACCAGGGCCGGGGCATCGGCACCGAGATGCGCGCCGCCGCCCTCCACCTCGCCTTCGCCGGCCTCGGCGCCGGGGCGGCCGTCTCGGCGGCGATGACCGACAACCCGCGCTCGCTGGGCGTCTCCCGCCGGCTCGGCTACCAGCCGAACGGACTGTCGGTCGCCGCCCTGCTGGGTGAGCGCGTCACGCTCCAGCGGCTGCGGCTGGAGCGCGCCCGGTGGGAGGAACACCGGACCGTCGACGTCACGGTGGAGGGGCTGGACGGCTGCCGGGGGATGTTCGGCGGATGAGTCAGCCCGTACACACCTTCGTACGGACAGAAGCGGCGAGCGGCATTTCCTGGACGACCCGGACCCCGGACGACCCGGACCGTGCGCGCCCGTGACACGGACGGCGGGGTCGTCGTCCGGTGACGGAGGGTGGGGCCCGTCGTTCCGGGGCGGGGCCGTCGACAGGTCGACAAACCTTGAGGTTAGGCTAACCTTCCCTCGAACAAGTCACTGGCCGGTCTCCGGCTCGTACGAAAGCGGACCCCGTCATGCGCACTGCCCGAGCGTCCCGTCCCACCCGCCGTGGCCTGCTGGCCATGGGCGGCGCCGTAGGTCTCGGTGCCGTACTCGCCGCCTGCGGCGACAGCGACGGGAAGAGCTCGGGTTCCACCGGCTCGAAGAGCGGCGACTCCGGTCCGTGGAGCTTCAAGGACGACCGCGGGAAGACCGCCGAGGCCAAGTCGGTCCCGAAGAACATCGTCGCCTTCACCGGTGTCGCCGCAGCGCTCCACGACTACGGCGTCGAGGTCAAGGCCGTCTTCGGCCCGACGAAGACCAAGGACGGCAAGGCCGACGTGCAGGCCGGTGACCTGGACATCAGCAAGGTCGAGATACTCGGCAACGTCTGGGGCGAGTTCAACGTCGAGAAGTACGCGGCGCTCGGCCCGGAGCTGCTGGTCACCGCGATGTGGGAGAAGGACGCCCTCTGGTACGTGCCGGACCAGTCCAAGGACAAGATCCTCAAGCTTGCTCCGAGTGTCGCGCTGTGGGCAGCCGAGACCACGATCCCCAAGGCCATCCAACGGCACGAGGACCTCGCCGCGTCGCTCGGCGCCGATGTGAGGGCCAAGACGGTCACGGACGCCAAGGCCCGGTTCGAGAAGGCCGCGGCCCGGCTGCGCGCCGCCGCGAAGTCCAAGCCGGACATCAAGGTCATGATCGGCTCGGCCAGCCAGGACCTCTTCTACGTCACGCTCGCGAAGACGGCCGCCGACTCCCTGTACTTCCAGGAGCTGGGTGTGCAGTTCGTCGAGCCGAAGGTGAACGCGGCGGGCTTCTTCGAGGAGCTGAGCTGGGAGAACGTCGACAAGTACCACGCCGACATCATCATGATGGACAACCGGTCCTCCGCACTCCAGCCCGCGGCCCTGAAGTCCAAGCCGACCTGGACGGAGCTGCCCGCCGTCAAGGCCGGCCAGATCATCCCCCGCACCACCGAGCCGATCTTCAGCTACGACAAGTGCGCGCCGATCCTCGAGGACCTCGCGAAGGCCATCGAGGACGCCAAGAAGGCCCGCTGACCGTGCCGGTCACCGCCGGGCCAGGCGGAACCAGTCGTTCCGGTCGATAACGGGGGCAACTGGTTCACTGCCCGGCGGGCACTTCAGGCCGGTACGGGATCAGGCCCGTCCGGCGGTCGAGGACGCAGCCTCACCGCCGGACGGGCCTGATCGACTCAGGTCACCCCGCCGCACCCGGCTCCGCCGGCCACGGCACCTGGGGCGACCGGTAGTAGTCGATGCCCATCGCCGTGAACCGCGGGCCCAGCGCCGCGAGCCGCAGCTTGTACGTGCCCCAGTCGTGCGTCGCCGCCGGGGACCAGCCCAGCTCCGCCGCCCCGGGCAGCCGCGGGAACGCCATCGCGTCGATGTCGTCGCTGTCCGTCAGCGTCTCCGCCCAGATCGGCGCCTCGACACCCAGCACCGCGTCCTGCGGGGCACCGGTGAGATAGGTCGCCGGGTCCCAGTCGTAGGAGCGCTGCACCTCGACCAGACCGGCCCACTTCAGGCCCAGTTCGGTCTCGTCCGTGTACTTCATGTCCAGGTACACCCGGTCCGCCGGGGAGAGCACCAGCCGGGTGCCGTTCTTCGCGGCGTCCACGACCTGCTGCCGGTCGGCGGCGCTCGTCTTGTCGTAGCCCCAGTACTGGGCGACCGCGCCCTTGACCGGCGAGGCCCCGGTGAGCTGGTGCCAGCCCATCACGGTCTTGCCGTACTTGCCGACGATCGCCTGCGCCTTCCCCATGATCTTCGCGTAGTCCTCGTGGCTGGTGGAGTGCGCCTCGTCACCACCGATGTGGAGGTACTTGCCCGGGGTCAGCGCCGCCAGCTCGCCGAGGACGTCGTCGATGAAGTCGTACGTGACGTCCTTGGCCGCGCACAGCGAGCTGAACCCGACCTCGATGCCGGTGTAGAGCGGCGGTGCGACGCCGTCGCAGTTCAGCTCGGCGTACGAGGCCAGTGCCGCGTTGGTGTGGCTCGGCATGTCGATCTCGGGCACCACCTCCAGGTAGCGGGAGGCCGCGTACCGCACGATCTCCTTGTACTGGCTCTTGGTGTAGTACCCGCCGGTCCCGCCGCCGACCTCCGTCGAACCGCCGTACGTGGCCAGCTTCGGCCAGGAGTCGATGGCGATCCGCCAGCCCTGGTCGTCGGAGAGGTGGATGTGGAACTTGTTCATCTTGTACAGCGCGACCTGGTCGATGTAGCGCTTCACCTCGGTGACCGAGAAGAAGTGCCGCGAGACATCGAGCATCGCGCCCCGGTAGCCGTAGCGCGGCGCGTCGGTGAGGGTGCCGCCCGCGACGCTCCAGGGGCCCTTCTGGCGGCTGTCCGCCTCCACCTGGGCCGGCAGCAGCTGACGCAGCGTCTGGACGCCGTGGAAGAGCCCTGCCGGCTGCCGGGCGGTGATGGTGACCGAGCCGCGCCCGGACGTCAGCGTGTACCCCTCCGCGCCCAGCTTGCTGTCGCGGGCGCCGAGCCGGAGCCGGATACCGTCGGCGCCGTCCTTGTCGGTCACCGGCAGGGCGTACCCGGTGGAGGGGCGCAGCACGCCGGCCAGGTACTCGCCGATCCTGCGGGCCTCGCCGGAGGTGCCGTCGACCCGGATCCTGGTGCCGTCGTTGATGGAGTACGGGGTGCCGCCCGGCCTGACCGAAGCCGGAGCGGGCACTACCTGGCCCAGCGGCCGGGGCGTCAGGGCGGCCGGGCCACCGGCCACCGCCGATGCCGTGGGGGCCGCGCAGGCGGTGGAGATACCGGCCGCCGTGACGAGAAGCAGCGAGCCGAGGAGTCGGGGTAGAGCACGGGGAAGAGCACTGCGCCGCGCCGTGTGCAGTCTCACAAGCCGGGTCCCTTTCTACGGGTTCACATCTGCGGATCTCCTGACCAACCGAACCGTCGACATCCGTACCGCGTACCCAATGGATGGTCAAGGTGTAGACCACTTCCCCCTGTTGGCCATGCCGGAACGTGGCCGACGACCCGGGGCTTATGGCCGAATTCATCCCGGCGGCCGCGTCCGGCACGCGACGCGCCGGGCGCCACACGAACCGCACCCCGTAGCCCGGAAACCGGTGGGAACCGCAGAAAGTGGGCCGCTTGCCCGCAGTCCTGCCCGATATCGGGCAGAATTGTTGCGCTTCGGCCTCTTCCGCCGCAGTATCGACGAGTGCTCGAACGCCGCTCGTCGTACGACGACCTCATTGACCACCTGGTGCGCAGCACCGCGCTCCAGCGCGGTGAGGCCTCCCGGGTGATCCTCGACGTGCTGGCGTACTTCGACGAGACGACCGACGACTTCGTCCGGCGCCGCCACCGCGAACTGCAGTCCGGCGGCCTGGTCAACGCGGAGATCTTCGAACGGATCGCGGCCGAGCTGCCGCACCGGGCGGTCGCACCGCCGGAGCTCTCGCTCCGGCAGCTGCGCCGCATCGTCTACGGCTGAGGCCGGGCACCCACTTACCCGCACGTGCACACGTGCACGCACGTGCATCACCTGTACGGCGTCGGATTGACGGAGGGGCAGAGACTCTATGTGCGGAATCGTCGGTTATATCGGAAAGCGTGATGTGGCTCCGCTGCTGCTGGAAGGGCTGCAGCGGCTGGAGTACCGGGGCTACGACTCCGCGGGCATCGTGATCACCGGGAAGCCGGCGGCCGGCAAGCCCGCCGCGCTGAAGATGGTCAAGGCCAAGGGCCGGGTCCGCGAGCTGGAGGCCCGGGTCCCCAAGCGGTTCACCGGCACGACCGGCATCGCCCACACCCGCTGGGCCACCCACGGCGCCCCGAGCGACGAGAACGCCCACCCGCACCTGGACGCCGCCGGCAAGGTCGCCGTCGTCCACAACGGGATCATCGACAACGCATCCGAGCTGCGCACCAGGCTCGTCGCCGAGGGCGTCGTCTTCCTCTCCGAGACCGACACCGAGGTGCTGGTCCACCTGATCTCCCGCTCCGAGGCCGACACCCTGGAGGAGAAGGTCCGCGAAGCACTGCGCTCGATCGAGGGCACGTACGGCATCGCCGTGATGCACGCCGACTTCAACGACCGCATCGTGGTGGCCCGCAACGGCTCCCCGGTCGTCCTCGGCATCGGCGAGAAGGAGATGTTCGTCGCCTCGGACGTCGCCGCCCTGGTCACCCACACCCGTCAGGTCGTCACCCTCGACGACGGCGAGATGGCCACCCTCAAGGCCGACGACTTCCGTACGTACACGACGGAGGGCTCGACCACGACGGCCACCCCGACCACCGTGGAGTGGGAGGCCGAGTCGTACGACATGGGCGGCCACGACACGTACATGCACAAGGAGATCTCGGAGCAGGCCGAGGCCGTCGACCGGGTGCTGCGCGGCCGGATCGACGACCGGTTCGCCACCGTCCACCTCGGTGGGCTCAACCTGGACGCCCGCGAGGCGCGCGGGGTCCGCCGGATCAAGATCCTCGGCTGCGGCACCTCGTACCACGCGGGCCAGATCGGCGCACAGCTGATCGAGGAGCTCGCCCGCATCCCCGCGGACGCCGAGCCGGCCTCCGAGTTCCGCTACCGCAACCCGGTGGTGGACCCCGACACGCTGTACGTCGCGGTCTCCCAGTCCGGTGAGACGTACGACGTGCTGGCCGCCGTCCAGGAGCTCAAGCGCAAGGGCGCCCGGGTGCTCGGCGTGGTCAACGTGGTCGGTTCCGCGATCGCCCGGGAGGCCGACGGCGGTACGTACGTGCACGCGGGTCCCGAGGTGTGCGTCGTCTCCACCAAGTGCTTCACCAACACCGTCGTCGCGTTCGCGCTGCTCGCCCTGCACCTCGGCCGGATCCGGGACCTGTCGGTCGCCGACGGCAAGCGGATCATCGAGGGGCTGCGCAGGCTGCCGGCCCAGATCAGCGAGATCCTCGACAACGAGGACGAGATCAAGAAGCTGGCCGCGGAGTACGCGGACGCCAAGTCGATGATGTTCATCGGCCGGGTGCGCGGCTACCCCGTCGCCCGCGAGGCCTCCCTGAAGCTCAAGGAGGTCTCGTACATCCACGCCGAGGCCTACCCGGCGTCCGAGCTGAAGCACGGCCCGCTCGCGCTGATCGAGCCGGCGATGCCGACCGTGGCCATCGTGCCGGACGACGACCTGCTGGAGAAGAACCGCGCGGCGATGGAGGAGATCAAGGCGCGCAGCGGCCGTATCCTCGCCGTCGCCCACCAGGTGCAGGAGAAGGCCGACCACACCATCGTCGTGCCGAAGAACGAGAACGAGCTGGACCCGATCCTGATGGGTATCCCGCTCCAGCTCTTCGCCTACCACACGGCGCTGGCCATGGGCCGGGACATCGACAAGCCGCGCAACCTGGCGAAGTCCGTCACCGTCGAGTAGTCACGCCCGCATCCGGGCAGGAGAGCGGCCCCGCACCCACGCCTCGTGGGT
>NZ_JBHXUW010000079.1:0-33213 GCF_042672475.1 Streptomyces sp. NPDC127177
ACACACAAGGTGTCGCGGCCCGCGACTCTGTCTCAGTGCGGTGCTACGCGGTCAAGCAGACTTCCTGCTGTCCCGTGGATGCACTGCAATGTTCATGGCTCCGGAGCGCAGAACCGCCAGCCTCTCGGCCAGCACCTCCTCCAGCTCCTCGCGTGTGCGCCGCTCCATGAGCATGTCCCAGTGCGTACGCGCAGGCTTGCCCTTCTTCTCCTCGGGGCCATCCCCGTCCACCAGGAGTGCCTGGGCGCCACACGCCTTGCACTCCCACTCCGGCGGAATTTCCGCCTCTACCGAGAACGGCATCTCAAATCGATGTCCGTTCTGGCATGCGTACTCCACCGCCTGGCGCGGGGCCAGATCGATGCCGCGGTCCGTCTCGTAGCTTGTAACCACAAGTCGCGTGCCGCGGAGAGCTCGCTCACTCATGAATCGTGCCTCCCGGGCTTGTCGCCCACAGGACAAATGTCGCTGTCGTCGTCATCCGGCTCAACGTCCGGTCGGCGGCAAAGATTCCCGTTGCCGGTCATGCGTCGCCCGTCGTGCCGCTGAGTATTCAGGTTTGCCAGGGTTCAAGTACCCGCCAACGCCCGGTTTGTCACATCTGGCAGAAGTTGTCACCCAACGGTTTGGATTCTTCCACTGGCAGTAACGGTCCTCCGGGCAGGCCAAAGGCGTACACTACCGGCCTTTCACTTCAACGTCTAAATCCGTTCAGGAACGGGATTGCCCGCCGCGGCCACGGCCTGCCGCACCGGCACCCTCGCGAGCAGTACCGATCCGACCACGAAGAAGATCACCAACGAGATGATCGCATCCCGATAACTGCCGGTCAGCTGGTACGCGAGACCGAACACCAGTGGCCCCAGCCAGCTCAGTCCGCGGTCGCTCATCTCGTACGCCGAGAAGTACTCGGCCTCTTTGCCGCGCGGCACCAGATGCGAATAGAGAGAGCGGGAGAGGGCCTGGCTGCCGCCCAGGACCAGGCCGATCGCCGCGGCCAGCGCGTAGAAGAACACCGGCGCGTCGGCGGGCAGGAAGTATCCCGCGACGAGGATCAGCGTCCAGACGACGAGGGACCCGAGGATCGTGTGTTTCGCGCCGTACACCCGGGCCAGCCGGCCCATCCCCAGCGCGCCCGCCACCGCGAGTATCTGGACCAGCAGGACGGCGGTGATCAGCGTCGTCTGGTCGAGGCCCAGCTCCTCCGAGCCGTACACCGATGCCTGGGAGATCACCGTCTGCACGCCGTCGTTGTAGACCAGATAGGCGAGCAGGAACGAGAGGGTGAGCGGATGGCGGCGCATGTCGCGCAGGGTCGACAGCAGCTGCCGCCACCCGGACCCGACCGCTCCGCGGCCGCCGGGCGCCACCTTCCGGTCGCGCAGCCGACGCAGCGGAACGACGGTGAATGCGCCCCACCAGACACCGGCCGAGGCGAGACAGATCCGTACGGCGTCCGATTCGGAGAGCCCGAAGGAGTCGTGGCCCGTGTAGAGGATCAGGTTGAGCACGAGGACCAGCGCCCCCGACGTGTAACCGAACGCCCAGCCGCGTGAGGAGACGGCGTCGCGTTCGTCCGGCTCGGCGATCTGCGGCAGATAGGCGTTGTAGAGCACCATCGACACGGATATCGCGGCATTCGCCACGATGAGCAGGAACGCGCCGAGCAGATAGCGGGAGCCGTCCAGGAAGAACATCCCGGCCGTCGCGGTGGCGCCCACGTAGGCGGCCGCCGCCAGCAGCGGCTTCTTGCGCCCCGAGCGGTCGGCGGCGGCGCCGACGACCGGCATCAGGACGACCGCTACGACGACGGACGCCGAGACCGCGTAGGCGAACAGCGACCCGGCACGGACCGGGATGCCGAGCGGGTGGACGAAGCCGTCGGTGTCGGCCGCCGCCTTGGCGACCGAGGTCAGATAGGGGCCGAGGAACACCGTCAGGACGCTCGTCGAATAGACGGAGCAGGCGAAGTCGTAGAAGTACCAGCCGCGCTGCTCGCGCCGGCGTTCGCCGGGGTCCGGCGGCCCGCCCGTGCCCTGGGCCGGTCCGGCGGTGTCCGCGGTCTCGGCGCTCATTGCGCACCCCTCGTCTCTCCCCGTGGAGACGTCACCGGGCCGGCGTCAGGCCCAGGCCCTTCGCTCGCTCAGCACCGTACGCAGCGTCTCGATGTGATCGGTCATGATGCCATCCACTCCGAGATCCAGGAGCGCTGCCATCCGCTCCGGTTCGTTCACCGTCCAGACGTGCACCTGGAGCCCCCGTGCGTGCGCCTCCCGCACGAAGCGCCGGTCCACGACCCGGACGCCGCCCTGGCTCTCCGGTACCTGCGCGCACACCGCGCCCGCCCGCAGCGCCGCCGGGATGCCGTAGGAGCGCAGCCGCAGGGCGAGGATGCCGCGCACTCCGTAGGAGGTGGCCAGCCGGGGGCCCGCCAGCTTGTGCGCCCTGGCGACCCTGGCCTCGGAGAACGAGCCGACACACACCCGGTCCCAGGAGCCGGTCCTGCGGATCAGTTCCACCAGTGGCTCGAGGGCAGGACCGGCTTTGATGTCCACGTTCCAGCGCGCCTCGGGGAACTCCTCCAGCAGTTCCTCGAACAGCGGAAGCGGTTCACGGCCCGCCACCCGGGCCCGGCGTATCTCGCTCCACGGCAGCTCGGCCATCCGGCCCCGGGCATCCGTCACCCGGTCCAGCGTGGCGTCGTGGAAGGCGACCAGCCGGCCGTCGGCCGAGGCGTGCACATCGGTCTCGAAGTAGCGGTAGCCCGCGTCGGCGGCCCGGCGGAAGGCGGCAGCGGTGTTCTCGATCCCGTCCGCCGCCCCGCCGCGGTGGGCGAACGGGAGCGGGGCGGGGTGGTCCAGATAGGGGTGGCGTGCGGAAGTCACTGCGGCAGTATGGCCTGCCCGGATGTCGGGGCGGTGACCGTGGGGCCCGCCTTGTCCGTGATCGCGAAGAAGCGCAGGAAGAACTGGGCGAGCGGGCCGATCGCCAGGGCGTAGAGGACCGTGCCCACGCCGAGGGAGCCGCCGAGCAGGAAGCCGGTCAGCACGACCGCCACCTCGATCGCCGTGCGCACGAGCCGCACGGAGCGGCCGGTGCGCGCGTGCAGTCCGGTCATGAGGCCGTCGCGCGGGCCGGGACCGAACCGGGCGGCTATGTACAGCCCCGTCGCGACACCGTTGAGCACGATCCCCGCCACCATCACCGCGGCCCGGGCGAAGAGCCCGTGCACCTCGGGGACGAGTGCCAGCGTGCCGTCCATCGCGATGCCCACGGCGAAGACGTTGGAGACGGTCCCCAGGCCCGGCCGCTGCCTCAGCGGGATCCACAGCACCAGCACGATCGCGCCGATGATGATCGAGACGACCCCGATGGAGATCCCGGTGCGTTCGGCGAGCCCCTGGTGCAGCACGCCCCACGGCTCCAGACCGAGCCCGGCGACGACCAGCAGCGCCGAACTCGCCCCGTACAGCGCCAGACCCGCGTACAGCTGGATCAGCCGACGGGTGAGGTGGGCTCCGCGCGGGGCGGCGTTGGTGGACAAGTGGTGCCCCCTGGTGTGGTGGTAGTGGACTGCTGCGTGTCACTCTGTGGCAGGGGATTGGCCGCCAACCATGGCCAATCCGAGGAAGGTGGACTGATTATCGTGGCGCAGTGGACTTCGGCCGTCGGCGCGGCGCAGCTCGCCCGGCAGCTCCAGGCCCAGCAGCCCAAGCCGACGGGCCCGGGCAACCGCAGGCCCCCGGCCTACCGCGCCCTCGCGGACGGCATCCGGCTGCTCGTCCTTGAAGGCCGGGTCCCGGTCGCCGCCCGGCTCCCCGCCGAACGGGAACTGGCGCTCGCCCTCGCCGTCAGCCGTACGACGGTCGCCGCGGCCTACGAGGCACTGCGGGCCGAAGGGTTCCTGGAGTCCCGGCGCGGGGCCGGCAGCTGGACGGCGGTGCCCGCGGGCAACCCGCTGCCCGCCCGCGGCCTGGAGCCGCTGCCCCCCGAGGCCCTCGGATCGATGATCGACCTGGGCTGCGCCTCGCTGCCCGCCCCCGAGCCATGGCTGACCCGGGCCGTCCAGGGCGCCCTGGAGGAGCTGGCCCCCTACGCGCACACCCACGGTGACTACCCGGCGGGACTGCCCGCGCTGCGGCAGATGATCGCCGACCGGTACACCGCCGACGGCATTCCGACGATGCCCGAACAGATCATGGTCACCACCGGGGCGATGGGTGCGATCGACGCGATCTGCCACCTGTTCGCGGGCCGCGGCGAGCGGATCGCGGTGGAGTCCCCGAGCTACGCCAACATCCTCCAGCTGATGCGGGAGGCGGGCGCCAGGCTGGTGCCGGTGGCCATGGAGGAGGGGCTCGGCGGCTGGGACATGAACCGGTGGCGCCAGGTGCTGCGGGACGCGGCGCCCCGGCTGGCGTACGTCGTGGCGGACTTCCACAACCCCACCGGGGCCCTGGCCGACGAGGACCGGCGCCGGGCGCTGGTGGACGCCGCCCGCTCGGCCGGTACGGTCCTGGTCGTCGACGAGACGATGAACGAGCTGCACCTGGACGACGACGTACGGATGCCGCGCCGGGTCTGCGCCTTCGACCCGGCGGGCAGCACCGTGCTCACCGTCGGTTCGGCCAGCAAGGCCTTCTGGGCGGGCATGCGGATCGGCTGGGTACGCGCCGCACCGGACGTCATCCGCAGCCTGGTGGCCGCCCGTGCCTACGCCGACATGGGCACCCCGGTCCTCGAACAGCTGGCCGTCAACTGGCTGATGCGCACCGGCGGCTGGGAGCAGGCCGTGCAGATCCGCCGGGAGCAGGCCCGGGACAACCGGGACGCGCTGGTCACGGCCGTGCGCCGGGAGCTGCCGGACTGGGAGTTCGCCGTACCGCGCGGCGGTCTGACGCTGTGGGTGCGCACCGGCGGCCTCTCCGGTTCGCGGCTCGCGGTGGCGGGGGAGCGGGTCGGGGTGCGGGTGCCGTCCGGGCCCCGGTTCGGGGTCGACGGCGCCTTCGAGGGATACGTGCGGCTGCCGTTCACCGTCGGCGGGCCGGTGGCGGACGAGGCGGCGCTGCGGCTCGCTGCCGCCGCCGGGCTCGTCAGCTCGGGCGCGGCGGCCGGTGCGGAGGCTCCTCGGACGTTCGTCGCCTGAGCCGCAGAGTGCTGGCCGCCCGAGCCGGGGAGTGCGGGAGGGCCCGCGGATCGAGTGATCCGCGGGCCCTCCCGTCCGTCCGCCGCCGTCAGTCGCTGACGGCCACGGCCTCCATGGGGACGGAGGCGGTCACCACGTTCGCAGGCACCGGTTCGGACGTCGCCCCGTTGTCCTGCGGCGCCGGGTCGGCCACGGCGAAGGTGCTCTCCGGCTCCGGATCCGGGCCGGGTGCGGTCGCCTCGATCGCCGTCCGGCGTTCGGGCAGCAGCCCGAGCACGGCCTGGCGCTGGGCCTCGCTGGTCGCGTCGTCGTACGGGTCCGGCGTGGCGGGCACCTGGATGCGCAGCACCGGGCCGGCGCCGAACCGCGCGTAGCCGCGGCCGGGCGGCACGTCCGGGGTCGGCGTGGTGTGCGGCTCGACGCCCAGGACGGACTCGATCTGGGCGGGGGAGCAGCGGCCGAGCACCACCCGCGCCCTGGTGTGGCTCCGCACGGTGTCGCTCAGGCCCTCCAGACCGTCGAACTGCTCGGTCATCACCACGGTGACGTTGGCGGCCCTGCCGTGCCGCAGGGGTACCTGCAGCAGTTCCTGCGGATCGGGCCCGCCGTCGTCGGCGGCGGCCAGATGGGCGAGAACGCTGGGCCGGTCCAGCAGGATCCAGAGCGGACGCCTGGTGTCCTCGGGGACGGCGTCGCCGGACTGACGGGCCCGGTTCGCCTCGATCAGCCGGCGCTCCGTCTCGTGCGCCGCCCACTCCAGGGTGGACAGCGCCCCGGCCAGCCCGCACTCCACCGCCAGCACGCCCTCGCGGCCGTTGAAGCTGGCGTACTCGCCGGTTCCGCTGCCTTCGATGATCAGGATGTCGCCCTGCTGGAGCACCTGGAGGGCGATGGAGCGCAGCAGCGTGGTGGTGCCGCTGCCGGGCTGTCCGGCGATGAGCAGATGCGGCTCCGTGGAGCGTGCGCCGGTGCGCCAGACGACGCCGGGCGCGTCCCGGGTGCCGTCCCCGTCGCTCACCGGAACGGTGCGCTGCACCGCGTCGTCGTCCGTGAAGCCGAGGACGGTCTCGCCGGGGGCGGTGACGAAGCGCTGGGCGGTGATCGAGGTGGGCAGGGCGTCGAGCACGCTCATGACGAGCTGGTTGCCCTCCTCGTCCCAGCTGAAGTGGTACTCCCGGCCGCGGCCCGACTTGGCGTGCAGCAACTGTTCGATCCGGGCGCGGGAGGCCGCCTCGCTGTCGGTGAAGTACGCCGGATACCTCACCCGGAGGCGGGAGACGCGGCCGTCGCCGTCGAACTCGTACCCGCTGAAGACCTCGTCCCAGTCGCCGCCGTGGGCGAACAGCGGACTGGGATCGTCGGCCGTCGAGAAGTACGGCACGAGCGCCTCGTACAGGGCTTGCAGGCGCCCGGTCTCCGCCTCGTCAGGACCGGTCCTGACGGGAGTGCGCTCCCGTCCCTTCCATGCGGCGGCGCTCATCACGGCGACCAGGGCCAGCAGCGACCCGTACGGGATGAGCGCGACCACGAGCACGCAGGCCGCGACGAGGAACAGCGTGGGACCACGCCGGTCCTTGGGCGTCGCGGCCCACTTCTGCCGTCCTGCACCGGCCAGCAGCCGCAGACCACGAGTGATCATGATCAGCGGGTGGAGCACATCGGTGGCGCTGTCGGCGGCCGTGCGCGCGATCTCGCGACTGCGAGCGATCGGTGCGCTGCCGCTGCTCAGAATGCGGGGGAGTGGTCGCCGGGCCACGTCTGTCTCCTGAAGGGGGGTGGGAGCGGGGGCGGGAACGTCAGAACTTGATCCCGCCCAAGAGGCCGGCGAGGCTCGCGCCACCCGCGGTGATGCTCGGTGCGATGGCGGTGCCGGCCAGGTAGAAGCCAAACAGGGCGGTGACGAGGGCGTGCGACGCCTTGAGGCCGTCCTTCCTGAAGAACAGGAAGACGATGATGCCGAGGATGACGACGCCTGACATGGAAAGGATCATGAGTGGTTCTCCTGGTTGGGGGGACAGTCACCATGAGTCCTTCCAGGGTCACCGGAAGTATCTATAGGATAAAAGGTGCAAGCGGGTGAATAGTGGGGTTTTTCACTGGACTGGCAGACAGTGCGGCACGGGTCGAAGGCCTTTTCGGGGGCGCTCATCGCTCCGCCGTCGTTCGACGTGATCTTTTGCCAAGGGCGGACCGGGGCATGTGTACGGCCGGGCAGTACTCTGTCGATTCACTCGTACGGCCTCACGGCGCATGCCCCCAGCGGGCCGGCAGCGGCGAAATCGGTTAACGGAAGGTGGCACCCCGATGAGCGAAACCCCTGATCCCGAGGTGGTGGAGCTGGCGACCAAGGTCTTCGACCTGGCGCGCCACGGCGACGCCGAGGCGCTCGCGGCGTACGTCGACGCCGGAGTTCCCGTGAACCTCACCAACGACCGGGGCGACTCGCTGCTGATGCTCGCCGCCTATCACGGGAACGCCCCCGCGGTCACGGCCCTGGTCGGCCGTGGCGCCGACCCGGACCGGGCCAACGACCGGGGCCAGACGCCGCTCGCCGGAGCCGTCTTCAAGGGCGAGGACGCGGTGATCGAGGCCCTGCTCGCGGCAGGGGCCGATCCGGCGGCCGGAACACCCTCCGCACTGGACACCGCACGCATGTTCGGCAAGGCCGACCTGCTGGAACTCTTCGGTTCCCGCTGACCGGGTCCGCCGTAAATGTGGTCGCGGTGGCGAAATGGCTGGGTCATCATGACGTCGCGGGTCCGATTCGGGCCACCGACGAGAGGCAGGAAGATGCTCTACACCAGGCAGAAGACGGCGGTCGGCCGATCATGTTGCTGCGCGGCCTAGGGGAGTCCCCGGCACGTGGAACTGCACAGTCCCGGTTGCGTCGACAGCTTGATGTGAGGCTTTTCCCATGTTCGATCCGTTCATAGCGCCGAGCGGCACCCTGCTCGGCCTGCTGCAGAGGGGCCGCGGCGACGGCACGCTCCACGCGCTCGCCGCACCGCGCCCCGAGGCCCTGGCGGCTCTCAACCACTGCGTCCTGAGCGATCCGCGTCACGACTGGCAGGTGGAGAACCGCTCCCTCTACTACGCACGCCTGTTTCTCGATCTCGACGGCGGCATCGAGGAGATCGAGCGGCACCTCGCCGATCCCGACGACCACCTCGACACGGACGAGTCACGGACCGGCCTGTCCCTCGCCGTACTCGGCCACCTCGCCTCCTACGGACGCGAGGACGCCCTTGCCCTGTTGCGGCGCTACGCCGCGACCGGTTCCAACTGGGCCTGGGCCCTGGACGAGCTGGCCCTGCGCGACGACGACGCCGGACTCCGGTCCCTCGCCGTCCCCGTCCTCGCCCGCTTCGCCACCGACGCCGAGGGGACCGCCGAACTGGCCGCCACGGTGCGTGACGCCTTCGAGCCCCGGCCCTGGCGGCTCTGGGCCGACGATCCGCGCGAAGCGGTCGGTGCCCGGGTCCGGGCCGCCTCCGAACAGGGCTCCTTCGACCGCTGGCAGCGGCAGATGCGGCCCGGCGGACCCCGCCCGGGCTGGAGCGTCCAGGCAGTCTTCGACTGGGCCCAACAGGGGCTCGACCGGGGCAGCGACCTCCATGTGCCGGCTGCCCGCTGCCTCTCCGCGGTCGCCGGACCCGATGACCGTCCCGTCATCGTCGAGGCCGCCCGCAGCGGCCCCGAAGGCGCCAGGTGCGCCGCGCTGCACTATCTGACGGAGGCCCAGGACCCGGTCGTGCTCGACCTCATCGAGGCCGCGGCGGTCAGCTCGTCCCGCACGGTCGCCGACGCGGCCGTCGCAGCCTTCGAGCGGATGTGCGGCGAGGCGGCAGTCGAGCGCGCACGCCGCTGGGCCCGGCGGCCCGACGCGCTCGGCGCCTCGGCGGCCGGAGTGCTGGCCGGCCGCGGCGGTGCACAGGACGCGTCCCTGGTCCTCGGCGCCCTGCGCGAAGCCGTACGCGGCGACGGGCCGGACGCCCCCCGGCTGTGGACCCTGGTCGACGGCACCGGACGGCTGGGCATCGCCTGCGCCGCTCCCGTGCTGCGCCACGTCTACCGCGAGACGTCCTCCTCGCACCTGCGGGGCAGGGCCGCCCGGGCGCTGGCCGCCACCGACCCCTCCTTCCCCACCGGGTTCGCCGTCGAATGCCTGTGGGACTGCGAGGAGACGACCCGAGAGGTCGCCGCACTCCACGCGGAGACCGGCGACATCAGGGTGGCCGAGCGGCTGCGCAGGCTGGCCGCCGACCCGGCCGAGGAGGCCGAGGTCCAGACAGCCGTGCGCAGCAGGATCGGTCCGGACGCACCCGCCGTCTGACCGGGCACCAACAGCAGGGCGTTGCGCGTCGGGGGCGCGCGGCGCGACACCGCCGGACCGGTCCTGGACCGCGACGGCCCCCTCACCGACGCGGCGGACGGCGGGAGTTGCCGTCGGCGTCGAAGTCCCGCGAAGGGCTGCGGCCGAGGAACCGCCGGGCCGCGCGGAGCCGTCCGGCGGAGCATGACCGACTCCGGGGCAACCAGCCGCTTCTGCGCCGTTTCGACCGTTGTCAGTCCGAGGACCTAATCTGTGCAGCGTGACTTCGCCTGCCTACACGGACAACGCTGCGCCCCAGCTCAGCGCGGGGCCCCGGCCCGCACCGGGCCCGGCCGCCGACGAGGGGCTCTCGCGGCGGCTGCGCGCACTCGCCTGCACGGCGCCGCTGCACGACCTCGACGTGCGCAAGGCGAATCTCGCCGGTGAGTTCACCGTCTACGCGATGGCCGAGATCGCACTGGCCGCGATCGACCTCGTCACGCTCAACATGGACTTCGACACCGGTGCTGACCACGACCAGATAGTGACCAGACTCCTCCCGCGCGTCGGCGCCCAGGCCCCGCGCCGCCCGGTCGCCGAGCACGAACGGGTCGCCCGCTGGGTGCTGGACAACCTCATCAACGTCGGAAGCGTGGACCGCGGCTTCCGCGCCGTATACGGCACCTTCGGCCCGGACGGCACCTACGTCCGCCGGGACTACGACTTCAAGCTGATCGAAGAAGTCGCGGGATACGGCGGCAGCGTCTACCTGCGGGCCACCGACGAAGCGGTCAACGTCCTGGTCGGCGCCCTCGACACGGACGTCACCAGCGCCCAGATCGCCGCCGAGGTGAAGCTGGAGGTCCTGATCAGCCGCGGACGCCTGGCCGACGCGCAGCTCGCCGCCGAGCAGGCCCGCTACCGGACCGTGCAGTACGCGGAAACCCTCCGCAAGACGCTCGACGCGACCCGGCGCAACGTCCGGGCGGTCGACTGGCTCAACGCCGTGCCCGACATGATCGCCGAGGCGCTGGACCACGTGGCCGACCGCTACCGCCACGAGAACGCCATCCTCACCAACATCCGCAAGGCCCGCGACGAGGCCGAGGAGCCCGAGCACAAGCGGCGCGCCGCCGAGCTGGTCGACATCGTCAAGGACTGCATCCGCCGCCACACCCAGCTCCAGTCCCGGCTGCTGGAGGCAGGACCGCTCTTCCGCGCCGAGCAGGACCGGCAGGCGTTCGCCCAGCCGGCCACCCGCACCGGCCTCGACCTGTACGGACAACTGCTGGCGCCGCTGCTGCCGCTCCCCGTGGAGCAGGCCATCCGCGCCACCGACGCGTTCTTCACCCACGGCACCGGGCTGCGCACCCCCACGTCGGTCCGGGTCGCAGACCTGGTCGACATGCTGCTGACACCGCCGCTGGAGCGCGAACACCTGGGCGCCGAGATGCCCGAACCCGATCTGATCGCCACCCCGGCCGACAGCCGTTTCAGCGAGGAACAGCTGGCGAGCGCCATGGAGCTGCTGGACCTGGAGCACGACGCACCGCGCCGCCTCTCCGGTCTGCTGGCCGAGGCCAGACGGCGCGATCCCGACCTCCCCTACCTGGTCGCCCTGCTCGCGGTGCACGCGGCGAGCCCCCCGGTAGGTACCGCCTACCGGCAGGGTGAGCGCCGCCTGCTGTTCTCCGTGGACGACGGGACCCAGCTGGAGGACCCCGAATTCGGCGGCGCCGACCTGATCGTCGGCACGGCCCTGCTGGACGCGGCCGGTATCACCGCGGATCGCACGGAGGTGGCATGAGAGCGCCACTGCCCGACCGGACCGCCGCCGCCCCGTCAGGCCCCACGAGCACGCTCGCCGCGCCGCACCACCCGGCGGCACGCGGCAGCCGGCCCGCCCGTTCCGTACCGAAGACCGTCCGCAGCAAGGAGCGCCCGTCGTGAGCGACCACCGCGCAGAGCACACCGACGCGTGGGGCGAGCCGAGCGCCGCGCACCCGGCCGACCGGACCGCGGCAGCCCCGCCGTCCGCGCCCGCCGCCGTCACCCCGGCCGATGCCGCCGACGCCGCCCGGCTCGTCGCATTCGGGCTCCAGCCCAAGCTGCTGCCCGCCCGCGACGCCGAGTACGCCGAACTGCTGCGCCGCTACCGGGAGGAGCCGGCCTTCGCCCGGCTCGCCGACGCCGTGGCCACCGGGCTCGGTCTCGTCGTGCTCGAGGTGTCGACCCGGGCCGGCATGGCCGTCACTGCGGGCGAGGACTCGGTCTTCGCCGTACGCATGGGCGACTACGCCCGCCGGGCCTCCCCGGACTCCGCCGACCGGTTCCTGCACGGGCTCGCCCATCTGGCCGTCGCCGCGATGGCCTTCCCGCGCCCCGAGGACCTCGCCGACGACGGCTACATCGGCAGGATCACGGTCAACGGCGTCGACGCCTTCGTACGCCAGGCCTGCCACCGCCTGGAGGAGCGCGCCGACGAGCACGGCGACAACACCGACCCGGCCAGTGACGCCCCCGGCCTGGAGGCCGGCTGGCGCGTCTACGCCCGGCGCAGCTCCACCGGAGCGACGAAGGACGCCCGGCGGCTGGCCGGTTCCACCACAGGCATCGTCGGCAAGGCCGTCGCCTTCCTCACCGACTCCGGCTTCCTCCAGCGCACCGGGGACGACGCCGGAGGGGCCTTCCGTACCACGGCCCGCTACCAGCTCCAGGTCCGCGACATGGCAGGGAGCGCCGCCATGGCCGAACTGCTCGAACTGGGCGTGGTACCGGTCACCGACGGATCGGCGACGCTGCTCCCGCCCCCCGACCCCGACGACCTTGAGCTGGCGGCCGACGCCGGCCTGCCCTTCCACGGCTGACCGGCCCCCACCGCCGGGGCCGGCCACCGCACGGCCGGCTCCGCCACCGACGTCTTCCTCCCGCTGCCTGAACGACGAGAGTCCGCCGCCATGTACGAGTTGTCCCGGGTCCGCCTCTACTCCATCGGGCCTGCCGGTGCGCGCTACGCCGACACCGTGCTTGACCTGCGCGGGGTCGGCGAACCCGTACCCCACCCCGCACCGGCGCAGGCGGAGTTCTTCGAGGACGAACCGGTCGGCCCGCTCCGCCGCCCGGCCCCCGCCGGAGTGCTCTTCCTGGAGAACGGCGGCGGCAAGTCCGTCCTGCTGAAGCTGATCTTCTCCGTCATGCTGCCCGGTCACCGCAACACCCTGGGCGGCGCCAGCTCCGGCGTACTGCGCAAGTTCCTGCTCGCCGAGGACTGCGGCCATGTCGCGCTGGAGTGGCAGCACACCCTGACCGGTGAGTGCGTGGTCGTCGGCAAGGTCAGCGAGTGGCGCGGACGGCAGGTCTCCAACGACCCCAGGAAGTTCGCCGAGGCCTGGTACTCCTTCCGGCCGGGTCCCGGACTCGGCCTGGACTCGCTGCCCGTCGCCGAGGCGACCTCGGTCGGCCGCCCCGCCGAAGGCGTCTCGGGCGCCCGCGGCAGGCGCCGCACCATGAAGGGCTTCCGGGACGCGCTCACCGAGGCGGGCAAGTTCTACCAGCACCTCGACGTGCACTGGGAAGAGATCCACGACCGCTGGAACGAGCACCTCGGTGACCTCGGCCTGGACCCCGAACTCTTCCGCTACCAGCGCGAGATGAACGCCGACGAGGGCGAGGCGGCGGGACTCTTCGCGGTCAAGAAGGACTCCGACTTCACCGACCTGCTGCTGCGTGCCGTCACCGACACCCGCGACACCGACGGCCTCGCCGACCTCGTCAGCGGCTTCGGCAACAAGCTGGGCCGCCGCGCGGAACTCACCGCCGAACGCGACTTCACCGCGGGCTCCGTCGACCTGCTCGGCCGCATCGTCGAGGCCACCGCAACGCGTTCGCGCACCCGGGACGTCCACGCCGGTGCCGAGCGCCGCACCCGCACCCTGGCCCGCAGGCTCTCCGCCCGCGCCGGCGAGGAGCGCGGCCGCACCGCCGAGCTCGCCCAGCAGGTCACCGGCGCGGCCCACACCGTCACCGGCGCCGAGCGGACCCGCGGCCGCGCCGACCTGATCGCGGCCGAACTCGCCTACCGGCACGCCTCCCTGGCGCTCACCGCGGCAGAGAAGAGCGCGGCGGCCCAGCGCCGGGAGCTGGGCGACGCCCGCACCCTGCACTCCGCGTGGCAGGCGGCCGAGGCCGTGCTGCGCCACCGCGCCGCCGCCGACCGGGCCGCCCGCGTCGCCGTAGCCATCCGCGAGGCCGAGCGCGACGCGGCCCCCGCGCTGGCGGCGCGCGCCACCGCCGCGGCCGACCTCGTACGGGCCCTGCACACCGCCGCCGAGGCGGGCGAGCGCGTGGCCAACGAGGAGGAGGAGCGCTCCGAGACCCTCCAGACCACGGGCGAGGCCGCGCACCGTGACGCCACCACCGCCGCAACCGAGGCACAGCGCGCCCGCAGCGAGGCGGGCCACCTCCGCCAGCGGCTCGCCGAGGTCGAGCAGGAGACCACCGAAGCGGTCCGGGCGGGCTGGCTCGACGACACGGCGCCGAACGCCGACCCGGCCCGCGCGGCCCTCGCCGCGAACGACGCCGAACAGTCCGCGGTGGCCGCCTGGGACACCGCACGCGAGGCCGCCGGATCAGCGGCGGACCGGTCCCGGCAGGCAGCGGCGGCCGAGAGCCGCGCCGAACTCGCCGCGGCGCGGGCCGCCGACGGAGCACGGGGCGCCGAACAGGCCTACGAGGCCGAGCTCAGGGCCGCCGAGTCGATCGCCGCCGAGCACCGCCTCGCCGACCTGCTCGGCCTGCCCGCACAGACCAGCGGCGTACCCCGGCCGCGGCGCAGCGCGGCCGGACCCGATTCCGGCCCCGACGGACCCGAGACCGGCGCCGAGGATCAGGACCCGTACCAGGAGGGCCCGGACGGCGAGGGAGCCGAACCGGCCGCGCTCGGCAGCCACACCGTCATGGCCCGCCGGCCGCGCACGGCCGAACAGTCGCTCACCGCAGCCGAGTTCGACCGCAACGCGGAGGAGCTGCGCGAACTGCTGGACCAGGGTGTCGGCTCCGCCGAACGACGCCTCTTCGAGCTGCGCACCGCCGCCGCCGACGACTCCCGCATCCTGGGCGCGCTCGGCGACGGCGGACTGCTGCCGCCCGGCCCCGACGTCCTCGCCACCGTCGAGTACCTCGGCGAGCACGGCATCCCCGCCCTGCCCGGCTGGCGCTACCTCGCCCAGGCCGTCGACCCGGCCGATCACGCGGCCGTACTCGCGGCCCGCCCCGAACTCGTCGACGGCGTCGTCATCACCGACCCGGACGCACACGCCCGCGCCCGTGAGGTCCTCGCCGCCGCCGCCCTGCTACCGCGTTCCGCCGTGGCCGTCGGCACCGCCGCCGCCCTGCTCGCACCCGTCCCGGAGCCCGCGACCGGCTCCGCCGCACCCACCGACGGGGTGTTCCTCGTCCCGCCGAACCCGGCCATGCACGACGAACACGCCGCGGACGAGGAGCGGCACGCGCTCAGGAGCCGCGCCGCCGCCCGCGACGAGGACATCCGCACACTCGCGGCCCGCCTCACCGCGGACCGCGCGCTCGCCGCCCGGATCGGCTCCTGGCGGGCGGACTGCCCGCCCGGCAGGCTCGCGGAACTGGCGGAAGCGGCCGGCACGGCCCGTACGGCAGCAGAGACGGCCGAGTCCGCGCTCGCCGAGGCCCGTACCGAGCGCGCCGAGGCCGACGAGGCCGCCGCTGACACCGCCCGGGTCCGCGACGAACGCCAGGAGGCCGCCCAGCGTGCCCGCCGGGCCGCCGACGCCCTCGCCGGGCTCGCCTTCCGCCTCCGTGAACGGGCGGGCTGGCAGGTGAAGCTGCGCGAACTGGTCGACGAGGCGGCCGAGTCCGAGGCCCGCGCCACCGCATGTCTCGAGCGCGCCAGGGCCGCCGACGAGGACCGCAGGGCCGCCCAGCGGGCCGCGGACGACGCCCGCAGGACCGCCCGCGCCCTGCGGGCCGAACGGGCCGAGATCGCCGGCGCGCCCGAGCACATCCCGGAGCCCGCGGCGGACGCCCCGCGTCACGCGCTGCCCGCCCTGCGCGAGGCGTACCGGGCGGCGTCCCAGCTCTACGAGAAGGTCGGCGTCGGCGCGGACCTGCGCGCCGAACAGGCCCGCGCGGAGAGCGACGAGAGCGCCGCTCTGGCCGAGCTCGACCGGCTCACCAACAAGGTCCGCACCCGGGCCGCCCAGCTTCTGGAAGGGACGGACGGCGCCGACGGCCCGTCCCGGCAGGCGGCCGTCGCCCGTGCCGAATCCCTGGTCCAGCTCCTGGAGACCCGCGCGTCGGCCGCCAGCGAGCAGCTGGGCAGGCTGCGCGGCGAGGCCGAGCGGCTGGCCCCCGCCGACGGCGAGAGCCTGCACACCGAGCTCCCGGACGAACAGGTCCCCGCCGACGCCGAACAGGCCCAGACCCTCCTGCGCACCGCGACGGCCGAGCTCGCCTCGGCCACCGCGTCGCTGGACACCGCCAGGGCGGCCCACGCCGAGCTGCTGCACGCCCATCGCACCGCCGAGGACTCCGCCGGAGGCTTCGACGAGACGGCAGCCCTCCTGCGCGACCTCCTCAGGGACCACGGCGAAGACGAAGCCGAGACCCCCGAGCCGTATCCCGGCAGCCTCGACGAGGCCAGGCAGTCCGCCGCCGAGGCCCGCCGCTCGCTGCGCGGCTGCGCCGCCGACCTGTCCGCCGCGGAAGCAGCCGTACGGGAGGCGAGCGATGTACTGGTCCGGCACGCCAACTCCACCCGCTACGAACAGGTCCGCACCCCGGCCCGTCAGCAGATCCGCGAACTCCCGGCCGCCGCACTGCCCGAGCACGCGGAGAAGTGGGCCATCGCCTTCGCCCCGCGGCTGCGGGTCCTCACCGACGAACTGGCCCAGCTGGAACGCAACCGCGATTCGATCGTCGACCGGCTGCGCGGCCTGGTGGACTCGGCGCTCACCACGCTCCGCTCCGCCCAGCGCCTCTCCCAGCTCCCCGAGGGGCTGGGGGAGTGGTCAGGTCAGGAGTTCCTCCGCATCCGTTTCGAGGAACCGGACCAGGCGACACTGACCGAACGGCTCGGCGAGGTCATCGACGAGGCCACCAAGGCGGCCCTGAAGAAGAACTCGGACCTGCGCCGGGACGGTATGTCCCTGCTGCTGCGCGGAGTGCAGGCGGCCCTCGAGCCCAAGGGCATCGCCGTGGAGATCCTCAAGCCGGACGCGGTACTGCGCGCCGAACGGGTGCCGGTCGGGCAGATGGGCGACGTCTTCTCCGGCGGCCAGCTGCTGACCGCCGCCATCGCCCTGTACTGCACCATGGCCGCGCTGCGCAGCAACGACCGGGGCCGCGACCGCCACCAGCGCCACCACGCGGGCACGCTGTTCCTCGACAACCCCATCGGCCGCGCCAACGCCACCTATCTGCTGGAGCTCCAGCGAGCCGTTTCGGACGCGCTGGGTGTCCAGCTGCTCTACACCACAGGGCTCTTCGACACGACGGCGCTCGCCGAATTCCCCCTGGTGATCAGGTTGCGCAACGACGCCGACCTGCGGGCCGGGCTGAAATACATCAGCGTCGAGGAGCACCTGCGCCCCGGACTTCCGCAGCAGGACCCCGGCGTCGAGACCGTGCACGGGGAGATCACCGCCACCCGCATGTTCAAGCGCGGCGCACCGACGCCCCAGGTGCTCCCGGCCCAGGCCACGGGCCCGTCCGCCGAGGAGATGCCGGACACGGCCCCGGAGGCGGCCCCGCGGCCCGGCAGGGACTGAGAAGGAGGAGGCCGGGGCTCAGGCCCGGGACAGCCCGCGCCCCACGCCCCGTCGCCGTATCCGGGCATCGTCCCGCTGCTCGGTGCGGGCGGCCCGCCTCGCCCTGCGCCTCTCGCGGCGCAGCCGCCGGGCGGAGCTGCTCGGCATCGACACCACGCCGTTGCGCTGATTCCACACCTGCCGGGTGACCCACACGTCCAGCACCGACCAGGTCGCGACGACCGTGCTGGCCACACTGCTCAGCACCATCGGGAAGGCCAGCCAGGACCCCGCCAGCGTGGACAGGAAGGCCACCATCGCCTGGATCATCGTCAGCGACATGATCAGCACGGCCCGCACGGCCGCCGTCCGCACCGGGTCGGGCATCCGCCGCCGCAGCGCGGGCTCCTCGACCCAGAGCTGCTGCCGAGGAATCACCGGCCGGCCCTTCGCCGCCGTGGACGCCGCACCCCGCGCCGCCCGGACCGGCGCAGGCTCCGTCGCGCCATGACGCTCTTCCGTTTCCAAGGACTTTCAACTCCCCACCACTGTCCGACTTCAGGGTTGCTGCCCGGCATGCGCCGTTTCTACGCGGGCGGGATGTCCCGTCCTGCCGATTGCGTCCCTTCAGTCCCCCTACCCCCGTACAGACAGACGAGTGCCAGGCTGTGAAGATTCCCCCGAACCGTCACGGAACGAAGAATTCCAGCCAACTGGAGCGGACTGGAATATGGCGCTCTGGCTGGTCACTTCTGTCTCTTTCGCGAATTTCATCTCCTGTAATACCGGGACAACCCATGGTCAACTCCCAGTAAGGCGGCCGAAAATCGTCCGGACACGCCTTCGAGTTGTCTCTGTGTCAGTAGTAGGCTCGCGCCGTTTGTTGACGGAACACCATCATCGCCCCGCGGGGCCGAGCTGGGGGAGGCCATGCGCTTTCGCGGAAAGTCCATCCGCAGGAAGATCGTGGCGTTGCTTCTGGTGCCGCTCGTCTCCCTCACCGCACTCTGGGGTTTCGCCACATATCTGACCGGCCGCGAGGCAGGTCAGCTGATGAGCGCGAGCACTGTGGTGGAGAAGATCGGCCACCCCCTGGAGGACACCGTCCGGGTCATCCAGGACGAGCGCCGTCAGACCCTCGTCTTCCTCGCGGACCCGCGGGCCTCCGATGCCCTGCCGGTCCTGAGCCGCCGACGCGCCGCCACCGACCGGGTCGTGGAGCAGGTCAACAGGAGTGCGCGGCAGAAGGACATCCGTGACGCGCTGCGCCCCGACGCCGAGACCGAGCTCAGCTCGGTCCTGGGTGCCGCCGAGGGCCTGCGGACGCTCCGTGACTCCGTCGACAAGCGCACCATCGGCCGGGCCAAGGCGATGGACTACTACAACGGGCTCATCGATCCCTGCTACCGCTTCCTGACCGGTCTCCACGTCATGGAGAACGTGTCGATGGACAAGCAGGTCAGGGCGCTGGCCGGCATCTCGCGCGCCCGCGAGATGCTCTCCAGGGAAGACGCGCTCGTCGCGTCGGGCCTCCTCGCGGGACGGCTTACGGCCCCCGAACTCCGGCAGATCTCCGACCTCGTCGCCAAGCGCGGACTGCTGTACGAGATCAACCTCGACGTGCTCCCCGCCTCGGAGCGCCGCCGTGTCGAGCAGTACTGGGCGAGCCCGGACAGCGAGCCCCTGCGCACCGCCGAGGAGAAGCTCATCGCCCAGGGGCCCACCAAGGACCCCCGCGAGGTGGACGCGGCACGCTGGCAGGAGGTGGCCCCGCCGGTCCTGGACCGGCTGGCCAACGATTCGACCGAGATGAACAACCGCTTCCAGGACCGCGGCCGGCCCGCGGGCTACGGCGTCCTGATCAAAGCGGGCGTCGCCGGCGTCCTGGGGTTCCTGGCCCTGCTCGTCTCGGTGTTCGTCTCCGTGCGCATCGGCCGCGAACTCATCCGTGACCTCTCGCGTCTGCGCAAGGACGCCCACGAGGTCTCCGGAGTGCGCCTGCCGAGCGTGATGCGTCGTCTCGCGGCCGGCGAACACATCGACGTGGAGACCGAGTCCCCGCACCTGCGCTACGAGCGTGACGAGATCGGCCAGGTCGGCCAGGCCCTCAACATCCTGCAACGGGCGGCGGTCGAGGCCGCCGTCAGACAGGCCGACATGCGCCGCGGGGTCTCCGAGGTGTTCGTCAACCTCGCCCGCCGCAACCAGGTGCTGCTGCACCGCCAGCTGACCCTCCTGGACACGATGGAGCGGCGCACCGAGAACACCGAGGAACTCGCCGACCTCTTCCGCCTCGACCACCTCACCACGCGCATGCGGCGCCACGCCGAGGGCCTGGTGATCCTCTCCGGAGCCGCACCGTCCCGGCAGTGGCGCAAGCCCATCCAGCTGATGGACGTGGTGCGGGCCGCCGTCGCCGAGGTCGAGGACTACGAACGGATCGAGGTGCGCCGGCTGCCGAGGATCGGCGTGGGTGGCCCCGCCGTCGCCGACCTCACCCACCTGATCGCCGAACTCCTGGAGAACGCCACGGTGTTCTCACCCCCGCACACAGCGGTCCAGGTACACGGCGAACGCGTCGCCAACGGATTCACCCTGGAGATCCACGACCGGGGGCTGGGCATGCCCCCGGAACTCCTCCTGGACGCCAACCTCCGGCTCGCCGAGACGCCCGAGTTCGAGCTGTCCGACACCGACCGCCTCGGCCTCTTCGTGGTGAGCCGGCTGGCCCAGCGGCAGAACGTACGCGTGTCCCTGCAGCCCTCCCCCTACGGGGGCACCACCGCGGTCGTCTTCATCCCCGCGGCGCTGCTCACCGACGCACCGGAGGCGCACGGCACCGGATTCCGCCTCGACCGCAGGTCCGAGAAGGCGATCACCAGCAGCAGGCCGGGCGGCGACACGGCGGGCGGCGGCAAGGACGGCGACGAGGCGTACCGCCGCCCCGCCGGAGACCGCCGGCAGGGCGGCAGGCCCACCGGCCTTTCACCGGTGCCCACCGGCCTGGTGGACCCGGCGCTGCTGGACGGCCCGGTCGAGCTCGAAGGCCCGGTCGGCCCCCTGGACTTCGCCCGCGATCCGGTCCTCGAAGCGGTAGCCGGATCCGGTGCCGCCCCGGACCTGGACGGTGCGTCCGACCTGGAGGACACCGAGAGCGAACGCGGCGGCATCTTCCGGGCCCGTGAGCTCCGGCGTGACGGCGAGCGCGACCAGCACCAGCAGGCCGCCGACCAGATCGAGGACCCGGACGGTGTCAGGGAACTGCGCCCGGACGGCACGAGGCCGCTGCCCCGCCGTAAACCGCCGACCCTGGTCACCGACCGGGGCCGCCGGATCGACGAGAGCGGCCGCGCACACCCCACGACCGCCGACCCCGAGGGCACACGTCCGGGGACCGGGCCCGCAGGCTCCGCCGACCGGGGCCGGCCCACCGGTTCCCCGCAGTCCGACGGCTTCCGGGCCCGCCCCGAGCGGGCCGCGCCGCTGGTTCCGGGCCCCCGCTCGGAGGCGCCCGCCCGGACACCGGCGCCCGCTCCGGACACGGTCGGGGGGCTGCCCCGCCGCATCCGGCAGGCCAGCCTCGTCCCGCAGCTCCGAGAGGGGCCCGTCGGCCGCACCGCCGAGCCGGACCCGGTGGAGACGGTGGAGGACATCGAGCGCGACGCCGACGAGGTGCGCAACCGTATGGCCTCGCTCCAGCGCGGCTGGCAGCGCGGCCGCCTGCAGAACGCCGAGGACGTGACCGGCCCCGGTGACACAGCACAAGGAACCACTCCGGGAGGGGACGGTCCATGACCGCACCGAACGCCGCAGCACTCAACTCAGCACGCCAGGGGTCCGGTGAACTCAACTGGCTCCTCGACGAACTCGTCCAGCGCGTCGCCAGCATCCGCAAGGCGCTGGTGCTCTCCAGCGACGGCCTCCCCACCGGCGCGTCCAAGGACCTGACGCGGGAGGACGGCGAGCACCTGGCCGCCGTGGCCTCCGGGTTCCACAGCCTCGCCAAGGGGGTGGGACGGCACTTCGACGCCGGGCGGGTCCGCCAGACGGTCGTCGAACTCGACGAGGCGTTCCTGTTCGTCACGGCCGCCGGAGACGGCAGCTGTCTGGCCGTGCTCGCCGACTCGGACTCGGACGTCGGGCAGGTGGCGTACGAGATGACGCTGATGGTCAAGCGAGTCGGCGCCCACCTGGCCAACTCCCCCCGGACGACCGGTCTGCCCTCCGGAGGGTGAGTGGATGGCATGAGCGCCGACTCCTCCCGTTCCCCGGCCGCCCCCGGCGATCCGCAGTCCTCGCGTTGGTACGACGCCGACGCGGGGCCGGTCGTCCGTCCGTACGCGATGACGCGTGGACGTACCAGCAGTGCGTCCCGTCATCGTCTCGACCTGATCGCGATCGTCGTCCCCGAACCCGCGGCCGACGATCCCGGCCGGAACCAGATGCTCTCCCCGGAACACGTGGAGATCATCGAACTGTGCAGCGGCATGCCCCAGTCGATCGCCGAGCTCGCGGCCGGTCTGGATCTCCCCGTCGGGGTGGTCCGGGTGCTGGTCGGTGATCTCGTCGAGGACGAGCTGGTGCATGTGACCCGTCCCGTTCCGCCGGCCGAGCTGCCGGATGTGAACATTCTTCGCGAGGTGATCAATGGCCTTCGGGCGCTCTAGCCGCAGCAGGCGGCCCGTGGAGCCCGTTACCCTGAAAATCCTGGTGGCGGGCGGCTTCGGTGTGGGCAAGACAACCATGGTGGGAGCGGTCAGTGAGATCAGGCCGCTGCGTACGGAGGAGAGGCTGACGGAGGCAGGGCGTCCCGTGGACGACCTGCACGGTGTCGAGGCGAAGACCACGACGACGGTGGCCATGGACTTCGGGCGGATCACGCTCCGGGAGGACCTGGTGCTGTATCTCTTCGGCACTCCGGGGCAGGACCGGTTCTGGTTCCTCTGGGACGAACTCGCCCAGGGCGCGCTCGGAGCGGTCGTCCTGGCTGACACCCGCCGTCTGGAGGACTGCTTCGCGGCGGTCGACTACTTCGAACGCCGGGCGATCCCCTTCGCCGTCGCCGTCAACTGCTTCGAGGGAGCCGACCGGTTCCCCACCGGGACGGTGCAGGCGGCGCTCGACCTGGATCCGGAGGTACCGGTACTCCTGTGCGACGCGCGTGACCGGGCGTCCGTACGGGACGTACTGGTGGCCGTCGTCGAGCACGCGCTGGCCCGCGCCGACGCACCGCGCGAGCCGGCCACGACGTAGCCGCGGAAACGGTCGTACGAAAACGGCGGCGGAACGCGGCACGTACCCCCGCCGACAGGGGTACGTGCCGCGCGTCGTGGGGCCGGCCGCGGTGGCGGGAATTGGAGTGTTCACCGCCGGTGACGGGTCGTCAAGTCAGGTGAAGGTAAAGGCCGCCGCCCGCCCCCGGCACGGTGCGTCCGAACACCGCCGGCGGACCGTGACGACCGCCGGACCATGGCCGATACCCGCTCGGCGCTCACGGGCGCCCGGTAGCGGCCGCCGGTGTACGACCGGACGGTGCCGCGCCCGGAGAGCGGGGCCTCGACCCGTTCGCCGTCCGTACAGCCCGGATTGTGCGTGAACCACCCGGGTGCGACGGGTATGGGTTTGCGCCAGACGAATCCTTCCCGGCCCGGATTCTGACGAAAGTCAGGAGTGTGCCCGGGGTCAGCCGTTGTCGGCGAGCCACTTGGCGGCGGTCTCCGCGAGCTCCCGGTCGCGGCCGGCCAGCATCATCCGGATCATCTGCACATCGCCGCGCAGCGACCAGGCCGGATGACCGAAGGAGGCCGGGTTGTTCTTCTCGATCAGGAAATGGGCGGGCCAGGCGGTGCCGTACCCGATCAGCGGCAACGCCGCCGCGTAGCGCCTCCGTCCGCGCGCCAGACCGTAGGCGGTGACGGCGAGGCCGGTCAGGGTGCCGGTGAGATGGACCCAGCGGGTCGCCGCCCTGGAGTGCATCGCGACGTAGTAGGGCCAGAACTCCTCGTACGAATCGAACGTCTGCTGTGACATACGGGCACCGTAATGGCAGAAACGGCAACCGGATACGCCCGATCCGCGTCCGAGAAGAAGAACGGGTGGCCGGAACCCACGGGGGTGGTCCCAGTCACCCGTTCGTCCGCTCCCGGGTCAGTGGCCGGCGACGGACCCGCGGGCCACCGGGAAGTCGAAGTAGGTGTCCGGGAACACCTCCGGCGTGAAGGTGTAGTGCCACCACTCCTCGGCCAGATTGACGAATCCGGCGTCGGTGAGCGTCTTCTTAAGGAACTGCCGGTTGGCGCGTTGCACCCCCTGGATCCGCGGATCGTCCGTGTGCGAGAGCGTGTCGAAGCAGTCGAATCCGGTGCCCATGTCCACCGAGTTGTCCGGGAAGCGCTCCGCCCTGGGCGCGTAGCAGGGCACCAGCTCCTGACCCGGCCGGTACGGCGGCGTCGGCAGGGCGGGCAGCCTCACCAGCGTCAGGTCCACCGTGCTGCCCCGGCTGTGCCCGGACTTCTCCGCGATGTAACCGTCGGCGAACAGCCGGGTCTTGTCGACCCGTGGATAGAACTCACCCTGCATGGCCTCGTCGTCGAGGTCCTTGGCCCACCGTACGAAGTGGTCGACGGCCCGCTGCGGGCGGTAGCAGTCGTACACCTTCAGTGAGTAGCCCTGGCGCAGCAGCCGCAGCTGGGCCCGGTGCAGGGCGCGGGCGGCGGGACCGGTCAGGATGCAGAGGGGCTCGCGGTAGCCGTCCACCGGTTCGCCCATGAAGTCGTGCGCGGTGGGATAGCGCATCTCCTGGATGATCGTGGGGTCCACCGCTCGCAGTGCGACGAACTCCTCGGGAGCCTTCGGCTCGGGCTTCGCCTGCGCCACCGGGGCTGCGGCGGTGACGGCGAGCAGGGTGGCGGCAGTGGCTGCCAGGGCACGGAAAGCGGTAGCAAGACCTGTCATGAGCACATCGTCCACCAGACCGGCGGTGGCCGGCAGGAGATCGGATACAGTCCGCGCGTGTCAGCGACGACGAGAAATCCCGAGAAGCCCGAGAAGCCCGTGCCGGACTCCCACTGCGGCAGCTGCGGAGCCCCGTACACCGGCCTCACGTCCCCGGACGCCTGGCCCCGCACCTGCACCGCCTGCGGCGCCGTCGCCTACCGCAACCCGCTGCCCGTCGCCGTCGCCCTGCTCCCCGTCACCGACGGGCAGGGCACCGGACTGGTCGTCATCACCCGCACCATCGAACCCCGCCTCGGTGGCCGCGCCCTCCCCGGCGGATTCATCGACCACGCCGAGGACTGGAAACACGCGGTCGTGCGCGAACTGCGCGAGGAGACCGGTATCGAGGCGCACCGCGACGACGTCCGGCTCGCCGACGCCCTCAGCTCACCCGACGGCCACCTGCTCCTGTTCGGCCTGCTCCCGGCCCGGCCCGCAGCCACCCTCCCGCCGTCCGTACCGACCGACGAGACCTCCGGATACGACGTACTGCGCGCACCCGGAACGCTGGCGTTCCCACTCCACACGGAAGCCGTCCGCTCCTGGTTCGCCGGCCGCTACCGCTGAGCGCGCTCACACCCCGCGTACCCGCACCGGACGGTCCACCAGCCCCTCCTCACCGTCCCGTTCCACCACGACCCGCCCGCCCAGCAGCCGCGAGGTGTACCGCTCGGCCACCGCGGGCTTCCAGCCGTCGCCCACGTCACGGACCACCCAGCCGCCCCCCGCCCGCCCCCGGTCCGGAGCCCACACCTCGAGCTCCAGCCCGCCGTCCGCGCCCCGCACCGGAATCACCGACCCGGCCCGCGCCAGCACCGGCACCCGCGACAGGGGCGCGTCGACCACCACCCGGCCGGGCCCCTCGTACACCGCACCGCTCACCGTGTCGTACCAGCGCCCCGCCGGCAGCCGCACCGCCCGCTCGACCAGCCCCGGCCCCAGCACCGGCGCCACCAGCAGCGCGTCACCCAGCAGGAACGCGTCCTCGCACTCCCGCAGCGCCCGGTCACCGGGCGCCCCCCACCACAGCGGACGCACATACGGCGCACCCGTCAGCCGGGCCAGCTGCGCCAGCGTCACCCAGTACGGGCGCAGCCGCTCCCGCTCCACCAGCACCTCCCGCGCGGCGTCGAGCACCCGAGGCCCGAACTCCCACGGCTCCCGCCGCCCCGCCTCGATCGCCGCACGGGTGCGGAACAGCGGCAGGTACGCCGCCAGCTGGAACCACCGCAGATACATCTCCGGTGACGGCACCCCGCCGAACCCGCCCACGTCCGGACCCGAGTACGGCACCCCGCACAGCCCGAGACCCAGCACCAGCGACAGCGAGGCCCGCAGCCCCGGCCAGCCGGTCGGCACATCACCGGACCAGGTGCCCCCGTACCGCTGCATCCCCGCCCAGCCGGAACGCGACAGCAGGAACGGCCGCTCGTCCGGACGCAGCCGGGCGAGCCCCTCGTACCCGGCGCGCGCCATCGCGAGGCCGTACACGTTGCGGGCCTCGCGATGGTCACCGCCGCGCCCCTCCAGCGAATGACGCGCCGAGCGGGGCAGCGTCGGACCGCCGAACGCGGCGAACGGCACCGGCTCGTCCATCTCGTGCCGGACACCGGAGAACCCCTGCGCCGCCCGCTCCGCGTACAGCCCGCCCCACCACTCGCGCACCCGCGGATCGGTGAAGTCCGGATACACGGATTGACCCGGCCCCACCTCCCCACGCACGACCCGCCCCCGGCCGTCCCGGACGAAAGCCCCCGAAGTCCCCACGGCCGCACCGGAGTCGAACACCGCGTTCCCGGGCACGGCCGACACCGCCGGGCCCACGACCGACACCAGCCGCACCCCGCCCTCGTCCGGCTCCCGGACCGGCACGGGCGGCTCCGGGAACCCCTCGCGACCCACCGCGAAACCCCCGTGTCCGCCGAGATGATCCACATCCAGATGCAGCGCCGACAACGGCAGCCCCCGCTCCCGGTACCCCGACACGATCCGCCGCACCTCCTGCCCGCCCCCCTGGCCCGGCCGGGAATGCTGCGGCCCCAGCGCCCACGACGGCGGCAGCGCCGGCGCGCCGGTCAACGCCGTCCACCCCTGGAGCACCCGGGCCGGCGTGCCCGCCACCACCCAGCAGCGCAGCGGCCCGCCGTCCACCCGCACCTCGGACATCCCCCACCGGTCGTGACCGGAGCCCGCACCCTCCTCGCCCTCGCGCAGCGTCACCCGCCCCGGCCAGGAGTTGTCGTGGAACGCCAGATGCGTCCCCGCGTCGGAGACCACCAGCTGCACCGGCATCGCCGGATACGGCGGATCGTCGTCCGGCCCCGACCGGCCACCCGGGCCCGCGTTCCACAAGCCGTACTCGCCATCCCTGAGCCGCGGCCCGGCCGCCCGCCCACCGAGCCCGAAGAACCGAGCGTCCGCCGGGACCTCGCAGCGCTGCACCCACCGCGCGGACCCGCCCTCCACCGGCTCCCACCACCGCGGCGGCAGCTCACGACGGAGCACCACCCCGCCCGGAGTCCGCAGCTCCACCGCCCCGTACCGGGACACCGCGACGGTCAGCCGCTCCGACACCACCTGCCACCCGCCGTCCTTGTCCGGCTCCAGGACGGCCCGCGGATCGGCATCGGGAGCCGGCCCCGGCAGCGCGTACGACGGCAGCGGCTCCGCACCGTCCCACCCCCAGAAGACCGCACCGCCCACCGCCACCCGCACGCTCAGCTCCGAACGCGCGAACCGCACCACCCCGCCGCCGGGACCCGGCTCCGCATCCACCACGGCCCCCGGCACCCTCGCCCGCTCCGCACCGCGCCGCGGCAGCGCCCGGGCATCCGCCCGCGACCTCCGCCACGCCGAGCGCACCGTACGCAGCCCCCGCTTCGAACCGACCAACTTCACCGAGCGCACCAGGTCACGACCGTCCATGCGGCTCACCCTGCCATCCGGTCCGGCCGGGCCGGGTTCTGTTCAACTTCCGTTCACCATGACCGCACCGGCCCGGACGCATATCCCTCCCGTGCCGGACGTGGCCGGGCCACATATCCGGACACGCGGCCATGGGCGGGCAACCCTGGTGCGAAAGACGATCACATGGCATCGTCCGTGAAAGCCGCCTCACGCGCACACCCCAGCACGTGCGCGCGACCCACGCAGACCCGCGTACCCGCACAGCCAGGGAGTCGCCCCATGACCTCAGCAGCCGCCGAAGCCCCCCTCTGGCAGCCCGGCCCGGACCGCATCGCCGCCGCCGCGGTCACCCGCTTCCAGAAGTGGGCGGCCGAGCACCACGGAGCACCGGCCGAGTGCGGCTACCCGGCACTGCACCGCTGGTCCGTCGACGAGCTCGACACCTTCTGGCAGGCCGTCGCCGAATGGTTCGACGTACGGTTCTCCACCCCGTACGAGACCGTCCTCGGCTCGCGCACCATGCCCGGCGCGCAGTGGTTCCCCGGCGCCACCCTCAACTACGCCGAACACGCGCTGCGCACCGCCGAGGACCCCCTCCGGGCCGGCGCTCCCGCACTGCTCCATGTCGACGAGACCCACACCCAGGCCGCCACCTCCTGGTCCGAGCTCCGCCGCCGGGTCGGCTCGCTCGCCGCCGAACTCCGTGCACTCGGCGTCACCCCCGG
Organism: Streptomyces sp. NPDC127177; assembly: GCF_042672475.1. Lineage (NCBI taxonomy): Bacteria > Bacillati > Actinomycetota > Actinomycetes > Kitasatosporales > Streptomycetaceae > Streptomyces > Streptomyces sp. NPDC127177. Next base: position 27,868 of record NZ_JBHXUW010000079.1, read on the forward strand.
CGACCGCGTCAGCGGCTACCTCCCCAACATTCCCGAGGCGGTCGTAGCCTTCCTCGCCACCGCCGCCGTCGGCGGCGTCTGGACCTCCTGCGCCCCCGACTTCGGCGCCCGCAGCGTCCTGGACCGCTTCCAACAGGTCGAACCCGTCGTCCTGTTCACCGTCGACGGCTACCGCTACGGCGGCAAGGAACACCACCGCGCCGACACCGTCGCCGAGCTGCGCCGCGAACTGCCCACCCTGCGCGCCGTCGTCCACATCCCGCTGCTGGGCACCGACGCACCCGAAGGCGCCCTCGACTGGTCCGCCCTCACGGCGGCGGACACCGAACCCGTCTTCGAACAGGTCCCCTTCGACCACCCGCTGTGGGTGCTCTACTCCTCCGGCACCACCGGCCTCCCCAAGGCCATCGTCCAGTCCCAGGGCGGCATCCTGCTCGAACACTTCAAGCAGATCGGACTGCACTGCGACCTCGGTCCGGAGGACCGCTTCTTCTGGTACACCTCCACCGGCTGGATGATGTGGAACTTCCTCGTCTCCGGCCTCCTCACCGGCACCACACTCGTGCTCTACGACGGAAGCCCCGGCTACCCGGACGTCAGCGCCCAGTGGCGCGTCGCCGAACAGACCGGCGCCACCCTGTTCGGCACCTCCGCCGCCTACGTCATGGCCTGCCGCAAAGCCGGCGTCCACCCGGGACGGGACTTCGACCTCTCCCGCGTCCAGTGCGTCGCCACCACCGGATCCCCGCTCCCGCCCGACGGCTTCCGCTGGCTCCACGACGAGGTTGCCGACGACCTGTGGATCGCCTCCGTCAGCGGCGGCACCGACGTCTGTAGCTGTTTCGCCGGAGCGGTCCCCACCCTCCCCGTCCACATCGGCGAGCTCCAGGCACCCTGCCTCGGCACGGACCTCCAGTCATGGGACCCGGCGGGCACACCACTGACCGGAGAGGTCGGCGAGCTCGTCGTCACCGCGCCCATGCCGTCCATGCCGATCCGCTTCTGGAACGATCCCGACGGCAGCCGCTACCACGACAGCTACTTCGACATGTACCCCGGCGTCTGGCGTCACGGGGACTGGATCACCCTCACCGACCGCGGATCCGTCATCATCCACGGCCGCTCCGACTCCACCCTCAACCGCCAGGGCGTACGCATGGGTTCCGCCGACATCTACGAAGCGGTCGAGCGGCTCCCGGAAATCCGCGAATCGCTCGTCATCGGGCTGGAGGAACCCGACGGCGGCTACTGGATGCCGCTCTTCGTCCACCTCGCCGAGGGCGCCGCACTCGACGACGGACTGCGTGACAGCATCAAACGCACCATCCGCGAGAACCTCTCGCCGCGCCACGTCCCGGACGAGGTCATCGAGGTCCCCGGAATCCCGCACACCCTCACCGGCAAGCGCATCGAGGTTCCGGTCAAACGCCTGCTCCAGGGAACAGCCCTGGCCAAGGCCGTGAACCCGGGCTCGATCGACAACCTGGAACTCCTCCACTTCTACGAGGAGCTGGCCCGCAAACGCCGCTGAGGGGCGGCACTGTCAGTACCCGTGATTACTCTGAGTGAGCAATGATCGACAGCGCACTGGGGGAGTCATGGCGCAGACCGGCAACAAGCAGACCAGCAACAAGCAGACCAGCAACAAGAAAAGCAGCAACAAGAAAAGCAGCAACAAGCAGACCAGGAAGAAGCGGACCACCGTCCGCGGCCGGACCGGCACCACCATGCGACGCTCGCTGCGCCGCGAAGCACCGAACATCATCGGCCTGCTCACCGATGAACAGGACTTCGCGGCGATGCGGCGCTACCGCACCTTCGCCTTCGACGACCACGCCGTCTACCTCCAGCAGGTGGAAGGCCTGCTCAAGGCTCTCGCCGCGCAGGGGATGCACACCGCGGTCGCGCTCTTCGACCCCGAGGAGTACGAGGAGTTCTGCACCGGATCGGAGCTCGCAGCCGACTGCCCGGCCAACCGGAGCCGTTTCACCGCGGAGATCGCGGCTACCGGCGCCACCGTCGCCTACACCGGACAGCCGCTGGACACCCTGATCCCGCTCCTCGTCTCCCGCGCGGTCCGCAGGGCGACCTGGGAGTACGCCACGATGCTCCTGACGGATCTGGGGGAGTGCGCCGAGTGCGGCCAGGACATCGGCCGCGCGGCCTTCGACCGGGCCTCCCACCTGCTGTTGCGGACCCTGGAGACAGCGGGCCCCGGCGCCCACCACCTCGTGTGCAGCACCCCGACGGAGCACGATCAGCTGCTCGCCGCCCTGCACACCGAACGCGACAGCGCCGGACCCGCACGCCTCGACTCGGCGGAAGGAGCCGAGTTCGTGACCGTGCTCGCCGTGGGCATCGCCCTCGAAAGCCGCGGCGGAGTCGTCCTGCGGACCAGCGCACCGGGCACCCCGGACCGGGTGCACGGATGGCGGCTGACCGGCGGCAGCCTCCTCCCGCTCACCGCGGGCGAGGTGTTCAGCGCCTACTGCACCGACGCCGACACGGGAGAACCCGTCTCACCGGAGTCCGGAGTCGAGTACTGCGCCGGCTTCGACATCGGCGCCGACGCACCGGAATCCCACCACTGACAGCCCGAAGGGGCTCCCCGCCACCATCGGCGGGAAGCCCCTTCCGTCCATCGTCCGGGCTCGGCCCTACTCGCCCGAGAGCACCGCCTGCGCGGCGACCCGCGCCTCCTCGGCGGAGTCCGCCGCACGGGCGGCGGACGCGGCCCGCTCGCACTGCGCCAGCGTGTACTTCGCCAACGTGGTGCGCACATAAGGAATGGAGGCGGCGCCCATCGACAGCGACGTCACTCCCAGACCGGTCAGCACACAGGCGAGCAGCGGATCGGATGCGGCCTCGCCACAGACACCACAGCTCTTGCCCTCGGCCTTGGCGGCGTCGGCAGACATGGCCACCAGGTCCAGCAGCGCGGGCTGCCACGGGTCCTGAAGCCTGGACACCGCACCCACCTGCCGGTCCGCCGCGAAGGCGTACTGCGCCAGGTCGTTGGTCCCCAGTGACAGGAACTCCACCTCCTGGAGCACCGAACGCGCCCGCAGCGCGGCCGACGGGATCTCGACCATCGCACCGAACTTCGCCTGCAGCCCGGCCTCCCGGCACGCGTCGGCGAACGCCTTGGCGTCCGCACGGTCCGCGACCATGGGAGCCATGACCTCGAGGTAGACGGGCAGCCCCTCGGCGGCCTTCGACAGAGCCGTCAGCTGGGTACGCAGCACATCGGGGTGGTCCAGCAGGCTACGCAGCCCGCGCACACCCAGCGCGGGGTTCGGCTCGTCCGCCGGAGTCAGGAAGTCGAGCGGCTTGTCCGCACCGGCGTCCAGCACCCGCACCACGACGCGCCCCTCGGGGAACGCCTCGAGCACCGCGCGGTACGCCGCGATCTGCTTCTCCTCCGACGGCGCCTGCTTGCTGTCGTCCAGGAAGAGGAACTCGGTACGGAACAGGCCAACGCCCTCCGCACCCGCCTCGACGGCCGCCGGCACATCGCCCGGCCCGCCGACATTGGCGAGCAGTGGCACCTTGTGACCGTCGGAGGTCGCGCCGGGACCCGTCGACGCGGAGAGCGCGGCCCTACGCGCGGCCGCGGCACTCTCCATCTCCGAGCGCTTCTCGTCGCTCGGCTCGACGAAGATCTCGCCGGTGCTGCCGTCCACCGCGATCACGGTGCCCTCGGCCAGCTCACCGGCACCTGGGAGCGCCACCACGGCGGGCACACCGAGCGCCCGCGCCAGAATGGCACTGTGGGAGGTCGGCCCGCCCTCCTCGGTGACGAAACCGAGCACCAGCGCGGGATCGAGCAGCGCGGTGTCCGCGGGAGCCAGGTCCCGCGCGATCAGCACATACGGCTCGTCGCTGTCCGGTACGCCCGGCATGGGCACACCGAGCAGCCGGGCCACGATCCGGTTGCGCACATCGTCGAGGTCGGCGACGCGGCCCGCGAGGTACTCCCCGGCACCGGCCAGCAGCGCCCGGTAGGAAGCGAACGCGTCGTACACGCCGCGCTCGGCGGTGCTGCCGACGGCGATGCGCCGGTCGACGTCAGCCATGAGCTCGGGGTCCTGGGCCATCATGGCCTGGGCCTCCAGCACGTGCTGGGCCTCGCCACCCGCCAGGTTGCCGCGAGCGACGAGATCGGCTGCCACAGCCTCAACGGCCTGCCGCGCCCGCCCCTGTTCGCGCTCCGCCTCTTCGGCCGGGATCTGCTTGGCCGGCGGTTCGAGCACCGCTGTGCCCATGTGCCGTACCTCGCCGATCGCCACACCGTGGCTCACGCCTACGCCCCGCAGCGTTGTCTCCATTTCACCTGTCTCCGATTGTGCGGCGGCCGGTGCCTCCGCGGTGGTTGTCCAGTCGGCTATCACTGCGCCGATCGCGTTACTGCCAGCCGAACAGTGCGTCGCCGACCTTCACGTCGCCGTCCTCGACGACGGAGGAGAGGGAGTCTGCAGTCGCCTCCAGCGCCACGACGGGGCAGATCGGTGACTTGCCGGCCGCCTCGACGGCCGCCGGGTCCCAACGGACGATGCTCTGACCGCGGGTGACGGTGTCACCCTTGTTCACCAGGAGCTCGAAGCCCTCACCGTTGAGCTGGACGGTGTCGATGCCGAGGTGGGTCAGAACCCCGTGTCCCTCGCCGTCCACGACGACGAAGGCGTGCGGATGCAGGGAGACGACGATTCCGTCGACCGGCGACAGGGCCTCCGACGGCTCGCGCACGGGGTCGATGGCGGTACCGGGACCGACCATCGCGCCGGAGAAGACCGGGTCGGGTACCGCGGCGAGCCCGATGGCACGTCCGGCAAGAGGGGACGTCACAGTGGTCATGGGGGAGCCTCCCAGAGTGGGCTTCAATGGTGCCGCCGTACCATCCAGGAGGGCGGCGTACTGCTCAGCAGCGTAAGTCATAAGAAGTCCCGGTTCCGCCTGAGTCCTGGCGGTTCGAGGACCTAGGGGTGCACCGGAAACGATTTGCCTCAGACTCCCGGCAGCCTGTACTGTCGTACTCCTGCCTGACCCCAACGCGACATTGAGTCGGGGGTCGGCGGCATCTATTAAGCCCAAACCTTAACTCTTCATCGGCACCGGCATGCCTGCTGGGGCTGGTCAATGAGACCGGAAAGGCCTGATAGAGTCGGACTCGCCGAAAGGGAAAACGCGAAAGCGAATTCCTCGAAAGCAATCCAGCAGAATCCCGCTTCGACCGGGAATCGGACACGAAAGTGTCTGATAGAGTCGGAAACGCAAGACCGAAGGGAAGCGCCCGGAGGAAAGCCCGAGAGGGTGAGTACAAAGGAAGCGTCCGTTCCTTGAGAACTC
>NZ_JBHXUW010000080.1:0-33156 GCF_042672475.1 Streptomyces sp. NPDC127177
CCCGCCCCCCTCCCGTAGTCCTACCGCCGCGCGGCCCGCCCGAACGCCTTCGCCCGCCGGGCCACCCGCCGCACCGCCGCGTTCCGCGGCAGGAACGCCAGCTGCTCCGGCACCCCGCCCGGCAGCCCGAGCGAGGTCAGCCGCCTGCGCTTGAAGTAGCGCAGGGTCGTGGCCGTGAGCCGGGCGGCGAGATACCGCTCGGCGGCCGGGCGCAGCGCCGGGTAGATCTTCGGCTGCATGGCGAAGCCGACCGCGGTGACCAGCTCGTTCAGCCCGTCCGGCGCCACCGCGGGCACCGCCGGGGCCGCCCCCCGGTCCTCCAGGTCCGGCACCAGCGCGTCCACCAGCGTGACCGGGACCCGGTTGCTGTTCTCGAACGGGGTCAGCCGTTCCAGCAGCGTCCGGGTGCCGACCCGCGCCACGGGCAGCCCGTAGAACGCGGACGCCGTGAGCAGCGCCGTCGAGAAGCAGCCGACGACCAGTGCGGGCCGCATCCGCTGGTACAGCACCTCGGCGAGGACCGGGGCGGTCAGCACCCCGGAGTCCAGCACGGTCAGCTCCGCACCGAGCTCCGCCGCCTCCGCCTCCATCCCGCGCGACCACTGCGCGGGCGCCGTCGGGTGCGGCTTGAACACCAGCCGGGTGTGGCCGAGCCGGACCGCGCCGCGCATCATCCGCAGATGCAGCTCCTCCTCCTCGGCCGCGCTGATCAGGCCGAGCGCGGAGAGGTACTGGCCGAGCAGCAGCGCGGGCGCCGCAACCGACGGCACCCCCGCCACGACGTCGGGCGCCCCGCCCAGCTCACCGAGCACCTTGAGGAAGGCCTCGGTCTCCACGACCTGCGGGGCCACCCCGAACTCGGTGAGCAGCAACGGCCGCAGCCCCGGCACCAGATCCAGGTGCAGCAGCCGCCGCACCCGGGTGCCGACCAGCGGGTCGATCTTGTTCCGGGTCGGGCCGTAGCTCATCAGCCCGTCCGCGTACACGTCGATCGGGGCGCCGGTGAAGATCTGGGCGATCGCCATCGCCGGGTTGACCTGGATCGACTCCACGGCGATCTCGACGTCGTCGTCACCGAGCCCCCAGGCGAGCCGCAGATGCCGTTCCCACAGCGGTACGTCGTCCGGGCGCGGGGACCAGCCGCCCGGGTGGTGCGGGGCGATCGTCGCGTTCCACGACACGACGTCGTCGAACCGGCCGCGCAGCACGTCGAACCCGGGCATCGCGTCGACGGCGGTCGTGGTCTCCGGGATCGCCGCGTTGTTCGAGACGAGCAGGATGCGCCGGCCGGCGTCCGCGAAGGCGCCCGAATCCAGGGCCGCGGCGAGCGTGGCCGTGCCGTAGAGGGTGGACGCGAAGAAGATCTGTGTCGTACGGGCCCGGCTGCTGTTCACGCGGCCGCCACCTCCTTCGCGGTGGCACGCCGGCGCAGCCGTCGCAGCAGGGTCGCGCGTTTGACGTCCATCGAGTCCAGGGCTTCGTCCAGCACGTCCTGCGGCATTCGGCCGAGCGCTCCGGCACTCATCGATTTGAGCGCACGCGCCACAGCGGGTTCGAACCTTTCGATCGAACCCATGTGATGGGAAATGATCGCGCAGTAGTTGCGGACCGCTTTCGGCAGCAGTTCCCGCGCATCGCGGTCCGCCGCCGTCTCCCGTACGACCTGGTCGAACGAGCGAATGAAATCGAGCTGGCGCATGTCGCCGATCTGGGTGAGGGACGAGGCGACGCCACGTCGGTAGAAAATGCCGAGAAGCCCCAGCACGGCGAAGGAATCCGCCTCACGGTGCAGCCGCCAGATCCACGGCCGGTCCTCGGCGGTGCGCAGGCCGTCCGTGAAGTGCAGCAGCCCGCGGTCCAGCAGCCGGCGGTGGTAGAGGCCCGCCCAGGCGTACGCGTAGTCGACCGAGGTGGAGCGCCCGGCGGGCAGGATCGCGTCCCGCGGCACCATCACCTCGCCCCTGCGCCCGTGCGGGACACGCTGGACGGTACGGGTCCTGCCGTCGGCCTGGACATGGTCGGTGCGGACGAAGTCGCAGCCCAGGGCCTCGGTCCTGGCCAGCAGGTCGGCGTAGAAACCGGGGGCGAGCCAGTCGTCGCCGTCCAGGAAGGCGAGGTATTCGCCGCGGGCCGCGTCCAGACCGGTGTTCCGGGCGGTGGCCAGTCCGCCGTTCTTCTCGTGTCTGCGGACGACCACCCCCGGGATCTCTTCCTCCGCGCGGCGCAGCATGTCCGCGGTCCCGTCGGTCGAGCAGTCGTCGACGAGAATGAACTCGAAGTCCTCGCGGGCGTTGGCCCGCAGGCTTCTCAGGGTGTCTGGCGCGTATGTCTGCACGTTGTAGAACGGCACGATGACGGAGAGCTTAACCACCCGCATCACGCTAGTTCCGGGCCGGTCATTCCCTCTTGCGCCCGTACGGACGCCGGGTGAACGGCACCCGTCGAAATGATGAACCGGTAAGCACCCGGGGGTGCTTTTCTCCGGGGTTCAACCAGCCGGGCGGCGGGTTCGGCAATCGTCGGCGGGCTGTTAACCCTTTGTTGCTGTCACGTTGGGCTGCTCACCCCCGGGCCTTCCTACCTTCTTGGACGTGCCCCCTCGTAACAGCAATTCGGCTTCTCCAGCAGAACTGGAATCCACGGACGCGCCGTCCCCGGTGCTCCGGGTGGCCGTGCTCGCCGACTCCGACACCCGATGGAAGTGGGGCGCGCTCACCGCGCGCCGGCTGACCTCGGGCGGCGGCCGTGCGGGTGCGCCCCGGGTGGAGATCAGCGGACTGCTGCTGCGCGGCCGGGCGACACCGACACCGCGCCAGCTCGCCGAGGTCGGCGACGTCGGTATCGACGCCGACCGGGTGCGCGAGGTGACGGCCCTGGAATTCCTGCACACCGTGCGGGACGAGGGCTACGACCTGGTGGTCCTCGCCCTGGTCGGCGGCGCGGTCCAGGCGATGCTGCACGGCCTCGCCGCGCTCCGGCTGCCCGCCAGGCCCGTCGTCGTCACCGGCTATGTCGGTGTCGTCTACGAGAAGCTCGCCGACGGGCTGCTGCTGCGGCACGGCGCCGATGTCGTCCTCGCCAACTCCCGGCACGACGCGGAGCGTTTCCGCGCGGTGTACGAGGGAGTGGGCGCCGACGCCTCCGCCGTCACGGAGGCCGCCCTGCCCTTCCTCGGCGGCGAGCCGCACCGCCCCGAACAGGGCCGCGACACCGTCGTCTTCGCCGCGCAGCCCTCCGTACCGGCCTCCCGCGCCGACCGTACGTATCTGCTGCGCAGGCTCGTGGAGCACGCCAGGCTGCACCCGGGACGCGAGGTGCTGCTGAAGCTGCGCTCCAAGCCCGGCGAGCACACCACCCACATCGAGGAGCTCCCCTACCAGCGGCTCGCCGAACGGCTGCCCGGCGGGCTCCCGCCCAACTTCCGCCTCGTGTACGGGCACATGGGCGAGGTCCTGGACCGCACCGACCTGCTGGTCACCGTCTCGTCGACCGCCGCCCTGGAATCCCTGCACCGGCGCATCCCCACCGCCGTCCTCACCGACCTCGGGGTGCGCGAGACCCTCGGCAACCACCACTTCATCGGCTCCGGCCTGCTGACCTCCTGGGACCACCTGGACGGCGGCGCGCACCCGGAGCCCGACGCCGAGTGGCTCGCCGGCCAGGGCGTCGCGGCCGACGGCAGCTACGACGCGGCCTACGACACCGCCCGCGCCCGGGTCACCGCCCTGCTCGCGAGCCCCGGGCTGCCCGGCCCGGCGCCCTACTACACACCCGCGACCGCCCCCGGCTACCTCCCCGGCATCCTCGCCCGCCACCACCTGGCCCCCGACGGCCACCCGCTGCCCGGAGCCGCCGAGCCCCGGGAGACCGGCCGGGTCAGGGGAGCGGTGCGCGAGGCGGTCCGGGACGCGGCCCGGGGCGCGTACCGCCACGGCGTCCAGCGGGTCGCCCCGGTCATCCGACGGATGGGCGAGCTGTGAACACCACCATCAACACACCCACTGGAGCAGCGATGACGCAGCCCACCGTGCTCGCCGTGATCCCCGCCCGCGGCGGATCGAAAGGCGTACCCGCCAAGAACCTCGCCCAGGTCGGCGGCGTGCCCCTGGTGGTCCGCGCGGTACGCGCCTGCCTGGCCTCGGCCGAGGTGACGGACGTCGTCGTGACGACCGACGCCCCGGCCGTCGCCGAGACCGTCCGTGCCGCCGGCGAGGCGCTCGGCGAATCCGCCCGGGTGCACTGCGTGCAGCGTCCCGAGGCCATCGCGGGCGACACCGCGACCAGCGAGGCCGCCGTGCTGCACGCCCTGGAAACCTACGAGGCGGAACACGGCCGCACCGTGGACGTCGTCCTGCTCGTCCAGTGCACCAGCCCCTTCATCGCCCGGGAGGACATCGACGGCGTCGCCGCCGCGGTCGCCCGCGAAGGCGCCGACACGGCCGTCACCGTCGCCCCGTTCCACGGCTTCCTGTGGCGCGACGGCAGCGCGGTCGAGGACCACAACTACGGCGTCAACCACGACAAGAAGGTCCGCCCCCGCCGCCAGGACCGCCCCGAGGACCTCCTGGAGACAGGCGCCGCCTACGCGATGGACGCGGCCGGGTTCCGTACCCACAGCCACCGCTTCTTCGGCCACACCGCACTGGTGCGCACCGACCCCGCGCGGGTCCTGGAGATCGACGACCCGCACGACCTGGCCCGCGCCCGCGCGCTCGCGCCGCTCCTCGACCCGGCGCCGCTGCCCACCCGCGATGACATCGATGCCGTCGTCCTCGACTTCGACGGCACCCAGACCGACGACCGGGTCCTCATCGACGCCGACGGCCACGAGATCGTCGCCGTCCACCGCGGCGACGGCCTGGGCATCGCCGCACTGCGCAGGGCCGGCGTCCCCCTCCTGATCCTCTCCACGGAACAGAACCCCGTCGTCGCCGCCCGCGCCCGCAAGCTGCGCGTCCCCGTCCTGCACGGCATCGACCGCAAGGACCTCGCGCTCAAGCAGTGGTGCGACGAGCAGTCCATCGCCCCCGAACGCGTCATGTACGTCGGCAACGACGTCAACGACCTCCCCTGCTTCGCACTCGCCGGCTGGCCCGTCGCCGTCGCGAGCGCCCACGACTCGGTACGCGCCGCGGCGCGCGCCGTGACGACCACCCCCGGCGGCTTCGGCGCCATCCGCGAGATCGCGGCCTGGCTCCTCGGCCCGACCCTCACCACTACCGCTGTCAACACCCCCCTCCCCAAGTAAGGAACGCACCATGAGCACATCCCGACTGCGCACCCTCGGCAACCGCACCGCGGGCCCCGGCAACCCCGTCTACGTCACGGGTGAGATCGGCATCAACCACAACGGCGACCTCGACAACGCCATCGCCCTGATCGACGTGGCCGCCGAAGCCGGCTGCGACGCCGTCAAGTTCCAGAAGCGCACCCCCGAGATCTGCACCCCGCGCGACCAGTGGGACATCGAGCGCGACACCCCCTGGGGCCGGATGACGTACATCGACTACCGCCACCGCGTCGAGTTCGGCGAGGCCGAGTACCGCGCCATCTCCGAGCACTGCGCCGAGCGCGGCATCGACTGGTTCGCCTCCCCGTGGGACACCGAGGCCGTCGCCTTCCTGGAGAAGTTCGACGTCCCCGCCCACAAGGTGGCCTCCGCGTCGCTCACCGACGACGAGCTGCTGCGCTCGCTGCGCGCCACCGGCCGCACGGTGATCCTCTCCACCGGCATGTCCACCCCGCGCCAGATCCGCCACGCGGTCGAGGTGCTCGGCTCGGACAACATCCTGCTGTGCCACGCCACTTCGACCTACCCCGCGAAGGCCGAGGAGCTGAACCTCCGGGTCATCAACACCCTCCAGCAGGAGTACCCCAACGTCCCGATCGGCTACAGCGGCCACGAGACGGGCCTGCAGACCACCCTCGCCGCCGTCGCACTCGGCGCGGCCTTCGTCGAGCGTCACATCACCCTCGACCGCGCCATGTGGGGCTCCGACCAGGCCGCCTCCGTCGAGCCGCAGGGCCTGACCCGGCTGGTCCGCGACATCCGCACCATCGAGGCGTCCCTCGGCGACGGCGTCAAGAAGGTGTACGAGTCGGAGCTCGGCCCGATGAAGAAGCTCCGCCGGGTCCCGGGCATCGTGGCAGAGAGCGGCGAGACGGCCCAGGCCGCCGAGCCGGTCGCGGTCTGACGGGCAGACCGGTGAACCTCGCCTTCGTCGAGAGCCCGGTCCAGCTCCTGAACGTCCTGGAGTGGGCCTACACAGAGGGGGGCGGCGGCCGTGTCCTCGCGGACATCACCGTCGTCGTACTCCCTCCGGTCGACCCGATGTCGCGCGGTCAGCTGCGCCGGATGGCGGAGCTGGCCCGCGACGAGGGCGTCACCGTGCGCTGGCAGGAGGCGCGCGGCGACTCGGGTACGCCCCTGAAGTCGCTGCGCGCCCTGACCCGCCTCGTCCGCAGCGCCGACCACATCGTCATCGGGGACCCCTTCTCCCGCTACGTACAGCTGCTGCTCACGCTGGTCCGCCCCCGCCGCCTCACCGTGGTGGACGACGGCACCGCGACCATCGAGTTCGTCGCCCAGATGACCCGCGGCGAACGCCTGACCCGCTGGCACCGCCGCGGCGGAGCCGGCCCGCGCGATCTGGCCCTGGCCCCGGTCACCGCCACCGCCCGCCGCCGCTTCACCCCGTCCGCGGCCCGTGAGGTCGAGCTCTTCACGGCCATGCCGGTGATACCGCCCCCCGGCATCACCCTGATCCCCAACACCTTCTCCTGGACCCGCTCCCGTTTCGGCCCCCCGCTGCTCACCAAGGGCGCGGACCTGGTCGGCACCTCGCTCGTGGAGACGGGCGTGGTCGACCGTGCCCAGTACCTGGACGCGGTCGCCGCCCTGGCCCGCACCCATGGCGCCACCCGCTACTTCGCACACCGCCGCGAGTCCACCGAGAAGCTCCACGCCCTGGAGGCCGTCACCGGCCTGGAGATCGTCCGCCCGGACCTCCCCCTGGAACTCATCGCCCGCCGCGGCCCCATCGGCCGCACGGTCCTGAGCTTCCCCTCCACGGTGGTCCACACCCTCCCGCTGGCCCTGGTCGGCACCGACGTGAAGGTCGCGGTCTGCGACATCGCCCCGGAATGGCTCCGCGAGACGGCGTCCCCGAGGGCACAGGGCTTCCTCTCCGGCGTCACGGAGACGGCCCGCGACGTCCAGCGGCTGGCGCCCTGGCGGGCCACGGCGGTGACCACGGAGGCGTGAGGAGAGCGCGGAACGTGGGACGTCCCTCGCCGGAGGCGATCAGGTGTCGTGCTCCGGCAGCGTCCCGCTCAGCCCGCGGCCCGGAACCCGCTCCCGCGTCCGCCCGCCGGGCACGCCGCCCCTGAACCGACCCTCAGGTACCGCGGAGCCCGGACCAGGGTCGGGTGGGGGCGATCCCCGATGGTGTCCGGGAGCGCCCGAGCCGATCATCGGAACATGCAGACCGATAAGCTGACAGACCCTCAGAAAAGCGTCTCCGCAACGATGTTCATCGTCGGACCGGTCCTGATGGCCGGCTACGGGCTGGTGCGTCTGACGGGCCGGGCGGTAAGCGACTACGGGCCGGGGGCGTGGTGGTCGGTGGCGCACCTGCTGTTCCTGGCCGGCGTACTCGCGTTCGTTCCGGTGTTCCTGCGGCTGTGGACGCCCGCAGGGGTGCACGGCGGACGGCGGACCGGCGTCCGGGTGGCGGCGGGAGCCGGGCTGGTGGGCGTGGCCGCGGTGGCCGTCCAGGCGGTGATCGACCTGGTGGTCGGCTTCGCCGCGGCGGACGACCGGGCCAGGAGCGACATGTTCGACAAGGTGCAGGACGTGCCCGGCGTGATGCCGGCCGTCTACACGGTGGTGCCGATGCTGTTCTGGGCCGGGCTGCTGGCGCTCGTCACGCTGCTCGCGTTCTTCCGCCGGGACGAGATGCCGGCCTGGTCCCCGCTGCTGGTGCTGGCGGGGATCGTCCTGATGACGACGAGCCTGGACCTGCTGACGGTGGGAGCCCTGTGCATCGGGGCCGCGCTGTACCCGGTGCGCCGGGGGCTGCCGGACTGACCGGGCCCGGCCGGGTGCGGGGCGGTCGTCGCGTCGGCGAGCGAAAACGCCGGCCGGGAGAGCGGTGCGCCCGGAACCGATGAGTTCGGCCCGGACACACCGCCACGCGTGTCAGCCGGTGATGCTGACGACCTTCAGCTCGGTCGGCCAGGCGTTGGTTCCGCAGTCCAGGACCGAGGCTGCGGCGGTGGCGCCCTTGCGCCAGCCCTTGCTGCCGCGGTACGGCCCGTTCACGCGGCCCGCGCTGGCGCACTTGGCCTGCACGTACCACGACCCGTTCCCCTTGTCGCACCAGGCGACCGCGTCGTTCAGGTCGTCGTGACTGACGTAGGCGCTGCAGCCGCTCGGCTTGGCCGCCGCTTCGGCGGCGGGTGCGAGGCCCAGCGTGATGCCGGAGGCCAGCAGAGCGACGGCCGAAGCCAGGACCCCAGCCCTGGTACGGGTTTTGTTCATGACAATCCCTCCCCTGTGGAGGGGCCGAACGGCCCCGCAGCAGGCTCGCAGGGGAGCCGTCGGCCGACATCGGTCCTCGGGAGGAAGCGGGATTCGCCCGGCGGGAGGTTGAGCACATCGGGGGCACGTGATATTTCGTGCGGCCGGGCCGCTTCCGCGCAGACCCGACAACCCGACAAGAGGTGACGTGAGGCCGCTTTTTACCCCACGGGGGCTCACGCAAAACGCCGCAGCGTGCTCTTTCTCCTCTATGTGGCTGAACTTTTCTTGATCTATGGCCAGTTGACGGGGGGTGGGGCCTACTCTTGAACGGGTGAACCAGTTGATGTCCCGTGAGTCCGATGCCGACCTGCCCGGGGACCGGGTGCTGCCCGGCACGCTGCCCGAAACGCTGCGCGCCGAGCTGATCGCCTTCCGCCGCGATCTGCACATGCACCCCGAGCTCGGCAACCAGGAGTTCCGCACCACCGCGGCCATCAAGGCCCGGCTGGAGCTGGCCGGCCTTGAGCCGCGGGTGCTCGCCTCGGGGACCGGGCTCATGTGTGACGTGGGGACGCGGAGTGAAACGACGCGGCCCATGCTGGCGTTGCGGGCCGACATCGACGCGCTGCCGATTCCGGACACCAAGACGGGAGTCCCGTACCGCTCCACCGTCCCCGACCGGGCGCACGCCTGCGGGCACGACATCCACACCACCTCCGTGCTCGGCGCCGGCCTGGTGCTCGCCGAGCTCGACCGGCAGGGGCTGCTGCCCAACCCGGTCCGGCTGATCTTCCAGCCGGCCGAGGAGGTGCTGCCCGGCGGAGCGCCCGACGCGATCGGGTCCGGGGTGCTTGAGGGCGTGGGCCGGATCATCGGGGTGCACTGCGACCCGAAGGTCGACGTGGGGCGGATCGGGCTGCGGGTCGGGGCCATCACCTCCGCCTGCGACCGGCTCGAGCTGTCCCTGGACGGGCCCGGCGGCCACACCGCCCGCCCGCACCTGACCACCGACCTGGTCACCGCCGCCGCCAAGGTGGCCACCGAGGTCCCGGCACTGCTGGCCCGCCGGGTCGACGCGCGGGCCGGGCTCGCGGTGACCTGGGGGCGGCTGGAGACCGGGCACGCGTGCAACGTCGTCCCACAACACGCCGAGCTCTCGGGCACGGTCCGCTGCCTGGATCTGGCGGCATGGCGGGACGCACCGGATCTGGTGCACGCCGCGATCGACGAGGTGGCCGGAATGTACCGGGCCAAGACGGTGATCAACTACATCCGCGGTGTCCCGCCCGTGGTCAACGACGCCGCCGCTATCGATCTGCTCGCCGGCGCGATGACCGCCCGTCGCGGTTCGTATGCGATCGAGGACACCGAACAGAGCCTGGGCGGGGAGGATTTCTCCTGGTACCTGGAGCACGTGCCGGGCGCGATGGCGCGGCTCGGGGTGCGTACCCCCGGCGACACCCGGGGCCTGGACCTGCACCGGGGCAATTTCGACGCGGACGAGGAGGCGATCACCGTGGGCGTGGAACTCTTCACCGCCTCTGCGTTGCTGGACGGTAATCATCTGTAACCGGACAGGTCACCCCCGGTTCGCGACGATCCGATAACGGCTTCCGTACAGGGCTTTATCTGACATCTACGCGCGTTACGATCGCCGCGAAACCAGCGCCGGCAGAGGCGCTTCGGTCAGGTTTGAAGGAGCCTTCCCTTGCGCCGGATCACCAGGATTGCCACCGTGGGCGTTGCGTCCGCGGCGCTTGCCCTGAGCGTCACCGCATGTGGCGGTAAATCGTCGTCGGACACGTCCGACTCGAAGGGGGACAAGACCGCGCTCGCCTACGACATCGGTGGCCGCGGCGACCAGTCGTTCAACGACGCCGCCTACGCCGGGCTGGTCAAGGCGGAGAAGGAGCTCGGTGTCAAGGGCACCGAGGCCGAGCCGTCGGACGGCGAGTCGGACGCCGACAAGGTCCAGCGGCTCACCACGCTGGCCCGCGCCGGCAACAACCCCGTGATCGGTGTCGGCTTCGCGTACGCGCCCGCCATCAAGAAGGTCGCGCCGAAGTTCCCGAAGATCACCTTCGGCATCATCGACGACGCCTCGGTCACGGGCAAGAACATCGCCAACCTGGTCTTCAACGAGGAGCAGGGCTCGTACCTCGCGGGCGTCGCCGCGGCCAAGGTCAGCAAGACCAAGACCGTCGGCTTCATCGGTGGTGTGGAGACGCCGCTGATCAAGAAGTTCCAGGCGGGCTACGAGCAGGGCGTCAAGGACACCGACCCGTCGGTCAAGGTCCTGTCGCAGTACCTGACCCAGCCGCCGAACTTCGACGGCTTCTCCAAGCCCGACCTCGGCAAGGCCGCGGCGCAGGGGCAGCTCGACAAGAAGGCCGACGTCGTCTACGCGGCGGCCGGCCTCGCCGGCTCGGGCTCGATCGAGGCCACCGCGAAGGCGGGCAAGTGGGCCATCGGCGTGGACTCCGACCAGTACAGCCAGAAGGGCCTCGCGGCCTACAAGAACCAGATCCTGACCTCGGTCACCAAGGACGTCTCCGGTTCGGTCTTCAATCTGATCAAGTCCGTGAAGGACGGCAAGCCGCAGACCGGTGAGATCCGGTACGGCCTGGACAAGGACGGCGTCGGCCTGGCCGACTCCAACCCGGCGTTCACCAAGATGACCGATGTGATCGCCGCTGTCGACAAGGCCAAGAAGGCCATCGTCGACGGTTCGATCAAGGTCAAGACCACCCCGTAACGCCCTTTGCCCGAAGGCTAGACTTCCCGGGGTCCGGAGCCGCGCACCAACGCGGTTCCGGGCCCCGGGGTGTTCTCCGAAGAAGTCCCGCCCGTCGCAGCGTTTCCCCGCAGGGCTCCGGAACCGGACGTTTCGGGTCTGCGCGCGTACGTGTATGTCGATTCGGTGGCACTACGCGTGTAGACCAACCTCTGACGCGATAACTTCACCCCGCCCTTGCCCCTCCGCCCCCGCTCCTGTCCGGCTAAGGAGAGTGTGTCATCACCGCGTCCAGCAGCCCCCCGGCCGTAGAACTGCACGGCATTACCAAGCGTTTCCCCGGTGTGGTCGCCAACCACAACATTGACATCACCATCCGCAAGGGCACGGTCCATGCTCTGGTCGGAGAGAACGGTGCCGGCAAGTCCACCCTGATGAAGATCCTCTACGGCATGCAGAAGCCGGACGAGGGGACCATCGCGGTCGACGGCGAACAGGCGTCGTTCGGGAGCCCGGCCGACGCCATCGCCCGCGGCATCGGCATGGTGCACCAGCACTTCATGCTGGCCGACAACTTCACCGTGCTGGAGAACGTGGTTCTCGGCGGCGAGAAGCTGCACGGCATCGGGGCCGAGGCGCGCAGGAAGATCATGGAGATCTCGGACGCGTACGGTCTCGGCGTCCGGCCCGACTCCCTCGTCGAGGACCTCGGCGTCGCCGACCGGCAGCGGGTCGAGATCCTCAAGGTCCTCTACCGGGGCGCCCGCATCCTCATCCTCGACGAGCCGACCGCCGTACTGGTCCCGCAGGAGGTCGACGCGCTCTTCGACAACCTGCGCGAGCTCAAGGCCGAGGGGCTGACGGTCATCTTCATCTCGCACAAGCTCGGCGAGGTGCTGTCCGTGGCCGACGACATCACCGTGATCCGCCGGGGCACGACGGTCGGCACGGCGGACCCGTCGAACACCACCACCAAGCAGCTCGCCGAACTCATGGTGGGCAGCGAACTGCCCTCGCCCGAGACCCGCGAGTCCACGGTCACCGATGTGCCGATGCTGCGCGTCGAGGACCTCGCGCTCTCCGTCACCGACCCGGACGGCGTCGTGCGCGACGTGCTCGACGGCGTCGGTTTCACCATCCACAAGGGTGAGGTCCTGGGCATCGCCGGGGTGGAGGGGAACGGGCAGACCGAGCTGATCGAGGCACTGGTCGGCATGCGGGAACTCGACGGCGGGGTCATCACCCTCGACACGGACGACATCTCGCACGCCCCCACCCGCAAGCGCCGCGAGAGCGGCATCGGCTACATCCCCGAGGACCGGCACCGCCACGGCGTGCTGCTGGACTCCTCGCTGTGGGAGAACCGGATCCTCGGCCACGTCACCGAGCGGCCGAACAGCCGGGGCGGCCTGCTCGACATCAAGGCGGCCCGTGCCGACACCGAGCGGATCGTGCGCGAGTACGACGTCCGCACCCCCGGCATCGAGGTCACGGCCGGCTCCCTCTCCGGCGGCAACCAGCAGAAGCTGATCGTCGGCAGGGAGATGAGCCACGAGCCCAAGCTGCTGATCGCCGCGCACCCGACCCGTGGTGTGGACGTCGGCGCGCAGGCGCAGATCTGGGACCAGATCCGCGCCGCGCGCCGCGAGGGACTCGCGGTCCTGCTCATCTCGGCGGACCTGGACGAGTTGATCGGGCTCTCCGACACCCTGCGTGTCATGTACCGCGGCCGGCTGGTCGCGGACGCCGATCCCGCCACCATCACCCCGGAGGAGCTGGGCTCGGCCATGACCGGTGCCGCCACCGGCCATCTCGAGGCAGCACCGGAGGACGACGCCCGATGAGGAAATTCAACAAGGACCGGCTGATCCTGGGCTTCGCCGGCCCGGTCCTCGCCCTGGTGGTGGCCTTCGCGCTCACCACCGTGGTCCTGCTCGCCTCGGGCAAGAACCCGTTCGAGCCGTACCGGCTGATGTTCGACGCGGCGACCTACCCCGACGTGCAGGTACTGATCATCAATCAGGCCGGTACCTACTACCTCGCGGCGCTCGCGGTGGCGATCGGGTTCAGGATGAACCTCTTCAACATCGGGGTCGACGGCCAGTACCGGCTCGCGGCCATGATGGCGGCCCTGGTCGGCGCCAGCGTCAATCTGCCCGGACCGCTGGAGATCGCCCTCATCGTGATCGTCGCGATGCTGGTCGGTGCCTTCTGGGCCGGTATCGCCGGCTTCCTGAAGACCACCCGCGGGGTCAGCGAGGTCGTTTCGACGATCATGCTCAACTCGATCGCGACCGCCCTGATCGCCTGGCTGATCCTGCCGAAGAACTTCGGTGAACAGCCGGCCGGCTCCAACAACCTGACCACCGGTGACCTCCCGGAGTCCGGCTGGTTCCCGGGGCTGTCGATGGGGGCGGAGGCGGGGGAGATCTACGGCTTCACCTTCGTCGCCGCCGCGTGCGGCCTCGTCTACTGGTTCGTCCTGAACCGCACCCGCTTCGGCTTCGACCTCCGGGCGACCGGGGAGAGCGAGAGCGCCGCCCAGGCGTCCGGTGTGGACGCGAAGAAGATGGTCCTCACCTCGATGCTGCTCTCCGGCGGTATCGCGGGCCTCTCCGGCATGCCGACGCTGCTGGGCGACACGCACACGTACAGCCTCGACTTCCCGACCGGCATCGGATTCACCGGCATCACCATCGCCCTGCTCGGCCGGAACAACCCGCTGGGCATCGCCTTCAGCGCACTGCTGATCGCCTTCCTGGACAAGACGTCCTCCTCCCTCGACCAGTTCGGGTACGAGAAGGAGATCGCCACGATCATGCAGGGCCTGATCGTGATCTCGGTCGTCGTCAGCTACGAACTCGTCCGCCGCTACGGAATCCGCCGTCAACAGCAGAAGGTCGGCGAGGAACTCGCAGCCGGCCACGCCCTCACGACCGAGAAGGAGGCCGCACTGTGAGCGCCAGCAAAGTCTCGGCCGCGAGCGTCGCCCCCAAGAAGGGCGGCGGCCGCCGCAAGCTCACCCTGCCCGTCGTCCTGCTGATCGTCGCGGGCGGTCTCGCGCTGGTCTCACTGGTCCGCCTGATCAGTGGCGCCAACGACGTGACGTCCGTGGGACAGGTCTCCGGCGCGCTGGAACTGGCCGTCCCGATCGGTCTCGCGGGGCTCGGCGGTCTGTGGGCCGAGCGTGCGGGCGTCGTGAACATCGGCCTCGAAGGCATGATGGTGCTGGGCACCTGGTTCGGTGCCTGGGCCGGATTCCAGTGGGGTCCCTGGGTGGGTGTCCTGTTCGGCATCCTCGGCGGCGCACTCGGCGGTCTGCTGCACGCGATCATCACCATCACCTTCGGCGTGAACCACATCGTCTCCGGTGTGGCCATCAACATCCTCGCCGTCGGCCTGACCCGCTACCTCTCCAACTTCGCGTTCGACGGCGTCGAGGGCGGTTCCTCCAAGCAGTCCCCACGGATCGACGCGATCGACCGGATCACCATTCCGGGGCTCTCGGACTGGCTCCAGGACCTCCAGCAGAAACACTGGTTCCTGGTCTCCGACATCGCGGGTGTCGTCGGCGGCGTGGTCACCAACCTGTCCTGGCTGACCGTGGTGGCCATCCTGCTCGTCCCCGCCACCTGGTGGGTCCTGTGGCGCACGGCGTTCGGTCTGCGGCTGCGCTCCTGCGGCGAGAGCCCGGTCGCCGCCGAGACGCTCGGCGTGAACGTCTACAAGTACAAGTACATCGCCGTGATCACCTCCGGCGGGATGGCCGGACTCGCCGGCGCCTTCCTGGCCATCGTCTCCACCGGCATCTACCAGGAGAACCAGACCGGAGGCCGCGGTTACATCGGTCTCGCCGCGATGATCTTCGGTAACTGGATGCCCGGCGGAATGGCGCTCGGCGCCGGCCTCTTCGGCTTCACCGACAGTCTCAAGCTGCGCGGCGGCGCCGAGAACGTCCACGCGATGCTGCTTCTCCTGGCGATCCTGCTGGTCATCGTGGTGTTCTGGCAGCTGTACCGGAAGAAGTACGTGGCCGCGGTGATCTCCGCCGCCATCTCCGCGCTGCTCTTCACCTGGTACGCGCTGACCGACCAGGTGCCCAGCCAGTTCGTCGACATGGCGCCCTACGTCACGACGCTGCTGGTGCTCTCGCTCTCCGCGCAACGGCTGAGGATGCCGAAGGCGGACGGTGTGATCTACCGCAAGGGCGAAGGGAAATGACCGCGCTCACCGAAGCCGGCTGGGACGCCCTGCGGACCGCCGCCCGGGAGGCCATGTCCCGGGCGTACGCGCCGTACTCGGGTTACCCGGTCGGCGTCGCCGCACGGGTCGACGACGGCCGCACCATTGTGGGCTGCAACGTCGAGAACGCCTCGTACGGCATCGGGTTGTGCGCCGAGTGCGGACTGGTCTCCCAGCTGCACGCCACCGGTGGCGGCCGGCTGACCCACTTCACCTGCGTGGACGGGTCGGGCGGGATCCTGGTGCCGTGCGGCAGGTGCCGGCAGCTGCTCTACGAGTTCGGCGGGCCGGAGCTCGTCCTGGAGACCCCGGACGGCTTCCGCACGCTCGACGAGATGCTCCCGCAGGCGTTCGGGCCGTCCCACCTCGGACAGGCCCGCTGACGCACTGCCCCACCGCCGGACGGGCCGGGAAATCCGGTCCGCCCGGCGGTTCTCATATCCTCTATGCGCGTAGAGTCATCGGGACTCTTGCGTACGTACCGGCCGGAAGGACTCCAGGACATGGACGCCATCTCCGTCATCCGCACCAAGCGGGACAACGGCGAGCTGACCCCCGAGCAGATCGACTGGGTCATCGACGCGTACACCCGCGGTGAGGTGGCCGACGAGCAGATGTCCGCGCTGGCCATGGCGATCCTGCTGAACGGTATGAACCGTACGGAGATCGCCCGCTGGACCGCCGCCATGATCGCCTCCGGCGAGCGGATGAACTTCTCCGCGCTCTCCCGCCCCACCACCGACAAGCACTCCACCGGCGGCGTCGGCGACAAGATCACCCTGCCGCTCGCCCCGCTGGTCGCCGCCTGCGGAGCCGCCGTACCGCAGCTCAGCGGGCGCGGCCTCGGCCACACCGGTGGCACGCTGGACAAGCTGGAGTCCATCCCCGGCTGGCGCGCCCACATCTCCAACGCCGAGATGCTGAACGTCCTCGACACCACCGGCGCCGTCATCTGCGCGGCGGGCGACGGCCTCGCCCCCGCGGACAAGAAGCTGTACGCGCTCCGCGACGTCACCGGCACCGTCGAGGCCATCCCGCTGATCGCCAGCTCGATCATGTCCAAGAAGATCGCCGAGGGCACCGGCGCACTCGTCCTGGACGTCAAGGTCGGCACCGGCGCCTTCATGAAGACCATCGAGGACGCCCGCGAACTGGCCTCCACCATGGTCGCGCTGGGCACCGACAGCGGTGTGCGCACGGTCGCCCTGCTCACCGACATGGCCACCCCGCTCGGCCTCACCGCGGGCAACGCCCTGGAGGTCCGCGAGTCCGTCGAGGTCCTGGCCGGCGGCGGCCCGCAGGACGTCATCGACCTCACCCTGGCCCTCGCCCGCGAAATGCTGGACGCGGCCGGACTCAAGGACGCCGACCCGGAGAAGGCACTCGCGGACGGCTCCGCGATGGACGTCTGGCGCCGGATGATCTCCGCCCAGGGCGGCGACCCGGACGCCACGCTCCCCGTCGCCCGCGAACAGCACGTCGTCAAGGCCCCGTCCTCCGGTGTGCTCACCCGCCTCGACGCGTACGACGTCGGCGTGGCCGCCTGGCGCCTCGGCGCGGGCCGCGCCCGCAAGGAGGACCCGGTCCAGGCCGGCGCGGGCGTCGAACTGCACGCCAAGCCGGGCGACGAGGTGCGGGCCGGCCAGCCGCTGCTGACGCTGCACACGGACACCCCGGAGAAGTTCGACTACGCGATCCAGGCGCTGCCCGACGCGTTCGACATCGCCCCGGCCGGTACGGCGTTCACCGCCACGCCGGTGGTGCGCGAGCGCATCGCGTAATCGCGCGCGCCGAAGCGAACGGCCCGCCGGGACGGTGAGAACCGTCCCGGCGGGCCGCTGCCGTGCGGCCGATGCCGACCGCTTCCCGCCGCTGCTCGCTATTGGCTGCTCGCCACTCGCTACTTGCCGAAGTAGGCGTCATAGACCGCCACGGAGGAGGTGTTGCCCTTCCTGTCCGTGACATTGGCCTTGAAGGAGAGCGACTTCTTCTTGGCCGGGTTCTTCACGGAGATCTCTCCCTTGGTGACCGGCTTCTTCTTCCAGGTCTTCCCGCCGTCATAACTGACGTACACCGTCAGCGACTTGAGGTTCTTTCCGGCCGCCGCACCCTGCACCGTCACCGGCACGGACACGGACTTTCCGGCCTTGGCCGTGCTGTCCAGCGCCACATCGGGCGTGAAGCGGACCATGGAGACCGGCAGCGCGGTGGGATCCGAGGTCCGGCCGGAGCGGAAGGTCCAGCTCGCGTCGATCCGGGTGGAGACCGAAGCGACGGCGGAGCTGCGCCGCACCGACGTGGTCAGCCGGTAGTCGGCGGCGGCGGCCGGCACGGTGAAGGGCGTTTCACCGGCCAGCGGGTCGGCGTTCCGGGCGAACACCTTGCCGTTGCGGTAGAGCACGGTCTTCACCGAGCTGTACGCGGAGCCGCCGGCGTTCCGGTGGCCGTCGGCGACCATCGGCAGCGATCCCACGAGGTCGTTCTTCTCGCGGAAGACCCCGAAGTCGGCGTTGACGTACGGTCCGAACACCGCGGTGTTCACGGTCCTCGTGTACGTCTTGCCCGCCTTCACGGCCAGCGGGGCACCGAGGCTGTAGAAGGCGTCGCTCTGCGGGAAGCCCTCGTCGTCGAGCGCACCGTCCTGGCCGAAGTCGAAGCTCCACCGCACCTTGTCGGCGGTGGAGAGGTAGACGGTGGTGGTCGACGGAAGCTTCTGGGTGGTCACTGCCGCCCAGCCGCCGGCCGATCCGGGCAGCTCGCCCCAGGCGGAGACCTCGCCGCTCTTGCCCTTGACGGACGAACCGGCGCGGATCGTGACCTTGGCCAGCTGACCGCCGGTGAACGAGCGGTGGTAGCCGGTCGCGGCCCGGCTCACCGGGCCGCCCACCAGGATGTCGTACCGGGTCGCCGCGCCCTTGACCCAGCTGGCGGTCCAGTGCTGGGAGAGCTGGAGACCGGTCGCCTTCGGGCCGACGTGCGCGGTGCGCAGCGGCTTGTACGAGTCGAGCAGCCAGCCGTAGGAGTAGCTGCTGTCCGCGGTGTCGAACTGGAGGTCGGGCGCGGCGAGCACGGACTTCGTGCCGGTCGCCGGAACGCTGATGTCCACCGCCTCGGCCAGGCGCGCGTCCAGGGTCACCGTGGTGTTCTTGCTGATGTTCAGAGAGGGCCGGGCGAGCCAGTCGACGCCCTTGTCGAAGTCGTCCGGGTCGGCGTACACGGCCGAGTTCAGGACGTACCCGCCCTTGGGCACCCGGAGCTTCGCCGTGCCGGCGACCGCCTCGGCGGACTCCCACACGCCCTCCGCGGCACCGCTGACGCCGTAGACGTCGGCCGTGGTGTGCGGGGCCGGCTTGCCGTCGCGCCCGATGGTCTTGAGCGTCAGGTCGTACGACTCCCTCTCGCGATTGACCGCGGCCGCGGTGCGGACGGTCTGACCGCCACCGGTCGCGACGACGTACGCGGAGTAGTCGCCGTCGGCCGTACCGCCGAGCCTGGTGTCCACGGTGAGCGGCACCTCGGCGGTGGCGCCGGCCGGGACGGTCACCCGGTCGGCGCCGAGGGCGAAGAAGCCGGCCGGGGCCGGCTTGCCCGTCGGGCCGGTGCCGCTGACGGTGAGCGCGAGCGTCACATCGGTCGTACCGAGGTTGCGGTACGACACCTTCTTGGCGACGGGCACGTCATCGGTGTGCGGCCACTGCTGGATGCCGAAGCCCAGCGAGACCGGGTCGGCGACGACGGACTGGGTGATCGCCCGGTCGACGGCGATCCGGCCCGAGCCCTGTTCGAAGGGGGTGTACTTCCCGGGCTTCGTGGAGGCCGTGAGCGCCCCCTTGAGCTCGGTGTTCTTCCACTGCGGGTGCTGCTGCTTGAGCAGTGCCGCGGAGCCCGCGACATGCGGGGTCGCCATCGACGTGCCGGAGATCGTCAGATAGCCGGGCGGGTTCTGACCCACCTCCTCGTCGATGACGGAGCCGGGCGAGGCGGCCGCCGTGATGTCCACGCCGGGAGCGGTGACATCGGGCTTGATCGCGTTGTCGCCGACCCGGGGGCCGCGGCTGGAGAAGTCCGCCAGCAGGTCCTTGTCGTCGACCGCGCCGACGGTCAGCGCGGCGTCCGCGCTGCCGGGGGAGCCGACCGTGCCCGCCGAGTCGCCCTCGTTGCCCGCCGCGATGGCGAAGAGCACACCGCTGGATGCGGAGAGCTTGTTGACCGCCGCCTCCAGCGGGTCGACCTCCGGGGTGTCGGTGCCGCCGAGGCTCAGGTTGATGACGTCGGCGCCCTGCGCGACCGCCCACTCCATGCCGGCCAGAATGCCGGAGTCCTCGCCGTAGCCGTAGTCGTCGAGCACCTTGCCCTCGATGAGCTTGGCGTCCGGGGCCACGCCCTTGAACTTCCCGCCCGACTTCGCTCCCGTACCGGCCGCGATCGATGAGACATGGGTGCCGTGGCCGTAATGGTCCTTCGTGTCGGGCGAATCGGAGAAGTTCTTCGACGTGAGGACCTGGCCCTTGAGGTCCGGGTGGGTGGCGTCCGCACCGGTGTCCAGGACGGCGATCTTGACGCCCTTGCCGGTGTAGCCCGCCTTCCAGGCGGCCGGCGCGCCGATCTGGGGAACGCTCTTGTCGAGGCTCGCCCGGCGCACGCCGTCCAGCCACACCCGGTCGATACCGGCGGCCGTGGTCCGCTGGACGCTTCCCGACGGCTTGCTGGTGAGCGCCTGCCAGATGGACCGCGCGTCCTCCCGCGGGGTGGCCACGGACTGGGCGTTCAGCGACTTGAGCACGGGCCCGACCCGGGTCGCGCCCGCGTCGCGGACCTCGGCCTTCGCGGCGGCGGCCCCGGCACCCCGGTAGGAGACGATCAGCTTCAGACCTGATCTCTGCGCCCTGCGGTTCTCCGCCCGGCTCAGCTCCGTGACGTCGAACAGCCGCCGGTCCAGCTTCCCGGAACCGATCAGCCGCTGTGCGTCGGCCGGGACGAGCAGGGTGTGCCCGTCGCGTATCTGCCGCTGCACGGGTATGTGCTCGCGCCCCGCTGCCGGACGGAAGCCCACGACCCGGCCCCCGGCGTCCACCGTGACGCGGTCGCCGGTGATGAGCGTCAGCTGGTGCCGGGCGTCGGAGAGACTGTCCGCCGGCCGCGACGGGCTGCTTTCGCGGGCCATGGCCGGGGTGGTCAGCCCGGCCGCGAGTGCCACGGCGGCCGCCGTGGCGACGGTCGAAACACACGCTCTTCTCACGTGTCTGCGCAACTCTCCCCCTGGAGAATCAGGCGGCCCCCGAGGGAGCCGCTGGGCAGTCGGCCCCGATGCGTGCATCGGTGCCGACTGTTTCACCCGTATAGAGGGGGGATTCGATCGGGAGGGTTCACAGGAAGCGCACAGATGACCGGAGTTGGCGGATCTCCATCGGTGGCCGACCGGCCCCGCGCCATGGGCGAACGGTCTTCACGAGGGCGTCCGGGGAGACACACGGGCTGCTCGTGGCACCCGGGCGCCCCGAGCGGCCGGCGGAGAACCCCCGGGGGCCGGCGAGACGCGGAGGAACCGTGGGGAGATGAGTTTCGGCCGCCGGACCGGTCTCCCTGATGTGGATGCCATGACCCCGATCGTTCTCGTCGTCTCCGGACGCGTGACCCGGGCCGCCGTTCCCGGGCTCTGCGCCGAGCTGGAGGCGTTGCTGATCAACGATCCGGGGGCACCCTCGGTGGACTGCGACGTGGGCGGGCTCGTCCAACCGGATCTGGCCGCCGTGGAGGCGATCGTCCGGCTGGCGCTGGTGGCCCGCAGATCACGCGGCCGACGGCTGCGCTTGTGCGGGACACCGCCCGAACTCCGGCTGCTGCTCGATCTGGTGGGCCTGGACGCGGTGACCGGCCTCACCGGCCAAGAGGCCACGCGGCGCGTTCCGGAGTGAGCGGAAGCCTCCCCCCGCACGCGTCAGGACGCGTCCGGACGTCCCCCGGACGCAGGCTCACGCCCCATCGGCCTCCAGGCGGTCAGGCAGGCCGAACAGCGGGAACCAGCGCGGGGTGTCCAGGAAGCAGTGCATACCGGTGATCGCACCGTCCGAGATGTCGATGACCTGCACCGCCCACGGCACGAACCCCGGCCCCTCCGGATCCGGCTTGTAGTGCGCGAAGGCCGGGGTGCCGTTCGCCGACGTCGCGACCAGCCGGGAGCCCGCGCAGGCCGCACCGAACGACGTCATGAACCCGGTGATGTCGTCGTGTCCCCGCAGCCAGAGGTCGAACGGCGGCATGGTCATCACGGCGTCCTCATGGAGCAGCGCCGTCAGCGCCGCCATGTCGTACCCCTCGAAGGCGGCCACATACCGCTCCAGGAGCTTGCGCTGCTCCTCGTCGAGCGGATCGGCGGCGTCGGCGGCCGCGCCCCGGTGGTCGTTGAGCGTCGCCCGCGCGCGCTGGAGGGCGCTGTTGACCGAGGCGACCGAGGTGTCGAGGAGCTCCGCGACCTCGCTCGCCTTCCACGCGAGCACCTCGCGCAGGATGAGCACGGCCCGCTGCTTGGGCGGCAGATGCTGCAACGCGGCGACGAACGCGAGCCGCACCGACTCGCGCGCCACCGCCGCCTCGGCCGGGTCGGCGACCGACGGCAGGATCCGCCCGTCCGGCATCGGCTCCAGCCAGACGTTCTCCGGCAGCGGGTTGAGCGCGGCCTGCGCCAGCGGCGTCGGGCCGGACAGATCGACGGGCCTGGCCCGCTTGTTGCCCGCGTTCAGCATGTCGAGACAGACGTTCGTCGCGATGCGGTACAGCCAGGACCGCAGCGAGGAGCGGCCCTCGAACTTGTCGAAGCTCCGCCAGGCACGCACCAGCGTGTCCTGGACCGCGTCCTCCGCCTCGAAGGCCGAGCCGAGCATCCGGTAGCAGAAGCCGGTCAGCTCGACCCGGTGCCCCTCCAGACGACTGTCGATGTCGCCCGCCGTCGCCGTCAGATCACTCATCGCTTCGCTCCGCCCCTGTCGCGCCCTGTCGCGCCGTGACACCGCTCACTTCCATCAGCCCTTCGGAAGCTACCGCAGGGGACTGACAACGGGGGTGGGAAGGGCGGAAAGCGGTCAGGTCCCGAGCTTGCGCCCGTACACGTACACGTCGTCGCCGTTCTTCAACAGGTTCCAGTATGACTTCGCGTCGGCGGTGCGCATGTTGACGCAACCGTGCGAGCCCGGCGGGTTCCACATCTTCACGCCCACCGCGTGGAAGGCCTGCCCGCCGTCGAAGAACTGGGAGTACGGCATCGACACGTGGTAGATCGACGAGACGTGGTTCTTGTGCTTCCAGTAGATCTTCTTCGCCCCGGTGCGGGTCTCGTACCCGTCCCGCCCGGTCCGCACGGGCACGGGCCCGAACTTCAGCTTGCCGCCGTCCTGGATCCAGCTGATCTGCCGCGTGAGGTCCACGCACGCGATGCGCCCCTTGTCGGTGGGGCACTTCCCCGCCTTGTTCGGGTTCTTCCCGGCGGCCTTCTGGGCGGTGAGCGTCTGCATGGTGCGCCAGGTGACGGGCCCGGCGTAGCCGATGGCGGGGGTGACCCCGTAGGTGTTCTGGAACGACCGGATCGCCACACAGTCGGCGGCGGACTGCTTGCCGTCCGCGGTCCGGTGCAGGTACTTCTCGACCTGCTTCTGGTACGGCCCCTTGGAGGCCGTGCAGGAAGCCGCCTGTGCGGTGCCGCCGGTGCCGAGTACGAACGCCGGTATCGCGGTCAGGCCCGCGACGGACAGTACGAGCCCGCGCCGCACCCGTATGCCCTGAATGTTCTTCATGTTCCCTGTGGCTCTCATGTGCGCCAACTCCCCTTCGCGCGCAGTGCGGTGTTTCCGCCTGCTAGACGCGCGTGGGGGAGTGGTTGGTTGTGCGCTGTATGTCTCAGTTCGGTATGTCTCGGTTCCGGCTCTCCACGTCTCAGTTCTGGACGGCCGGCACCGCGGCCGGCCGGTGCCGCTCGATGCGCGCCGCCCGCGTCCCGTACAGGGTGATCGAGACGACACCGAGCACCGCGAGCAGTCCCAGCGTGACCGTGCCCGCCCAGCCACCGGCGTGGAAGGCGACCGCGCCGAGCGTGCCGCCCGCGCTGGAGCCGAGGTAGTACGCCGACTGGTAGAGCGCCGACGCCTGGGCCCGGCCCCTGGTCGCCGTACGGCTCACGGACGAGGAGGCCACCGCGTGCCCCGCGAAGAAGCCCGCGGTGATCAGGACGAGACCGAGCAGCACCGCCACCAGCTGGTCGGCGAGCGAGAGCAGCAGACCGGCGGCCGTGGTGGAGACGGCGAGGTACAGCGCACCCCGGCGCCCCGTCCGCGCGACGAGCTTCCCCGCCGCGGCGGAGGAGACCGTACCGACCAGGTAGACCAGGAAGATCGAGCCGACGACACCCTGCGGGAGGTTGAACGGCGCCTCGACGAGCCGGTACCCGATCACCGTGTAGACAGCCCCGAACACCGTCATGAACAGTGCGCCGATCGCGTACAGCCGGCGCAGCAGCGGATCGGCGAGGTGCCCGCCGACGGTCTTCGCCAGTGCCTTCGGGTTCAGCGTGCCGGGCGTGAAGTGCCGCGCCCTGGGGATCATGAAGTGGAAGACGACGGCGCAGACCACGGCCAGCAGACCGACCGAGGCGAGCGCGGCCCGCCAGCCCCACAGCTGGGCGACCCAGCCGGTGAGGATACGGCCGCTCATCCCGCCGATGCTGTTACCGGCCACGAACAGCCCGATCGCCGCGACCAGTGCCTTGGGCCGCACCTCCTCCGCGAGATACGCCATCGCGGAAGCCGGCAGCCCGGCCAGAGCGGCACCCTGCACGGCACGCAGCGCGATCAGCCAGCCCAGCGACGGTGCGAACGGCACGAACAGTCCGACCACCACGGCGACCACCAGCGAGGCGGTCATCATCTGCCGCCGCCCGAACCGCTCGGAGAGCGCACTCATCGGCAGTACGCAGAGCGCCAGCGCACCCGTCGCCGCCGAGACCGTCCAGCTCGCCTGCCCGGCGGTGGCGCCGAAGGAGGCGGAGACGGCGGGCAGCAGGGCCTGGGTGGAGTAGAGGAGCGCGAACGTCGCGACACCGGCGGAGAAGAGGGCGAAACTCATCCGGCGGTAGCCGGGCCCACCGGGTTCGAGCCGGTCCGCGGTGGCGGTCTCGGCTGCGGTGGCGGGGCGTACGGGGGACGGCTGGGGCGAGGCGGCCACGACGACGGTGGACGCCCCGGTACTGGCGGGAGGCATGCAAAGAACGTAGGCCGCCCCCTGTTCATGCGTCCAATGCACAAACCCCCGATAATCAATCCCATGGCGCATCAACGCAGCTCACAGCCACGGCTGTCACCAAGCAGTTACGAAGAAGACATCCGCGCCGTCCTCGCGCCGCGCCTCGCCTACTTCGAGGCGGTGGCCCGCCACGAGCATGTGACGCGCGCCGCACACGAACTGGGCGTCCCGCAGTCCACGCTCTCGCGGGCGATGGTCAGGCTGGAACAGGATCTCGGGGTGGCCCTCTTCGCCCGCAAGGGCCGCACCGTCTCCCTCACCCCCGCCGGCCGCACCTTCCTCGGCTCGGCGGAACGCGCACTCGCCGAGGTGGAGAAGGCCGCCGACTCGGTACGGGCGGACGCCGACCCCACCGCGGGCAGGGTCGCCTTCGGCTTCCTCCACACGATGGGCTCGGAAACGGTCCCCGCCCTGATCCGCGCCTTCCGCGCGGACCACCCCCGGGTCCGCTTCCAGCTCGTCCAGAACTACGGCGAGGCCATGATCGAACGCCTCCGCGCGGGCGGCCTCGACCTCTGCCTCACCTCACCCGTCCCGGACGCCCCCGACCTGGTCGCCCGGCGCCTGGACGAACAACGCCTGCGCCTGGTCGTCCCCGACGACCACCGCCTGGCCACCCGCCGCCGCATCCGCCTGGCGGAGGCCGCCGACGAAACCTTCGTCACCCTGGAACCCGGCTACGGCCTGCGCCGCATCACGGACGACCTCTGCGCGGAGGCGGGCTTCGTCCCCCGCGTCGCCTTCGAGGGCGAGGAGGCGGAAACCCTGCGCGGCCTGGTGGCGGCCGGCCTGGGCGTGGCCCTGCTCCCACCTCCGGCGGTGGCCCGCCCGGGGGTGGTCGAGCTGACGGTGACGGCCCCGCGGGCCGCCCGGGAGATCGGCGTGGCCTGGCTGGACGGCCACCCGGACACCCCGCCGGTGGCGGCGTTCAAGAAGTTCCTGCTGTCGCGGCGGGGACACCTGCTGCCGGACTGAGGGGTCAGGTCAGGGGGTGGGAGTGGCCGCGTAGGCGGTGAAGTCCGACCACGCGGTGGCGGAGACGGTGAACGGGCTGCGGCCGGTGTCCTTGGAGTCGCGGACGTGGACGTGCGCGGCGTGGCGGGCGACCTCGATGCAGTTGTCGCCGTCGCCGCCGCTGTAGCTGCTCTTGAACCAGTTCAGCTCTGTGGTGGTCATAGCGCTCCTCGCATCTGTTCCAGCAAGCTCACCGTCGCCCGGCAATCCAGGGCCTGGGAACGCAGCTTGCCATAGCGTTGGAGCAGGATGCTCACTTCACCCGGAGCGGTGATCAGAGCGCTGGAACGGTGTCCCTCGGTGTAGCCGAACCACTGGTTGTCCGGGCTCTCGGCCAGGTACAACTGTCCGTCGCTTCCCGTGTGATCCTCTTGCCTCAGCGGCATGATCTGGATCTCAACATTTGTGTACCTGCTCAGGTTCAGCAGGTGGTCGATGACGACCCGGGTCACGTCTGGGCCGCCGACGTGACGCTCCAGAACGCACTGCTCGATGACGAAGCTGAACGCGGTGTTGGGGTGCTCCGTCAGGAGCCTCTGCCGTTCTAGCCTGGCCGACACCTGTCGTCCGATCTGTGTCTCGGTCAGCGGCGGGAGCCGACGTTCAAACACCGCTCGGATGTATGCCTCCGGCTGCAACAGCCCCGGAATCCCCCGGCACTCATACGCGTACAGCGTGATCGCCTCTTCCTCGATCCCCGACCACTGCAGGAACCATGAGGCCAGGCCCGCCTTACGTCGCAGGCTCCGCGCAGCTGCCGTGAGGACCTTCCCCGCGACGGGCCCCAGCGCCTCAGCTGCCCTGTCCGGGAGTGAGTCCGGCGGGAACCGCTTACCCTGCTCGATCTTGGCGATGTAGGCCGGCGAGTAGCGAACCCGGGGCGCGAGCTCCTCCTGGGTGAGGCCCGCGGTCTCGCGCAGGGCCTTCAGAACGGCGCCGAACGTCCTGAGGCCGTCGGAGAGTTCGGGCTCGCTACTCGCCATGGTGCTGTCGTGGTCCGCCGTCATCGCCGCCCCGTTCTCCACGCATCGATCAACGCGACCATGATTACGGACGGTTACCCACCCCGTCCAGAGGGTCAACCCATACAAGGGAATCTGTATGGGCGTCGTTCCTGCTGGGAGCGGGGAGAGAGGCGGAAAGCTGGACTCATGACAGCAATGCAAGCCCAACCGCCCGTCACGGCACGTGTGTTCGTCCAGAGGTGCTCGGCCACCCGCCTCGGCGCCACCCTGGCGCGCCGCCTGGCCGTCTGGAAGCTCGACACCTGGGGGATTCCGTACGGCACCCCGCTCTCCGACGACGTGGCCGTGCTCGTGGCGGAACTCGCGGCCAACGCGGTCCTGCACGGACGCGTGCCCGGGCGCGACTTCGAGTTGCGGCTCGGATACGCGTACGGGACCGGCGTCGTACGGATCGAGGTTTCCGACACCCACGAGCACCGGCCCGAGCCGGCCGTCGTCGAGCGGCCCGACGCGGACGCCGACGGCGGCCGGGGCCTTCTGATCGTCGAGGCCGTCGCCGCTCGCTGGGGAGTGAGCGACCGGGTGGGGCCGGGCAAGACGGTCTGGGCCGAGGCGGAATCAGGCGGGCAGTGAGCCCTCCTGTGCGCGGGGCGCAGCTCGCCACCCTTGTCCCTCGCGGCCCGTCCGAACCTGCGGCCCCGCATCTCGGCCACCCGGACCCATCGTGACGGCCGCTCTCGGCGAGCGCGTCCGGCCGGTCCGGGTGGCCAACCTCCCTACCGCTTGAAGGTCACCTCGTTGGAGTCCTTCTCGCGGTCGTACGTACCGGCGAAGCCCCAGTTCTTCCAGCCGCCGTCGCCGTTGTTGATGACGGTGCCGTTCTTGACGGAGAAGATGTCGACGCCGTCCACCACCGCGATGTGTTCCAGGCCCGACACCCCGGAGAACGACATGTCGTTGAAGTTCTTCACCGCGATGATGTTCGTGTCGGGGAAGGAGCGGCTGTACTCGTCGATCAGTGACTGGGTCAGCTCGGCGTCGTCGCCCGGCTTCTTGCCGGAGAAGTCGGTGCCGGGGTAGGTCCCCTCGGTGTACTTCGGTGCGCCGTCGTTGAAGTTGACCGACTCCGTGCCGGTGGAGGTGGAGTCGGCGTCCAGGTCGGCGGGTTCCGGCTGCTCGAAGGTGGCTTCCTTGCCGTCGCGGGTGGCGTCGCCGTAGTAGGCCCAGTTGGTGTAGCCGCCGTCGCCGTCGTTGCTGAACTTGCCCTTGTCGAAGACGTAGACGTCGAACACCGCACGGCCCGATGCGATGTCGTTGCCCGTCTCCTCGTCGTGGTACTCGGGGGAGTTCAGCCGGAAGCGGCTCTCGTTGATGAACGAGTCGGGCTTGTCGACCCAGTGCGAGGACTGCTCGGAGTGCATCGCGACCACGTTGTAATCGGGGTAGCAGCGCCGCATGTCGTTCACGAGCATCCGGACCGCCTGGGCCGAACCCTCGTTGTCCAGCGGGGAGTACGTGTTGTAGTAGCGGCTCCGGTCGGGCGGTTCCTGGCCCTCGATCTGGCAGCCCGGGTCGCCGGGCTTCCAGTCCTTCTTGCGCTTGGGGCGGGGCGGGTTGTCGAACGTGACCGTGCGCTTGTCGTCGCTGATGTCGTAGTAGCCCTTGAACGCGCGGTTCTTCCAGCCGAGGTCCGCGTCGTCGGCCCAGGTGAACTTGCCGGTCTTGAAGGCGTAGACGCGGTACGTCGTGCCGCTGATCTCCACGGTCGAGATCATGGCGGCGCCGTCCATCTCCTGGAGGTTCCCCTCGTGCGGCTGCGCGATGACGATGTTGTAGTCGGGGAGGCAGTAGGAGAGGTCGTCCAGGGCCGCCTTGACGCGCTTCTCCTTGTTCTTCTCGTTGTTGACCTTGTCGATGATGAAGTTGACCAGGTACGAGTACCCCCAGGCCGCCGCCGTGCTGGTGGGGCCGTTGCCGGGGACGGAGACCTTCGAGTTGGAGGATCGTTCCCGGGGCTCGAAGCACAGACTGGGGAGCGCGTTGCCCTTGTGGTCGTCGGTCTTGCCGTCGGGCTTGTCGCCGTCGTCGTCGCCGGGCTTGCCGCCCGGAACGCCACCGGTGTCGCCGGCCTGGTCGTCGGGGGCGCTGGCGGGCTCGACGTGTTCGTCCGGGTCTGCCTTGTCGGGCTTGCCGCCGTCGTCCTCGACAGCGTTGTCATCGGCGCATTCGCCGCCGCCACCCGTTGTCGCGGCGATGCGGCAGATCTGCACGTGCGCGGAGCTGGTGATGTCGCCTCCGACGGTGGCGGCCACGATCCCGCCGATCACCGCTACGACAACGCCCAGCAGGGCCAGGTATTCGATCGCCGACTGCCCCGTGCTCGTGCGTACGCCCTGGCGTACCCGTTCTCTGCTGCTCACGTCTCACCTCGTCGTGGCTCGCCCCCGAGGAACCGGGGGGCGGCAGCCCGCCGGGATACGAACGTAGCGACGAGGTAGGGACCCACTGACAGTGTCCAAAGGCCCATGGTGGGGCCCAAATCGGTGAGTGGGCCTTAGCGGGCGTGGTGACACCGCGAAGCGGGCGCCGGGCCCGGCCGTTCGGAGGGTGCTCGAACGTGGCCCTGGGCGCAGCCGGGCCACCGGGTGGAGAGCGGCTCGCTTCCCTGGCCCAATCGGTGCAGTCCCGAGGCGATGCAGTTTCGTCATGGGGCGGCCTCGGGTGCGTCATGATCATCCCGATGGTGTCATGGCCTTGTAACTGCGCTTCTCTGCCGGTCACGTCGTCGGGCAAGGTGGTGGTTGATCAAGCATGCGACCGGTTGGCCGCATTGTTGCTACCAGTCGAGGGAACCCATCATGCTTCGCAGCCACCGCCGCAAGACCACGCTCACCACCACTGCACTGCTGGCTACGGCGCTGCTCCTCACGGCCTGTCAGGACGGGAACGAGGAGGACGCCGCTGCGTCGAACAGCCCCGCGGTGTCGGATTCCGCGGTCAAGGGCGAGTCCGGCGGCAAGGACAGCGCCACCGCGCAGCCGGACAAGGCCTCGGGTGGCAAGGTGACCGGCAGCTGGACCGGCACGGTCTCCTTCATGGCGTCGGGCAAGTACATGGTGACCCGCAAGGGTGGCACGGGGCAGGCGTTCTTCACCTCGGAGGACACCGACATCGAGGGTGCGGGCAAGATCTGCGGCGACGCGGGCGGCCAGGCCGCGACGCCTTGCAGTGAGGACGAGCTGGAGGCCGCGTCCAAGAAGGGCTTCGGGGCCACGGTCCAGCTCAAGGACGGTGTGGCGGTGAGCATCATCGAGGACCACGCCGACAGCGGCGGCGGGACCGACAAGCCGGGCAGCGACGAGACGGCCGGGCTCGTCACCGGGACGCTCGGGTACATGGCGCCGGGCAAGTACATCCTGACGAAGCGGCTCGATGGCGGCTCCGACCGTTCGTTCTTCACCTCCGAGGACACCGCCATCAACGGCGCCGGATGGATCTGCGGTGGCGAGGACCAGCAGTCCACGACGACGCCCTGCAGCGAGGACGACCTCGAGGCAGCCGCCAAGAAGGGCGGCATCATCGTCGTCGCCGACATCAAGGACGGCGTTGCCACCACCATCGACGAGAACCACAACTGATTCCGGCGGGTCCGGGCCTGCGTGGGGCGTGAGCCGGCGCAGGCCCGTTCCGCGTTCCGGCCCGGGTGCGCGACCGTGCGGTGGGCGGTCCGGGGGAGACCACTGCCTGAAGCGGTCGTGCACCGGGCGCAGTTGCGGACGTGGCCGTGCGTGACCCGAACGCGCCGCTCTCGTGCGCGTCCCCGGCAGGGCGGCCGGCCCGTTCGGGCCCGCCCGCCCCCTCAGCGCCTCAGCGACTTCCCGAACCCGGCGGCCAGGGGCATCCGCAGCCCCAGGGGCGGCGGGGCGGCCAGGGCGTCGGCCACCGGGCGGGCGTAGGCGTGGGCGAAGAGCGAGCCGAGGACGAAGTCCGCTGCCAGGGAGGTCACTTCCGCGTGGTGCTGGCGCAGGGCGTGGCCGTCGGAGTGGACCTCGAAGCGGCAGGTGTTGCGGTTGGACTTCTTGGCTCGTTCCGCGAGCCGGAAGGAGAGTTCGGGGTCGCAGCGGGCGTCGTTGGTGCCGTGCACCAGCAGGACCTGACGGCCGACCAGGTGCTTCACCGGCTCCGGTTCGGCGTCCGGGTCGCCGGGCAGCCACGGGGCCAGGGCGAGGACCGCGGCGACCGCCGGGTGGCCGCCCGCGCGGAGGGCGGCGCGGCCGCCCATGCCGTGGCCGGCCAGGCAGACGGGCACGTCGCCGTAGCGGCGTACCACCTCGTCCACCGCCCACTCCGCGTCACCCGCGAGACCGGCGTCCGTGGTGTTCCAGCCGCGCCCGCGGTAGCGGACGACGTGCGCGGTGAGGCCGTCGTCGCGGCCCGCGCGCGCCAGGGTGCGGGCCAGTGGGACCTGGCGGGCGTACGAGAGGGGGGAGGGGCGGCGATGTGAGTACGGCTCTCCGTCGGGGAGCAGCAGAACCACGCCGCCGACCGCGGTTGGTGCTCCGGCCGTCCTGACGGCCCGTCCCAGCCTCGCAGCAGGCAGGGGTAGTGCGCGCTGTGCCATGACGTAACAGTCTCAGAAGGACAGGTGTACGCCACCAGTATTCGCGGTCACTGTTACGCATCGGCAGCTCGCGCGCAGCGGCGCTCTACGCGCGTAGGCGTTAGAGTGCGTGGATGATGAGCCCGACCCTCAATGTGCCCGGCCAGGATCAGATCCGGCGTGCCCCCAAGGTCCTTCTCCACGACCACCTCGACGGCGGACTGCGCCCCGGGACGATCGTCGACCTCGCCGCGGCGAGCGGGTACGAAGGACTCCCGGAGAGCGAGCCGGACAAGCTCGGTGTCTGGTTCCGGGAAGCCGCCGACTCCGGGTCTCTGGAGCGGTACCTGGAGACGTTCGCGCACACCTGCGCCGTCATGCAGACCCGTGACGCGCTCGTCCGGGTCGCCGCCGAGTGCGCCGAGGACCTGGCCGCCGACGGTGTCGTGTACGCCGAGATCCGGTACGCCCCCGAGCAGCACCTGGAAGCCGGGCTGAGCCTCGAAGAGGTCGTCGAGGCGGTCAACGAGGGCTTCCGCGAGGGCGAGCGGCGGGCCCGCCGGGACGGCAACCGGATCAGGGTGGGTGCCCTGCTCACCGCGATGCGGCACGCCGCCCGGTCGCTGGAGATCGCCGAACTCGCCAACCGTTACCGGGAGCAGGGCGTCGTCGGCTTCGACATCGCCGGCGCCGAGGCCGGTTTCCCGCCCACCCGGCACCTCGACGCCTTCGAGTACCTCAAGCGCGAGAACAACCACTTCACCATCCACGCGGGCGAGGCCTTCGGGCTGCCGTCGATCTGGCAGGCCATCCAGTGGTGCGGCGCCGACCGGCTCGGCCACGGCGTCCGCATCATCGACGACATCGAGGTCGCCGATGACGGCAGCGTGAAGCTGGGGCGCCTCGCCTCCTACGTACGGGACAAGCGCATCCCGCTGGAGCTCTGCCCGACCTCCAACCTGCAGACCGGTGCCGCCGACTCGTACGCCGAGCACCCCATCGGGCTGCTGCGCAAGCTGCACTTCCGGGCCACCGTGAACACGGACAACCGGCTGATGAGCGGTACGAGCATGAGCCAGGAATTCGAGAAGCTGACCGAGACATTCGGATACACGCTCGACGACATGCAGTGGTTCACCGTCAATGCGATGAAATCAGCATTCATTCCTTTCGATGAACGTCTGGCGATGATCAGTGACGTGATCAAGCCCGGATATGCCGAGCTGAAGTCCGAATGGCTCTTCGAGCAGACCGCTGCGACCAGCGTTTCCACCTCGGTCGCCGGCTGATCGGGCACTCTGCGGTAAACGGCCGGGAAGGCGAATCCCGGCCGTTTTCGCGTGTTGTCGATGTTTGCGGGACGGGCATTGGGCTGACTACGTTGCAGAGCCGCTCACATCCCCTTCCCCAAGGATGAAATTCACATGAAGCAGTCTGCTGTCAGGACTCTCGGCGTCGCCGCTGTCGGTGCCGCTTTCGCCGCTGCCGCCGCGGGTACCGCCTCGGCCTCCGCGCTGCCGCTCGACACCGCGACCGGCGCCCTGCCCGTCGCCGGTGCGCTGGCGAACGCCACCTCGACCCTCCCGGTCCAGGACACCGCCACCGACCTCCTCGGCACCAGCCAGACGGAGGTCGTCAAGGACGTCACCGCCCCCGCCAAGGGCCTCCTCGGCGGTCTGCCCGCGGGTGGTCTGAACACCGGCGGTCTGTCGGCCAACGGCCTGCCGCTCGGCCGCTGAGAACCCGCACGACACGCGCCTGTGGGCGGGCACCCGACCGGGTGCCCGCC
>NZ_JBHXUW010000081.1:0-32895 GCF_042672475.1 Streptomyces sp. NPDC127177
GAGACAGCCCCCCCCCCCCCCCGGCCGCGTCGCCAGCGAGCCGAGTGAGCTCAAATTTCCCTCAACTCGCTGTACTTGACCCCGCCCCCTACCTTTACTGAGCGCTGACTCCCTGGCGCGGGAGGCCATCCGACCTGAACGGCCTTACCCCGCACAGGCCTTACCGAGTACATCGGAACGAAGGCGCCATCCGGATCCACCGGAAGAGGACCGGCCTTCGGCCCCGACCGAGCAGTCCAGGCACCGCTGAGACCACCGCGGTGCAGGGCCGCGGCGGTCGAGTGAGTCGACGCGAGCAAGGGGCGGCCAGCTGCAGCGGTCACCCCCGATACGAACGGGGGAACAACATTTTGACCCATCTCACGATGAACCATCAGGAAACGGCGTCACCGGACAACTCCAACCGCCCCTCGGGCGCGCCACCCGTGGCGGGCGATCCTCAGGCCATCCCCTCCCTCACTCCTCGGGAGCGGCAAGTCCTCACCCTGCTCGGCCGCGCCGCCGACAACCGCGAGATCAGCCGTCGGCTCGGTATAGCGGAGCGCACCGTCAAGGCTCACCTGACCAACCTCATGACCAAGATCAAGGTGACCAGCCGCACCGCGGCGGCCCTGTACGCCTATGCCCACCACGGCCGTATCGACAGCCACGCATAGCGTTCTCGCAGGCGTTCAACCCCTCGCGACCGGGGCGCGCTTGACATCTCGCATATCGCTTATCGATACTATCGATAAGCGATATGCGAGATGAGCGCGGCAGGGGGAGCCATGACGGTGAAGTTCGGATGGAGCGGGCGGGACAATCGGCTGCTGGAGGTGGTTCTCCGCCTGGCCGGCGTACTGACCGGCGTCTTCGGCATCCTGATCCCGGTCCTCGGCGTGGTCGGCGCGATCGATCCGGTGGACACCCGCGGGGTCGGAATCGGGACCGCGACCCGCGTGCCGGCGGACACGACCGCGGCGGCGGTGGATCACGGGATGACCATCACCGGCACCGACCGGGCCGACCTCACCCTCACCCATCCGGGTTTCGGCGAGCGCCTGTTGCTCGCGCTGCCCGGTCTCGTCGGCAGCCTGCTCCTGCTCCTCGCCCTGTTCCTCCTCCTGAGGATCGCCAGAACGCTGCGCGACGGCGACGTCTTCGTGCCGGAGAACGCCCGCCGCCTCAGCATCATCGGACTGGCGGCGCTGGCGCAGGCCGTTCTCTCGCCGCTGCTGCCGGCGCTCACCACCCAGCTGCTGGTGCGGGGCACAGCCCTGACCGACGAGATCCCGTTCACGGCCACCTTCACCGGCGCGTATGTACTGCTCGGCTTCCTGGTCCTGGCCCTGGCCGAGGTCTTCCGGCGCGGCACGAAGCTGCGCGCCGACACCGAAGGGCTCGTCTGATGCCACCGGAGGTGCACCAGGTCCTGGTGCACCTCGACCGGCTGCTGGCCGAGCGCGGCATGACGCTGTCCGAGCTGGCGGCCAGAGTCGGGGTGACGGTGGCCAACCTCTCCGTCCTGAAGAACGACCGGGCCAAGGCGATCCGCTTCTCCACCCTCACCGCGATCTGCCGTGAGCTGGACTGTCAGCCCGGCGACCTGCTCAGCGTCCGCACCGACTGATCGCGCCCGCGGCGGGCGCCGGTCGCCGTGCCCGGTGTCCCCCGCGACCGCTCCCGTCGAAGAACGCTGCTCGCGTTCCGCGAAACGACCCTTGCGCAACTCGAACGAAGGATGACCCATGAAGACGATCCCCGTCCGGCGTCTGGCACAGGCCGGCGTGATCACCGTCTGCGCCGTCACCGCTCTCGCGGCATGCGGGAGCTCGTCACGCTCCTACAACGTCTCGGGAGCTCCGGGCGGCGACAGCGCGACCTGCACCCGCCTGGTGGACAAGGCCCCGCAGAAGGCGGGGGGCCACGGACGCGAGGACTCCGACCCGAAGGGCACGGCCGTGTGGGGCGACGGCGACGTGATCCTGCGGTGCGGGAACATCTCGGACGTCCCCGAGTCGGCCCCCTGCACGTCGGTGAAGGGCGTCGACTGGGTCGTGAACGAGAAGAAGAGCCGGGACGGGATGAAGACGGTGCTCTCCTACGGACGCGCTCCCGCCGCCGAGATCGCGGTCTCGGAGCGGGTGAAGGACAAGGACACCGTCATCCGTGAACTGTCCACGGCGGTTTCGGCGCTGACGAAGCAGAAGGCGTGCGCGGACGCGAAGCGGGGCTGAGGGCTCCGCGCGACGGCCACCGGACGGCATCGCCCTGGAGGGCACGGTGCCCGAAGGTGCGATGGTGGCCGGAGTAACGAGAGCGTAAAAATCTCCCCAAGACGCACCCGCCGATCGTCCACGGTCTCGGATGCGTGATCGAAGAAACAGTCATTTCCACGGGGAGAATTCATGCGTACTTTCTCACGTCTGGCCTCGGGCGGCGCCGCCGCCGTGGCCGCAGGCGCGCTGCTGTTCGTTGCCACGCCCGCACATGCCACGTCCGCCTCCAACACCTGGGGCATCCCGGGCAACCACAAGATGCAGGTGAACGCCTGGCACTGCGGCACCTACGTCAACGACTGCAGCTGGACCGCGTCGACCAAGCTCTACAAGGGCAAGGCCCACGAGAAGGCCCAGTGGGTGCAGAACCGGGCCATCCTGGCCGCTCACGGCGTCAAGGTCTCCATAAAGATCTCGAAGAACCCCGAGGCGACGCTGAAGATGACCAGCAAGTCCCAGGGCGAGGTCCGCTGGAAGAACACGAAGTCCTGGATCTCGGACACCAACGGCAAGATGAAGCCCAGCAAGCTGACCGTCTACGTGTCGACGAAGTCCTGCGGCTCCGCCAAGCTCACCAGCAAGATCAAGTTCACGGAGAAGTGCGTCAGCGCCGGCGCCGCCTGATCCGCACCTGACACCGCGCACCACCTGACCGCCTCTGCCCCCGCCCTCACAGCGGGGGCAGAGTTCTCGTACGGGGGAGAACGAACATGTCACGCGCCAGGAGAGTCGCCGGAGGATCGGCATGGGCGCTCGCCGCGGCCTGTCTCGCGTCGTCGGTCGCCGGCTGCGACACGCAGGACGGCAGGCCGGAGAGCAGGGAACCGGGCTACGTGGAGAGCCTTGTCAGCCAGACCAACGGCCTTTACTACCACCCCTTCCTCCGGGAAGAGCGCGGCGGCCCCGAAGCGCAGTCCTACGGCCTGCGCGTCCTGGCCGAGACCGACGCGAAGCCGCGGGTCACGGTGGGGACGAAGACCGCCGCGGAGCTGCGCTCCACCGCGCTCAAGTCGTCCGCGCTGTGGGGGAGGTACTGGCTCGTTCCCCTGCGCGGCGCCGGCGCACCAGGGGTGC
The DNA here is from genome assembly GCF_042672475.1 of Streptomyces sp. NPDC127177. Lineage (NCBI taxonomy): Bacteria > Bacillati > Actinomycetota > Actinomycetes > Kitasatosporales > Streptomycetaceae > Streptomyces > Streptomyces sp. NPDC127177. The sequence continues at coordinate 3,333 of NZ_JBHXUW010000081.1, forward strand.
TCGGGCGGGACGACGCGCGGGCGGCGGAGAAGCTGCGCTCCCCCAAGGGCTGGTACGAGGACCCCACCCTCGATGACAAGAGCGACAACGGACATCTGAGCGCCACCTGGGCCGCGTTGGAGCTGGAGTCCGCCACCGGTTCCCTCGACGGGATCCCCGCCGCGGACGTAGCGGCCACGGTCCGCTGGCTGGGCCGACTGGCGCAGGACGGGCCGCCGTTGGAGACGGCCGCGGTCCTGGCGCGCTGCTTCCACCTGCTCGGCGAGCCGGTCCCCGCCTCCCTGACCTCGGCCACGGCCCCGGAACCCGGCCGGTTCACCGAACGGCCGGAGGCCGAACGCGCCACGCTGCTGGAGGACACGTACAACTACGTACTGCTCCAGGAGTCAGCCGGCCGCAAACCGCGCGTCGACCGCGCGACTTGGCAGCAGGCCCTGAACCACAATGTCGCCACCCTCGACTACGAGCAGCTCTACAACCTGGTGCACATACTGCGCGCCACCGGCAGCCCCGCCCGGGCGTTCCCCTCGGTCGTCCGACGGCTGGAAGGCGAACGCCTGCCGGACGGGACGATGTCCGACCCGTCCTCCTACCTCGGCACCCCCGACGCGTCGCTCTTCGTACAGCGGCTGCGGGGCCTCGCCGGGTGGCCGGTGCGCGACGAGAACCTCCTGGCCGCAGTCGAGAAGCAGGCCGATTCCCCGGACGCGCCGCGCGACGGCGCCACCCGGCTGACCATGGCCGCGCTGGAGCACGGCGCCGGTGGCCGGGCGCTCACCGCCCAGGAGGCGGCGCTGTGCCGGGACCCCTCGACGGTGCCGCCCACGGTCACCGCGGACAACGTGTCGAACTGGCAGCGCACGGCGTGGGACTGCGTGGACTCCGGCGTACCGGTGCCCGCTCCCTCCGTCGCGCGCTGGGACCTCGACGGCCTGGAGGGTGTGCAGGCCGCCGCCACGCTGGTGATCGGCCTGCACCAGACCGGCCACGAGGACAGCGTCCCGGGGTGGCTGACCGCGGACCGGCTCGCGAAGTGGGCGGCGGACGCGGGCCCTCGCGCGAACGTCTACGACCGCGCGCTCATCGTCCGCGCCCATCTGCTGCTCGGCGGCCACGCCGAAGAACCGGCCGTGGGACGCCTCGCCGCACAGCTCAAGGGGCACCGCGGCTGCGCGGGCCTGCCCGGCCTGTACCGGCCCGACGACGAGGCGGGCTGCGACCTCAAGACCACCTGGGCCGTGTGGGAGCTGGACAAGGCACTGGACGGAAAGCTGCGGGCCCTGCCCTCCTAGGGCCCCGCGAGACGGAAAGGGAGTGCAACCTCCTTGAGCACACTGCTGACAGCGGACGGGGTGGGCAAGTCCTACACCCGGCGCGGACGACGGGTCGACGTCCTCGACGACGTCGACCTCACCGTCGGGCCGGGGCGCGTCACCGCACTCGTCGGACACTCGGGATCGGGCAAATCCACCCTCCTGCACATTCTCGGTCTGCTGACCAAGCCCGACACCGGCCGGGTGGTCCTGGAGGGCCGCGACACCAGCGACCTGAGGGACGACGTCCTCGCGGACCTGCGCCGCAGGCGTCTGGGGTTCGTCTTCCAGTCCTACAACCTGCTGCCGCAGCACAGCGCCCTGCGCAACGTTCTGCTCCCGTACGCCGGCAGGCGCGCCGAGGGCGAGGCGCGGGCGCGCTCCCTGCTGGAACGGGTGGGACTGGCGGACCGGTGTGACCACCGTCCCGGCGAGCTGTCAGGGGGCGAACAGCAGCGCGTGGCCCTGGCCCGCGCGCTCGTCAACGACCCGCCGCTGCTGCTGGCCGACGAACCCACCGGCAACCTGGACCGCGAGAGCGAGGCCGTACTGCTGGAACTGTTCGGGGAGTTGGCCCGGGACGGGCACGGCGTGCTGGTCGTCACGCACGACCAGGCCGTCGCGGACGCGGCCGACGTCGTCCACCGCCTCGGCCATCAGTCGACTGCCCCGGACGGACCCGATACGCCGGACGCACCGGACACCACGAACGGCCGTCCCCGGGCTCGCGCCCGGGGCGCGCGGGAGGACGCGCTGTGAACCTTCTTCAGGTGGCGTGGTGGAACGTGCGGGCGCTGCGCAGGCGGCTGGCAGGACTGGTGGCCATGATCGCGGTCGCCGGCGCGGTGTGCCTGAGCGCCATCGGGATCACCTCGGCCTCGCAGGGGTCGACGACCAGCCAGGTCGGGGAGTCGACGGCGAACCGTTCGATCACGGTGGACTCTCCGGACGACCGCCCCGACACGGCACAGCTGACGGAGTCGACGGCGAAGCGCCTGGCGGGCATCCCCCACGTGGAGTCCGTCCAGCACCGGCTCCAGGTGTCCATGCCCGTACGGGACAACCCCGAGGGCGCTGACCTGCTGTACGCGACGACCTACCGCGCGGCGCTCGCACCGCCGGTGGTGAAGTCGGTGCGGGACAAGCTGTTCCCGCTGCGCCGGGGAGAGGTGGTCTTCCCCGCCTCGACCCACGGCGTGGACCTGTCGTCGATGGTGGGCCGGACGGTGACGGTGGACGCACACCGCTACGTACGGCCCGGCGTGGGCAGCACGGTCAGCAGCCGGGTCAAGGTGGTGGGCCTGTACGACCCGAGCTGGCAGCTGGACGGCCCGGACACCGCGTACGCGGACGACGGCAGCGTGGTGGAATGGGCGGCGGCCGCAGCCGGCCTGACCACCGGCGACTACCGGCGCACGTCGGGCTGGGACCAGCTGACGGTGGTGGCCGACAGCGCCGCCCAGGTGCCGCACGTGCTCGCGGCCGTGCAGCGGATGGACTACCCGGCCGTCACCCTGCAACAGCAGCTCCAGGCACTCCCCGGAGTGCTCACCCTGGTCCGGCTGACCGGAAAGGTGCTGCTCGGCGTCCTGGCCGTGCTGGCGTTCACCGGGGCGGTCACGGTCACGGGCGCTCTGGGGCGCCAGCGGGCCCAGGAGGTGGGCATCCTCAAGGCGGTGGGTTTCCGCAGCCGGTCGGTGACGGCCATGCTCGTGGCCGAGATGGCCATCGCCGGAGTGGTGGCGGCGGCAGCCGGTGCGCTGCTGGCCGTGGGCGTGTCCGGGGCGGCCGCGGCCGGGCTGCGGCGCATCGGCGACGTCGCCCCGTACGTGCAGGACGCGGTGCCGCTCCCCGGAGCTCCGACGCTCATCGCCCTGTCCGTCGCCACGGTCGCGGTGGTGGCCGCCGGCGCCGTGTTCCCGGCCCGGCGCGCTGCGCGCATGTCGCCCACCGAAGCGATGAAGGACTGGTGACCGCCGTGCGGCCGCCCTGGACGAGGCCGGGGACTCCGGAGCGGCGGAAGGGGCCGCCGCCGAGGTGCTGGTGTTGCGCGCGGTGCTCTGGGCAAGCTCTCGTGCATGGTCTCGGTTTTGCAGAATGTGGCGATCGACTGCGCGGATGCCTATGGGCTGGCCCGGTTCTGGAGTGAGGTGCTCGACTGTCCGCTGCACCCGGACGACAACCCGGGCGATCCGGAGATCGACGTGATGCTGCGGGAGGGACCACTGCTGCACTTCAACCAGGTGCCGGAGCCGAAGACGGTCAAGAACAGGCTTCATCTGTGCCTGCGTCCGGAGTCCACGCGCGAGGAGGAGGTCGAGCGGCTGCTGAACCTCGGGGCCGCTCTCGTCGACGACCGCAGGGAACCCGACGGTGCCGGCTGGGCCGTCCTCGCGGACCCCGAGGGCAATGAGTTCTGCGTCCTGCGCAGTGCGGCCGACCGGGCGGCGACGTCCTCCTGATGCGCACGCGCACCGGCGCGCGCCTCCGCTGACGCCCGGGCCCGGGTCGGCCGGCCGAGCGACCGGCCGACCGACCTGGTGCCCGGCCCCGGCTCCTTACGGGCGCCGGCCCTTCGCGTCCACGACCGCGCGTTCGAGGACGGCGCTGGTGGACAGCACCTGACCGGCCTCGATGCCGTCCTTCGCCTTCGTCGCGACGCTGCGGCTGCCGATGAGTTCCAGGGTCTTCCTGTCGAAGACCAGCTCGTCACGGACGCCGTCGTTGTACGCGTCGTAGCGGGCGACGGCCACTCCGTGCCGGCCGGCGGCGTTCACCGCGTCCGGCACCACCATCACCCCGCTGATCCTCGCGACGGCACGGAAGAGCGCGGCACTGGTCTCCGGCGGCATCAGCGACTCCCTGAGGAGTTCCCCGGCCAGCACGAACGCGTCCTGATCGCCGTTCTTGTCCGAGTCCCCCGACTCCCCCTGGGAGCGGAGCCACTTCAGCATCGCGTCCGTGGTGGTGGGCAGGGTCTGAAGGTGCCGGTAGCTGGTGCTCACCTCGTATCCGGGCCTGCCGGGTGCGGGATCGCGTTCCAGCTCCTCGTTGTCCAGCCCGCCGCCCGGTTCGCGGAGCAGCCCGGGGCGGGTCCCGTCGACGGACATCCACACCTCGCGACCGTGCAGGGCGGCGAGCTTCGTGTCGACGCCCTCCCCCACCGTCGCGGCTGCCACCCTGCTGCGAACGTAGACGAACTGGTCGTCGCGGACGGTGCCGCCCGCCGGCGACCTGGCCGCGACCGTCGCGATGCGGTCGAGCAGCTTCGCCGCCCCGCCGGTGGTGTCACCGTTCACCCTGGGCGCGAAGGCGTAGGTGGCCCTGCCATCCCTTCCCACCGGTGCCGCCGAACCGTCCGAGCCGGTCACCGCGAACCCCGCGACGACCGCGAGAGCCAGCGCTCCCGCGAGCGCGGGTCCGGCGACGGCCGGCCTCAGCCACTTCCTGCGACGGGCCGCCTTTCTGTCCTCGTCCGCTGCGGGGGTGTGCCGGATCTCGCGCATCAGGTGCTCCTTGAGATGACGGTGACGGCCCGGCGGAAGGTCCTTCTCGGGGAGCGACGTGTTGTCGTTCATCGGTTTCCCTCCTGAATGGGCTGGGCCGCGTGATTGCGGCCATCTCTCACCTGTCGTGGGCGGCCGGGCGGTTCCCCTTTTCCGGTGACCTTTCCGCCGACGCTTCCGCTCGCCCTCCCGGCGGCCTTCGCGAGCTTCTTCCTGGCCCGGGAGAGCCGGGAGCGGACCGTGCCCTGTGGGATGCCGAGTGCCTCGGCGGCGGCCGCGTAGTCGAACCCGGACCACACGCAGAGCGCGAGCACCTCGCGTTCGCCGCGCCTGAGGGTGTCCAGCGCCAGCCTTACGGCGGCCAGGAGTTCGGCGTCGTCGACCCGGCTCGCGACCTCGTCGGCGAAGTCGCTCACCGGGCTCCCCGGGGGCAGCCGCGCCATCGCCGCCGCGTGCCGGCCGACGGCGCGCCGGGTGTTGCGCACGACGTTGGTCGCGATCCCCAGCAGCCAGGGGCGCACCGATCCCCCTTCGGCGTCCACCCGGCCGCGCAGCCGCCAGGCTTCGAGGAACGTCAGCGAGACGACGTCCTCCGCGGTCGACCAGTCCCCCGTCAGCCGGAACGCGTGGTTGTACACGGATCGTGCGTACCTGTCGAACAGCTCCGCGAAGGCGTCGTCGTCCCCGTCCCGGATCCGGACCCGCAGTTGTGTCTCCATGTCCCTTGACCTGTCCGGGGGTTCAGGGGTGGTTCCCGTGACCTGCGTCACAGCACCGGTGGTCGGTGTCCATTGCCTGGCAGCCGGTCAACGGCTGGGAGCGGCGGCCTTCTCGTCCTACTTGAACTTGTACGAGCAGGGCTTGCCCGCGCCCTCCTCGGTCTTGACGACCGTCTTGCCGTCGACGGTGATCGAGCACGCCGCCGCGACGAGCCTGCCGTCGGGCCTGGTCACGTTGCCGGGCGTGACGATCACCAGCCGACCGACCTTCCGCTCGGCGCCCCGCGCGGCGATGGTGGCCGTCTTCTTCCAGGGAAGGGTCACCTGCTCGAAGCCGTCTTCATCGAGGGTGTACATGACTGAGCCGGTGCCTGCGCCCTTGACCTCGATCGTCACCTTGTGAGGAGTGCCTTCCTCGACCGCATCGCCGGACTCCTCCGACGTGTGCGACGGCTGGGCGGGGCTTTCCCCTTTGCTCTCCGCTGCGGATTCGTCCGCGCCACCGCCGCAGCCCGCCAGCAGGACCGCGGCCACGACGAAGGCAGCCCCGGTGAGTGTCTTACGCATTTCAACCCCCATGATCGTTCCCACCGGACGATGTTCGGCCGCCAGGAATTCTGGGAGATCTTAAGGGCTGTCCCGTTGACCTGGTGGATCAGGGCGCGGCGTCGGATGGGGTGCATCGCAAGGCGGAGGGACGTCCGCATGCTCAACGCGACGAGGCGCCTACTTCAGCGGGTACAAGAGCGGCAACCTGGCAGAGGGCACCAAGGTCTACATCCAGCTCTGCGCAGTCAAGGGCTCCAACTACTACTGCAGCGTCCCCTACGGCGGTCACGCATAACCACACGCAGACCGGCGGCTACCGGACGCGTTTCCCCGCCCGCCCCGGCAACCGCGGGGCGGGTGCCCGCCCCCACCGGCCCTGCTGTCGTATTCTCCCCCTTCGGCTGGTCGTCGTTCGTCGAGGCGATCAAAGACGGCCGGCTCAGCGCCTGAGGAACGCCTCTCGCAGGTCTTGGTCCCGGAGAAGACCGGCGCATCGGCCGCGCTTCAACATCACCTCGCCCTCGGACCCCATCGAAACAGGGGGCCTGGCACCACCCCAGGGCGGTGTCCACCCCTCCTGACCCGGCCCGTCTTCCGTCGCAGACTCATGACCGTGGCTCACAACAACGGCGGTCAGGAGCAGGGGACATGACGGAACACACACGACGCACCATGTTGCGCGGGGCTGCGGCCGTGGCTGCGGCAGGCGGACTCGTCGGTGCCGGAGCCGGCGTCGGATCCGGTGCCCAGTCGGCCGTCGCCGCGCCGGGGTCCCCGGGGACGGCGAAGCGGCGTTTCCCCTTCCTGGAGGGGGCGTTCGCCCCTGCCACCGAGGAGTTGACGGCCTTCGACCTGCCGGTCACCGGGCGCATCCCGCACGAGCTCAACGGGCGCTATCTGCGCAACGGCCCCAACGCCCTGGGCCTGGAGGACCCGCGCGCCCACCACTGGATGCTGGGCGACGGCATGGTGCACGGGGTCCGGCTGCGGGGTGGCCGCGCCGAGTGGTACCGCAATCGCTGGGTGCGCTCCTCCCAGGTGGCGGAGAAGCTCGGCGAGCCGTACCCGGGTCCGGTGCCGCCGGACGACTTCGCGGCCAACACCCATGTCATCCCGTACCGGGGACGGATCCTCGCGCTCCAGGAGAGCGGGCCGCTGCCGTACGAGCTCGACGACGAGCTGAACACCGTGGGCACGCATGACTTCCGGGGCACGCTGGAGGGCTCCTTCACCGCCCACACCAAGTTCGACGCGTACGCCGGTGAGCTGCACGCCATCACGTACTACCCGACCTGGGACCACGTACGGCACCTGGTCGTGGACCCGACGGGCCGGGTCTCGCGCACCACGCGCATCCCGGTGGCGGACGCGCCGATGATCCACGACTTCGCGCTCACCGAGAACTACGTGGTGGTCTTCGACATGCCGGTCACCTTCGACCAGGCGGGGGCCGAGCGCGGCGACCCGGTGCCGTACGTCTGGAACCGGAGGCATCCGGCGCGCGTGGGCGTCCTGCCGCGTGCGGGCGGCGCGATCAGGTGGTTCGAGGTGGACCCGGTCTTCTACTCGCACACCCTGAACGCCTACGAGGAGGGGTCGGACATCGTCGTCGACCTGACGACGTTCCCGGCGCCCTTCCTCGTCGCGGGCAACGGCTCGGGCGGTCCGTACGGAGCGGGCACCGGCCGGCTGGAGCGCTGGACGATCGGCCTCGCCCACGGCCGGGTACGGACGCGGACCATCGACGACCGGCCGCAGGAGTTCCCGCGCGTCAACGAAGCGCTGGTGTCCCGCCGGCACCGCTACGGATACTCGGCGGCGGCCGCGGAGATGACGCTGGCCTATCTCACGGTCGACGGCGGCGATCCGCCGGACCGGGCGTTCGGCAACGCGCTCTTCAAGCACGACCTGCTGCGCGGCACCGCGCAGGTCCACCGGCTGCCCCGGGGCTCGGCGGCGAGCGAGGCCGTGTTCGTCCCCTCCGACCCGGTCGGCCGGAAGGCGGACGAGGACGACGGGTACGCGATCGCGTACGTGCACGATCCCGACCGTGGGGCATCGGACCTGGTGATCCTCGCGGCCCAGGACTTCACGGGCGAGCCGGTCGCCCGTATCCATCTGCCCGGGCGGGTACCGCTGGGCTTTCACGGGAGCTGGATCCCGGACGCCTGACCTCCCCGTACGGCGAACCCGCACAGCGAAACGGGGCCCGGTCTCGCGACCGGACCCCACTCGCTTTCCCCCTCGGCCGGAGCTTCCTGATCCCCCCCGGGTCCCACCCCGGAAGCGTCCGACGGGAGATATGACCCGGCACGGTGCTCAAGGGTTGTACGCATCGGCCGACTTTCTTGCCGCACGGGCCCCGAACGGCTGGATGCGCGGGCTCAGCAGGCGTGTTCCACGTACCGGGCGGCGACCTCGGCGAGCACCTCGTCGCCGTCGCGCGCCCACAGCTCCTCGTTGAAGATCTCCACCTCGATGGGACCGTCGAAGCCGGTGGCCTCGACCGCCGTGCGCAGGGCGCGGAAGTCCACGCTGCCGTCGCCGAGTTGTCCCCGGCCGAGCAGGACACCCGCCGGGAGCGGGGTGATCCAGTCGGCGAGCTGGAAGGAGTGGATGCGGCCGCCCGCGCCCGCCCGGGCGATCTGGGCGGGTGCCTGGTCGTCCCACCAGAGGTGGTACGTGTCGACGACGACCCCGACCTGTCCGGCCGGGAAGCGCTCCGCGATGTCCAGGGCCTGGGACAGGGTGGAGACGACGCAGCGGTCCGAGGCGAACATCGGGTGCAGCGGCTCGATGGCGAGGCGCACCCCGCGTTCGGCCGCGTAGGGCGCCAGTTCGCCCAGGGCGTCGGCGATGCGTTCGCGGGCGCCGTACAGGTCCTTGCTGCCGTCCGGGAGGCCGCCCGAGACCAGGACCAGGGTGTCGGTGGACAGGCCCGCCGCCTCGTCGAGCGCGGCGCGGTTGTCGTCCAGGGCGCGGGCCCGTTCGGCGGGGTCGAGGGCGGTGAAGAAGCCGCCCCGGCAGAGGCTGGTGACGGACAGGCCCGAATCGGCGAGGAGTCGGGCCGTGCGCTCGACGCCGTACTCCTGTACGGGGGCCCGCCACAGGCCGACCTGGCCGATGCCCGCCTTCACGCAGCCCTCGGCCAGCTCGGGCAGCGACCACTGCTTGATGGTCTCCTGGTTGATGGAGAGCCGGGAGAGGTCGTTACTGGTCATCGGGGGCCTCCTTGCACGGTGAGCAGGGCGCGCATCCGGGATTCGGCCAGCTCGGGATCGGGGAACAGGCCCAGGCGGTCGGCCAGTTCGTACGCCTTGGCCAGATGGGGCAGCGAGCGGGCCGACTGCAGTCCGCCCACCATCGTGAAGTGGTCCTGGTGGCCCGCCAGCCAGGCGAGGAACACCACGCCCGTCTTGTAGTAGCGGGTGGGCGACTGGAAGAGGTGCCGGGACAATTCGACCGTGGGGTCGAGGAGTTCACGGAACCCCTTGGTGTCACCGGTGTCCAGGACCCGTACCGCGTGCGCGGCCAGCGGGCCGAGCGGGTCGAAGATGCCGAGCAGGGCGTGGCTGAAGCCGCGGTCGTCGCCGGCGATCAGCTCGGGGTAGTTGAAGTCGTCGCCGGTGTAGCAGCGCACCCCGCTCGGGAGGCGGCGGCGGACGTCGATCTCGCGTTCCGCGTCGAGCAGGGAGATCTTGATGCCGTCGACCTTGTCGGGGTGTTCGGCGATGACCTGGAGGAAGGTGTCGGTGGCCGCGTCGAGGTCGGCGGAGCCCCAGTAGCCGTCAAGCGCGGGGTCGAACATCGGGCCCAGCCAGTGCAGGACGACCGGTTCGGCGGCCTGGCGCAGCAGGTGTGCGTACGTCTCCAGGTAGTCCTGCGGGCCCTTCGCGGCGGCGGCGAGTGCGCGGGAGGCCATCAGGATGGCCTGGGCACCGCTCTCCTCGACAAGAGCGAGCTGCTCCTCGTAGGCGGAGCGCACCTCGGCGAGCGAGGCCGGGCCGGCGGGGAGCTGGTCGGTGCCGACGCCGCAGGCGATGGCACCGCCGACGGACCGGGCCTCGGCCGCCGAGCGGCGGATCAGCTCGGCGGCGCCCGTCCAGTCCAGGCCCATGCCGCGCTGGGCGGTGTCCATGGCCTCGGCGACACCGAGGCCGTGCGACCAGAGGTGGCGGCGGAAGGCGAGGGTGGCGTCCCAGTCGACGGCGGCCGGTGAGTCGGGGCTGGTGTCGGCGTACGGGTCGGCGACCACGTGCGCGGCCGAGAAGACCGTACGGGAGGCCAGGGGCGCCTGCCCCGGTGCGAGGTCGAGCGGGGTGGTGCGGGGCTCGTACGGCCCCTGCGGGAGGTGGATGGTCATCGTGTCTGCTCCCGGGCGGCAGTGGTGGGGCGCGGTGTCACAGGGTCAGCTCCGGGACGTCGAAGCGGCGGCCCTCGGCGGAGGACCTGAGGCCGAGTTCGGCCAGCTGGACGCCCCGGGCGCCGGCCATCAGGTCCCAGGCGTAGGGCTCGTCCAGCACGATGTGGCGCAGGAACAGCTCCCACTGGGCCTTGAAGCCGTTGTCGAAGACGGTGTTGTCGGGGACTTCCTGCCACTGGTCGCGGAAGGACTCGGTGGCCGGGAGGTCCGGGTTCCAGACCGGCTTGGGGGTGGCCGAGCGGTGCTGGACGCGGCAGTTGCGCAGGCCCGCGACGGCGGAACCGTGGGTGCCGTCGACCTGGAACTCGACGAGTTCGTCGCGGTTGACGCGGACCGTCCAGGAGGAGTTGATCTGGGCGACGGCGCCGCTCTCCAGCTGGAAGATGCCGTACGCGGAGTCGTCCGCGGTCGCGGCGTACGGCTTGCCCTGCTCGTCCCAGCGCTGCGGGATGTGCGTCTGGACGTGCGCCTGGACGGTGGAGACCGGGCCGAACAGCTCGTGGAGCACGTACTCCCAGTGCGGGAACATGTCGACGACGATGCCGCCGCCGTCCTCCGACCGGTAGTTCCAGGAGGGGCGCTGGGCCTCCTGCCAGTCGCCCTCGAAGACCCAGTAACCGAACTCGCCGCGCACGGAGAGGATCTCGCCGAAGAAGCCGCCGTCGATGAGGCGCTTCAGCTTCAGGAGGCCCGGCAGGAAGATCTTGTCCTGGACGACGCCGTGCTTGATTCCGGCGTCGCGGGCGAGGCGGGCCAGTTCCAGGGCGCCCTCGACATCGGTGGCGGTGGGCTTCTCGGTGTAGATGTGCTTGCCGGCCGCGACGGCCTTCTTGATCGCCTCGACCCGGGCCGAGGTGACCTGGGCGTCGAAGTAGATGTCGATGGACTCGTCCGCGAGGACCGCGTCGAGGTCGGTCGACCACTCGGTGAGACCGTGCTGCCCGGCGAGCGTTTCCAGGGCGTGGGCCCGGCGGCCGACGAGGACCGGTTCGGGCCAGAGCACGTCCCCGTTGCCGAGGTCGAGGCCGCCCTGCTCGCGGATGGCGAGGATCGAGCGCACCAGGTGCTGCCGGTACCCCATGCGACCCGTGACGCCGTTCATGGCGATGCGCACTGTCCTGCGTGTCACGAAGGTTCCTCCATACAGCCGTAGCAAGCGCTTTCTATACGGGATGACGCTAGCCTGCCGACAGCGGCCTGGACAAGAGGGGGCACGCTGATCGGTCCTCCCCCCTCATCACTCCTCGATCACTCCTCGGAGGAATGCGATGACAGTCACCCTGGCGGACGTGGCGGCCCGCGCCCGGGTGTCCCCGGCCACCGTCTCCCGTGTGCTGAACGGCAACTACCCGGTGGCGGCGTCCACTCGGGAGCGGGTACTGCGCGCGGTGGACGATCTGGACTACGTGCTCAACGGGCCGGCCAGTTCGCTCGCGGCCTCCACATCCGATCTGATCGGAATCCTGGTCAACGACATCGCCGACCCGTTCTTCGGGATCATGGCGGGCGCGGCCCAGTCGGAGATCGGCGGTCCGGGCGACGGCTCGGGCCGGGCGGGCGGCGAGAAGCTCGCCGTCGTCTGCAACACCGGCGGCTCACCGGCCCGTGAGCTCACCTACCTCACCCTGCTCCAGCGCCAGCGCGCCGCCGCCGTCGTCCTCACCGGAGGCGCGGTGGAGGACCCGGCGCACCAAGCCGCGATGTCCGCGAAACTGGCGAAACTCGCCGACGCGGGCACCAGGGTGGTGCTGTGCGGGCGGCCCCCGCTGCCGGACGGCGATTCGGTGCTGGCCGCGCTCGCCTTCGACAACCGGGGCGGCGGCCGGCGCCTCACCGAGCACCTGCTCTCGCTGGGCCACCGCCGGATCGGCTATGTCGCGGGGCCGCTGGAGCGGACCACGACCCGCCACCGGCTGGAGGGCCACCGCGAAGCGATGCGGGCCGCGGGCCTGTACGGGGACGGCACGGGCACGAAGGAACGCCCCGCGCACGCGCGCGACGAGGACCGGCTCACCCTGCACGGCTCCTACGACCGCGGTTCCGGCTACGACGCCACGGTCGAGCTGCTGCGCCGCGAGCCGGGGATGACGGCCGTCGTGGCCGCCAACGACACGGTGGCCCTGGGGGCCGCGGCGGCGGTCCGCGACCGCGGGCTGCGCATCCCCGAGGACATCTCGGTGGCCGGCTTCGACGACCTGCCGTTCTCGGTGGACGTGGTCCCGGCCCTGACGACCGTACGGTTGCCGCTGTTCGAGGCGGGGGCGCGGGCGGGGCGGCTGGCGATGGGCAAGGAGACCCCGCCGCCCGGCGGCATCGCGACGATTCCGGCGGAGCTGATGGTGCGCGGGTCCACGGCGGTGCCGAGGGTGTGACTTGGTTCCCCGGGACCGGGGCATCCGTAGGTCAGGCCATGAGCAGATGGAGTGCCTGCCGCCGCCCGTCCGTACGGTGCGGGGGCGGGGCAGGTACCGATGGAAGGACTCGCACGTGAAGCTCGCTTTCTCCACCCTCGGGGTGCCGGGGCTGCCGATATCCGAGGTCGTCCGGCTGGCCGTCGAGCACGGCTACCAGGGGGTGGAGCTGCGCGCCCACCCCGAGGAGCCGGTGCATCCGGGGCTCACGATGCTCGAACGGGCCGATGTGGTCGAGGAGTTCAAGCGGGGCGGGATCGGGATCCTGACCGTGGCCGGCTATGTCCGCGTCGCGGCGGAGGGGGACGACCAGCCGGTGCTGGACGAGCTAGCCGCACTCGTGGGCCTGGCCCGGGACCTGGGCGCCCGGAACGTCCGCGTCTTCCCCGGCGGCGGCGACCAGGACCCCGCAACGGCCGACGCGACCGCCGCCCGCAGGCTGGCCGCCGCCGCTCCGTACGCCGCGGACATGGGCGTACGCATCCTGCTGGAGACCCACGACTCGCACCGCGCGGGGGCCGCGGTCGCCCGGGTGGTGGGCACGGTCGGACACGGGAGCATCGGCGCGCTGTGGGACATCATGCACACCTGGCTGGCCGGTGAGGAACCGGTCGCGAGCCATGCGGTGCTGGCCCCGCACCTGGGATACGTACAGGTGAAGGACATCGCGTCGGCCGAGGACACCGAGCCGTTGGCACTGGGCGCCGGGGTGCTGCCGCTGCGGGAGTGCCTGGACACCCTGGACGCGGACAGCTGGGTCTGCTGGGAGTACGAGAAGCGCTGGCACCCGGGGGCGGCGGATCTGCCGGGCCTGCTCGACGCGGGCCGCGAGCACCTGCTGCGGCTGGGCGCGCCGAAGCAGTAGGGCCCGGCGCCGGCCCCTCAGACGGGGGCCGGCTCAGGGGTCTTCGGCGTCTCGGCCCGGGGCCGTCGCGTCCCCGAGAGGGACGTCAGCGCCACCCCGCCGACCAGCAGTGCGGCCGCGCACCAGCGCAGCGGGGTCACCGACTCGTCGAGCAGCAGCGCCGCCGAGGACATTCCGAAGACCGGGACGAGCAGGGTGAACGGGGCGACGGACGACGCCGGGTACTGCCTCAGCAGGAAGCCCCAGGCCCCGAAGCCGAAGACCGTGGTGATCCAGGCGACGTAGACGATGATTCCGGCGCCGCTCCAGTCGAGTGCGGCGAGTGCCTCCGTATCGCGGTGCCAACCCTCGAAGAGCAGGGAGAGTCCGAGCAGCGGCAGTACGGGCACGGTCGAGACCCACACCATGAAGTTGAGGGCGTCGGGCGGGGCCGCCCTTCGGGTCAGGACGTTGGAGACGCCCCAGCAGGCCGCCGCGACGACCACCAGGACGAAGGCGAGCACGGGCCCGCTCGCCCCTTCGTCGACCGCGGCCACCCCGATACCGGCGAGGGCCACGGCCATCCCCAGCACCCTTGTCCGCCCCGGGCGTTCGCCGAGCACGAGCGCCGCGAAGAGGGCGGTGAAGACGGCCTGGACCTGGAGGACCAGGGAGGAGAGGCCGGCGCCCATCCCCCGGTCCATGCCGATGAACAGCAGCCCGAACTTGGCCACGCCCAGGGCCAGCCCGACCCCCACGATCCACTTCCACCCGACTGTGGGCCGACCGACGAAGAAGACCGCGGGCAGCGCCGCGACCAGGAAGCGCAGGGCGGAGAAGAGCAGTGGCGGGAAGTGGGCGAGACCGAGCTCGATGACGACGAAATTGACACCCCATACGGCTGCCACCAGGGCGGCCAGGGCGATGTGAAGGGGACGCATGACCTGAGGATCACCCGCACCGACCATTTAGCACCAGCGCGGATTTCTTCATGGTGAAATTGAGTGTTGCTAATGAATCAGTGAGATCCAGGAGGCCCCGGTGCTCGATCTCTCCCGGCTGCGCGCCCTGCACGCCATCTCCGTGCACGGTTCCGTCGCGGGCGCCGCGGCCGCGCTCGGCTACACCCCGTCCGCGGTCTCGCAGCAGATCACCAAACTGGAGCGGGAGACCCGCACGACGCTGCTGGAACGCCGTGGGCGCGGGGTCGCGCTCACCGAGGAGGCGGTCCATCTAGCCGCCACCGCGCAGCAGTTGCTGGCGATCGTGGAGCGGGCCGAGACGACGCTGGAGGAGCGCAGGGGGCTGCCGACGGGCCGGCTGTCCATCGGCGCGTTCGCCTCGGCGGCGCGCGGGCTGCTGCCGGGAGTGCTGGCGGAGCTCGACCGCGAACACCCCGCGCTGGACGTCCGGATGACCGAGGTCGATCCACACCTCTCCGTCGATCTGGTGGCCAAGGGCGTCATCGACCTGGCCGTCGCACACGACTGGGACATCGCACCGCTGCCCGCCCCGGAGGGCGTGGCACAGGCCGTGATCGGCGACGACCGCTGCGATCTGCTGGTGCCCGCGGACCACCGCCTGGCGGGCCGGGACGGGGTGCGCCGCGAGGAGCTGGCGAAGGAGCGGTGGATCTGCCAGCCGCCGGGGACGGTCTGCCACGACTGGCTGGTGCGGACGCTGCGCACGGCAGGCTACGAACCGGACATCAGGCACCAGGCCGAGGAGAACCACACCCAACTGGCGCTGCTCGCCGCCGGTCTGGGCGTCGCCATGATCCCCCGGCTGGGCCGGGGGCCACTGCCGGACGGGGTGGTGGCCGTGCGGATCGATCCGGTGCCGGTACGCCGGCTGTACGCGCTGTGGCGTACGGAGGCGGCCCGCCGCCCGGCGATCACGGCGGCTGTCTCCGCACTTCAGGCGCACGGTGCGGGCGTGGAGCTGCGGTAGCCACGGCCGCCTCCGGGGTGCGGGCCCCGGAGCCGGGGACGCGCGCAAAACGGTCCGCACCCTTGACCGGAAGTTATTTTCTGGATATCCGTGCTCCTTGGAAGTTTCTTTCACCACCCCCTCGTCACCGAGTACGGCCGAAGGAGCTCACGTGCACCACCGCACCTCCAGACGCACCCTCCTCACTGCCACCGCCGCCGCCGCAGCCCTCGCGGCGACGGGTGCGACAGTCGCCCCCGGCGCCGTCGCCGCCCAGAGACCGTCGGGCGGCAGCCACGACTCCGCCGCCACCACCCGGCGGCTGAAGCGGCTCATCTCCCGGATGAGCCTGGAGGAGAAGATCGGCCAGCTGTTCGTCATGCGGGTCTACGGGCACTCCGCCACCGACCCCGACCAGACGGACATCGACGCCAACCTCGCCGAGATCGGCGTGCGCACCGCGGCGGAGATGATCGCCAAGTACCACGTCGGCGGCATCATCTACTTCACCTGGGCGCACAACACCCGTGACCCGCACCAGATCGCCGAGCTCTCCAACGGCATCCAGCGGGCCGGTCTCGCGGGGCCCACTCCGCTGCCACTGCTCGTCTCGACGGACCAGGAGCACGGCATCGTCTGCCGGGTCGGAGAGCCGGCCACGCTGATGCCCGGCGCGATGGCGCTCGGCGCGGGGCGCTCGCGCTCCGATGCGCGCAGGGCGGGGCAGATCGCGGGCGCCGAGCTGGCCGCGATCGGCATCTGCCAGAACTACGCCCCGGACGCGGACGTCAACGTCAACCCGGCCAACCCGGTGATCGGGGTGCGCTCCTTCGGCTCCGACCCGCAGTCGGTGGCCGGGATGGTCGCCGCCCAGGTGAAGGGTTACCAGAGCGCCGGGATCGCCTCCACGGCCAAGCACTTCCCCGGCCACGGCGACACCAGCACCGACAGCCACACGGGCCTCCCGGTCATCAACCACACCCGGGAGCAGTGGGCGGAGCTGGACGAGCCGCCCTTCCGGGCCGCGATCGCCGCGGGCATCGACTCGATCATGACCGCGCACATCGTGGTGCCCGCGCTCGACCCCTCCGAGGACCCGGCGACCCTGTCCCGGCCCATCCTCACCGGCATCCTGCGCGAGGAGCTCGGCTACGACGGCGTCGTGGTCACGGACTCGCTCGGCATGGAGGGCGTACGCACGAAGTACGGCGACAAGCGGGTGCCGGTGCTCGCCGTGCAGGCGGGCGTCGACCAGCTGCTCAACCCGCCGAGCCTGGACGTCTCCTGGAACGCCCTGCTGGACGCCGTCAAGAGCGGTGAGATCAGCGAGGCCAGGATCGAGGAATCGATCCTGCGCATCCTGCGGCTGAAGACGAAGCTGGGGCTGTTCGACGACCCGTTCGTCAGCCGCCGGGACGTGGACCGTACCGTCGGCATCCGGTCGCACCTGGCCGCCGCCGACCGGATCGCTGAGCACACCACCACCCTGCTGGCCAACGAGGGTTCGCTGCTGCCGCTGTCGCGCCGCTCGCACCGCGACCTGCTGGTGGTCGGGGCCGACCCGGACTCCCCGTCCGGCACGACGGGTCCGCCGACGGCCACCCTGGCCGCCGAGTTCAAGGCGCTGGGGTACTCGGCCACCGCCCTGTCCACCGGCACCGCGCCGGCTCAGGCCGACATCGACGCGGCGGTGGCGGCCGCGCGGGGCAAGGACGCGGTGGTCGTGGGGACGTACAACGTCACGGCGAGCAGTTCGCAGCGCACCCTGGTGAGCGCCCTGGCCGCGACCGGCGTCCCGGTCATCACCGTCGCGATCCGCAACCCGTACGACATCGCCCAGCTGACCGGGACGGGACACGCGGCGAGCCTGGCCGCGTACTCCTGGACGGATGTCGAACTGCGGGCGGCGGCCCGGGTGATCGCGGGCCGCGCCCGGCCGGAGGGCACCCTGCCGGTACCGGTCCAGCGGGCGGACGATCCGGCACAGGTGCTGTACCCGGTGGGCCACGGCCTGTCGTACTAAGGGCTGTTCCGTACTCCCTGGTGGATCAGCGCGCGCCGGCGGATGCGGTGCATCGCAAGGCGGCGGGACGTCCGCATACTGGTGTATTCGGGCGTTCCGACAACGCGGCGAGGCGCCGTAGCCGGCGTCGCGCGCCCGCCGGGGATCACGGGACAGCTCTTAGGGGCGCCCGCCCTGCGGTGGTGGCCCGGCGGGGCCACCACCGCGGGGTTGCGCTACGGGCGCCGGTGGCCGAGCCGGTGCTCGGTCGTCAGGTCCCGCTTGTCGAGGACCGCGTCGAACTTCGCGAGCGGCTTCGCCTTCGCCGGGTCCGCCTGGACGGCGGCCGGGGCGACGCCCGCCCAGCGCAGGATGGCCGCGGTGGCCGTGGCGTTCTCGGCCGGGACGAGACCAGCGACGGTCGCCCCGTGGTTGCCGCCGGGGACGGTGAAGACGTGGCTGTCCCGGGCGCCGGCACCGAGCCGGAAGCGCTCCGCGCCGTACGGGTCGTTCTGTCCGTACACGTACAGCATGTGGTCGGCGTGGTGCCGCACCCAGTTGTCGATGTCGCGCATCACCCCGGGCTGGAACTTCATCGGGATGGAGCGCGGAACGAAGGTGCGGGGCGGCTGGTAGCCGTACCGGCTGAGCTTGCCGAGCCAGGGCTGCTTGATGTCGGGCGAACCGAGCTGGGTGCCCGCCTGGTAGTAGTACGGCGTGTACGTGTCCAGGCCCTGGTCCGCGTAGGCGGAGAAGCCGGAGATGGAGTCGACGCTGTCCCAGATCGCCTGGTCGGTGGCGGTCTTGGCGTCGGGGACGGTGTCGCAGTCGGCGAGCAGGCTGTACTGCCAGAACGCCCAGACGTAGTCGAGGACGACGGCCTCGTACGCCTTGTCGAGGGAGCCGACGGTGGTGAAGGTGTAGCCGTTGTCTGCGGCGTACTGCCGGTACTTCTCCTCCAGCGGTTCCCGGCGGACGAGTGCCTCGCGCTGTACGCCGTTCAGCTTGTCGCGGCACTCCTTGGTGCCGACGCGGGCCAGGAACCGGTCGTACGTCGAGTCCTCCTTGTCGACCACGTCGTTGGGCGCGACGTACGCGACGACGCCGTCCATGTCCTTCGGGTAGTAGCGCTCGTAGTACGTGGCCGTCATGCCGCCCTTGGAACCGCCGGTGGTCAGCCAGTTCTTCGAGTAGATCTTCTTCAGCGCGGTGAAGACCCGGTGCTGGTCGGCCGCCGCCTGCTGGATGTCGAGCTTGGACCAGTCGGCGGGCGACGGGCGGGACGGAGTGAAGAAGCGGTACTCCAGCGAGACCTGGTTGCCGTCGACGATCCGGGTCGGCTCGGAACGGCCGGGGCTGGTGGAGACGTTGTATCCGCTGGTGAAGAAGACCGTCGGCCGGGAGACGTCCTTGTGCAGCAGGGTGATCCGCTGCTGGAACGTCCCCCTGGACGGGTGCCGGTGGTCGACCGGCTGGGTGTAGTCGAGGACGAAGTAGCGGTAGCCCGGATAGGGCTTCTCCTCGACGAGGCTCATCCCCGGGATGGCCAGGACCCGGTCCTTGATGTCCGTGCTCGTGCCGCGGTCGCCGTCACCGACCGCGGCACGGACGGCGGCCGGTCCGGCGGCGGTGGCCGCCCCCGCGGAGGCGCCCGTCGCACTCACCGTGCCGATGAGCACCGCGAGCGACAGGAGTCCTCTGAGCGCCTTGCGCATGCACCCTCCCCTTGATTCACAACAGAGGTCGTGAACCTAGCGGGGCAACACCGGTGCCGCCAGACCCCCTTGCCGCGCGCCCGGACACGTCACCCGGTCAGCACAGGATCCAGTCCGTGGAGCCGGTCTTCCCCGAGATCGTGCCGGACACCCGCACACAGCGGTTCAGCGCGTGGACCGTCACCGGCCCGGCCTGGCGCGTGAAGCTGCCGCTGTCGACGACGGGCCGGCCGCCGCGCGGCTGGATCTGGACGGACATCCTGCGGCGCGCGCCTGGCTTGGCCGCGACCGCGAGGGCACAGGCGTAGGAGCGGGTCCGGTAGACGCGCAGCTCGCCCGTGCCGAACTTCAGCGTCTTCGCCGGCCGTCCCGCGCAGACGGACGCGGCGCTCGCGCCGGTCGCCCCGGCCCCGCCGGAAAGCAGTCCGAAGACGGTGGTGAGGGCCAGGACCAGGATCAGCCGCCGGACGGAGCTGCCCTGTCCGCCGAGCCCTTCGGTCCGTCTGATTGTCGCTCTCTTCACCAGCAACCCCATCGCCTCATCGAACACATGCGCCCTTGCCCGACACGTGGACGCACATGCGTGTATCTGCGTACGACGCGGGAGGCCATCCGGAGGTTGCACCCGGCGCGCTCCACATCCCGGGCAACCAAATCGCCACACGATGGCTCCAACAGGACAGAGCCATACGAAAGGCAGGCACCGCCATGACACAACTCCGCACCGTCCAGAGCCCCCGTGGCCGTCGCATCATCGGCCGCACGCTGCTCGCGGCCGCGCTCCTGACCGCCGTCGCCGCCGTCCCGGCCGCCGCCGCCTCACCGCAGCGGGCCGCCGTCTCGGCGCCGGCCCACGACGAGCTCGCCGCCTCCGAGACCGAGCAGGTCGCCCACTTCTACGGCGCGTACATCGACGCCGTCGCCGCCGAGGACGGCGGCGGCCTCGCCACCGCGCTCCGCGGCTTCTACCTCACACCGGATCTGCGCCAGGAGCTGAGCGACTGGGAGGCGACCAACCACGCCGACGGCGTACTGCGCGCCCAGGACGTACCGGCCGCCTTCCGCGTCACCGCGGGCGACAGCGGCGCCGGCCACACCTGGTCGCACGTCCGGCTCACCTGGGGCTCGGCGGCGAACCCGACGTACACGTATCTGACCGTGCAGTCGGAGCTGGCGACGGGGAAGATCTCCGGCATCCGCGAGTAGCCCCCGGGGGCGGCCCCGCCGGTCTCACACCCCGGCGGGCTCGTCCTCGCCTATGAAGGTGCGCCACAGCACGGCGTACTTGCCGTCCAGGGCGAGGAGTTCGTCGTGCGTGCCGTCCTCGACGACCCGGCCGTGGTCCATCACCACGACCCGGTCGGCGCGGGCGGCGGTGGTCAGCCGGTGGGCGACGACCAGAGTGGTGCGCCGGCCGGCGAGACGGTCGGTCGCCTGGTTGACCAGCGCCTCACTGGCCAGGTCCAGGGACGCGGTGGCCTCGTCGAGCAGCAGGATGTCCGGGTCGACGAGCTCCGCGCGGGCCAGTGCGATCAACTGCCGCTGCCCGGCGGAGAGGTTACGGCCCCGCTCGGCGACCTCGTGCAGATAGCCGCCCTCCAGCGTGGCGATCATGTCGTGCGCGCCGACCGCCTTGGACGCCGCCTCCACCTGCGCGTCGGTGGCCTCGGGCCGCCCGTACGCGATGGCGTCGCGGACCGTGCCCGCGAAGAGGTACGCCTCCTGCGGTACGACTCCGAGCCGGTGCCGGTACGCGGTCAGGCCGAGGCTGCGCAGATCCGTGCCGTCCGCCGTGACACGGCCGCCCGTCGGGTCGTAGAACCGGGCGACGAGCTTGACGAGCGTGGACTTGCCCGCACCGGTCTCACCGACGAACGCGACCGTCTGACCGGCCGGGATCCGCAGGTCGACCCCGGTGAGGGCGGCCTCCTCGCCGCCGTACGCGAAGGACACGTCCTCGAAGGCGATCTCGCCGCGCAGCGACAGCACGTCCAGCGGCTCGTCCTGGTCGGCGGTGGACGCCGGCTCCTGGAGGAGTTCCTGGATCCGGCCGAGCGAGACGGTCGCCTGCTGGTAGCCGTCGAAGACCTGGGAGAGCTGCTGCACGGGCGCGAAGAACAGGTCGATGTAGAGCAGGTAGGCGACGAGCGCGCCCGTGGTGAGGGTGTTGTTGTCGACCCGGCCCGCACCGACGATCAGCACGGCGGCCGCGGCGACCGACGACAGCAGTTGCACGAACGGGAAGTAGACCGAGATCAGCCACTGGCCGCGCACCCGGGCCTCGCGGTAGTGGTCACTGCGCGCGGCGAACCGGTCGGCCCCGTCCCGCTCGCGGCGGAAGGCCTGCACGATCCGGAGCCCGGAGACGGACTCCTGGAGGTCGGCGTTGACGGCGCTGATGCGCTCACGGGCCAGCTCGTACGCCTTGACGCTCTTGCGGCGGAAGAAGAACGTGCCGACGACCAGCACCGGCAGGGTCGCGAAGACGACCAGGGCCAGCTCGACGTCCAGGACCAGCAGCGCGACCATGATGCCGAAGAAGGTCACGACGGAGACGAAGGCCGTGACCAGACCGGTCTGCAGGAACGTGGACAGCGCGTCCACGTCCGTCGTCATCCGGGTCATGATCCGGCCGGTCAGCTCGCGCTCGTAGTAGTCCAGGCCGAGCCGCTGGAGCTGGGCGAAGATCTTCAGGCGCAGTGAGTAGAGGACCCGCTCACCGGTGCGGCCCGTCATCCGGGTCTCGCCGATCTGGGCAGCCCACTGCGCGAGGACGACGACGAGGCCGAGGGCGGAGGCCGTCCAGACAGCGCCGAGCGCCAGCTGGGTGACGCCCTCGTCGATGCCGTTCCTGATCAGGACCGGCAGCAGCAGTCCCGCTCCGGCGTCCAGAGCCACCAGGGCCAGGCTCACCAGCAGCGGCAGGCCGAAGCCGCGCAGCAGCCGGCGGAGCCCGTAGGACTCCTCGGCGTGCACGGCGCGGGCCTCGTCGACGTCCGGGGTGTCCGTCGCCGGGGGCAGCGCGTCGACCTGGGCGAGGAGCTCGGGGGTGGCGGGCGTACCGGCCGCGTCGGTGTCGCGGCCATCCTCCTTGCGGATCCACAGCTCGGGCGTGATGCCGCGCTCCGCGTCGAATTCGGCGTCCAGTTCCTCCTGGAGCGCGCGGTCGTCCTCGGGGTCGGTGGCGGGGCCGGCCGGCTGGTGACCGGGCGAGGTGCCGCCGAGCTCGTCCGGGTCGGTGAGCAGGCGCCGGTAGAGCGGGGAGCGGCGCTCCAGCTCCTCGTGCGTGCCGATGTCGGCGAGCCGGCCGTTCTCCAGGACGGCGATCCGGTCGGCGAGGTTGAGGGTGGAGCGGCGGTGGGCGATCAGCAGCGTGGTGCGGCCGGCCATCACCTCGCGCAGCGCCTCGTGGATCTCGTGCTCGACCCGGGCGTCGACGGCGGATGTGGCGTCGTCGAGGAGGAGCAGCCGGGGGTCGGTGAGGATGGCGCGGGCGAGCGCGACGCGCTGGCGCTGGCCGCCGGAGAGAGTGAGACCGTGCTCGCCGACCTCGGTGTCGTAGCCCTTGGGCAGTTCGGCGATGAACCGGTGTGCCTGGGCGGCGCGGGCTGCCTGTTCGATCTGCTCGTCGGTGGCGTCCGGGAGGCCGTAGGCGATGTTGGCGCGGATGGAGTCGGAGAACAGGAAGCTGTCCTCCGGTACGAGCCCGATGGCGGCCCGCAGCGAGTCGAGGGTCAGCTCGCGGACATCGTGGCCGCCGACCAGCACGGCGCCGTGCGTCACGTCGTAGAACCGTGGGATCAGCATCGAGACGGTGGACTTGCCGCTGCCGGACGCGCCGACGACGGCGACGGTCTCGCCGGGCTCGATGGTCAGCGAGAACCCGTCGAGGACGGGACGCGGCGAGGCCCCGCCGTCCCCGTCGGAAGAGGGGGTGGGGTCAGCCGTGGCGTAACCGAAGCGCACGTCGTCGAACTCGACGCTGGCCGGGGCGTCGGTGGGGAGCTGCTTGGTGCCGTCCCGCATCGTCGGTTCGGTGTCGATCAGTTCCAGTACGCGTTCCACGCCGGCGCGGGCCTGCTGTCCCACGGTGAGGACCACGGCGAGCATCCGGACCGGGCCGACGAGCTGGGCGAGGTAGGTGGAGAACGCGACGAACGTGCCGAGGGTGATCTCGCCCCTCGTGGCGAGCCAGCCGCCGAGGGCCAGCATCGCGACCTGGCCGAGCGCGGGGACCGCCTGCAGGGCGGGGGTGTAGCGGGAGTTCAGCCGGATGGTGCGCAGTCGCCCGGCGAAGAGCCTGCGCCCGACCTCGCGCAGCTTGCCCGTCTCCTGGTCCTCCTGCCCGAACCCCTTGACCACCCGGACCCCGGAGACGGCCCCGTCGACGACTCCGGCGACGGCGGCGGCCTGCGACTGGGCGTACCAGGTGGCGGGGAAGAGCCGAGTGCGGGAGCGGTGGGCGATGAACCAGAGGGCGGGGGCGACGGCGACGGCGACGAGGGTCAGCAGCGGCGAGAGCGACGCCATGATCACCAGGGAGAGCAGGAACAGCAGGATGTTCCCGATGGTCATCGGGAGCATGAACAGCAGCCCCTGGATCAGCTGCAGGTCGCTGGTGGCGCGCCCGACGACCTGTCCGGTGGAGAGCTCGTCCTGCCGCTTCCCGTCGAGGCGGGTGATCGTCCCGTACATCTCGGTCCGCAGGTCGTGCTGCACGTCCAGGGCGAGCCGGCCGCCGTAGTAGCGGCGGACGAAAGCCGATACGTAGACGAGCGCGGCCGCCCCGATCAGCAGCCCGGTCCAGACGGCCAGGGAACGGGTGTGGTTGCCGACCACGTCGTCGATGATCACCTTGGTGACCAGCGGTACGAGGGCCAGCACGGCCATTCCCGCGAGCGACGAGCCGAGCGACAGCAGCACGTTGCGCCGGTAGCGCCAGGCGTAACCGCACAGCCTGCGCGCCCAGCCGCCCTGCCGCGGCCCGCCCCCTTGCTCCCCTGCGTCCGACACCCGATGCCTCCCGTTCGACCTGCTCTGCCGCAAGGCACCAACGCGGGCTGTTGCGGATTTCATCCCTCCGCAACAAATTACGGGACCTCGGTCGCAGGCGGTGGTGAACCTTGTCGCAGGGGTGACCGAGCAGCGCGGCCTGCCCGGCCGGCCGGGCAGGTGCCGGTCTGCGGCGCGCCCTCGCCGGCTGCGCGTCGCGGCGGACCGCCGGCCCCGCTCACTCCGGCCGCCACATCGGCAGGGGCACCCGTCCGACGTTGCGGCCCTCCCGGTCCAGGATGTGGCCGACCCGCTTGTAGGTGCGCAGGGTCACGCTTCGGGAGATGGCGACCGTTCCGGGAGCGCGGGCCTCGATCTCCGTCTCGTACGCGTGGATCTCGTTGAGGTCGTGGACCCAGAACGTCGCCACCAGGTTGTGCACGCTGAGCACTTGGATGCTCACCCGGCAGTTGGGCAGGCCGGCCACATACCGGCCGGCGTCCTCCAGCCGGCCCGCGGGTACGTTGAGGACCAGGCTCGCCTCCCGGACGGGCCGGCCGACGGACGTCGCGAACTCGCAGCGCAGGACCAGGTGCCCCGAGGCCAGATGCTGCTCGATTCGCCTGCGTGCGGTCTGCGGGGAGATGGCACAGAGCGCGCCGAGCTCTGCCCAGCTGAGACGGCCGTCGCCGCCCAGCGCGTCGAGCAGGGTCGAGTCGACGGAGTCGAAGGACGTCCGCCGGCGTTGCGTGGGCGGGGACGCGACGACCACCGACCGTGACTGCTGCTTGTCCAGCACACCGCTGCGCCAGGACGAACTCTGCCTGTGCACCCGGGTGACGTGAGCGGTCTCCGTGCGCGTGACGCCCGGGAGTCCGGAGAGCCGCTCGGAAATGATCCGGTCCAGGCTCTCCTGCGTACGGCCGAAGCAGTCCACGCGGAAGTCGTGACCACCCGTGACGCGTGCGACCGTGGCAGCCGCCGGCTCCTCGCACAGACGCTCGGCGAGTTCGGCGTGGTACCTGGGCGCGGCGGAGAGAAAGACGTGCGCGGCGGTGCCGTCATCGGCGAACCGGGGGCCGGGCATGGTCGCGATCCAGGCGAGGCCCTCCCGCGTCAGCCGCTCCCAGTGGCGTGCGGCGGTGGCACCCGCGATACCGAGCGCCGCGCCGATGCGGGACCACTCGCCGCGGGGACTGATCTGCAGCGCGTTGATGATCGCCAGATCCAGTTCCGAAAAGATGGCTGATTCTTGCATCTCGGGGCTCTCCATGTCCGTTCTCGCCGGATTTCCGGATTCCCATGGGCGGCGACCTAGCTTGGCACTCCTTCTACCACAGCCGGATGAGTGAGAGTGAGGACACGATGGGGACAGGATCCCGAGCCGACGCGCCACAGCAGACCAGCCGGAGTATCGGCACCGTCATTGTGGCGATGGCCCTGATCGAGGCTCTCAGCGGCATCACCCAGGGCTACGTCAATCCCCTTCTGCCGGCGCTGGGGCCGGTGCTGTCGATCAACGACGCGACGATCAACGGGATCTTCCTGCTGTCGCAGCTCGGCTTTGCCGTACTGACGCCTGTCATCTCGAAGTTCGGCGACTCCTGGGGATACCGCCCGGTCCTGCGGGCGAACATCGTGCTGGTGACGGTGGGGGTCGTCCTCATGGCGGTGCACCCCAGGCTGTGGACCGTCATGATCGGCGTCGTCCTGCTCTCCAGCGTGGTCGGGTTCATCCCGCTCATGCTGGGCATCGTGCGACTGGCCGGACCGCGCCACACGCGCACCGGGGTCAGCGCGATGATCGCGGTCCTGATGGCCACCGTCGGACTCGGCGGTCTGCTCGCCGGGCTGGTGGGCAGGCACACGCCCACCCACGGGTTCTGGGTCGCCGTTCCCTTCGCCGTCATCGCGCTCGTTCTCGTCCGGCTCGTGCCCGACGTCGGCGCGGGCACTCACGAACCCGTCGCCGTCGTCCCCCTGCTCGCCTGTTCGCTCGGGCTCATCGGGTCCGTCACGGCGATCTCGATGGGCTCGGACTGGGGCTGGACGGATCCGCGCACCCTCGCCCCGGGCGTGGGCGGACTGCTGCTGCTCGCGGTCTGGGCCCGACGGGACTTCACACGGCAGCACACGTTTGTCGACCTGTCGATGTTCAGGCTGTCGCAGGTGCGTGTGGTGTCGGGTGCGACGTTCTTCTTCGGCTTCGCCTCGATCAGCTACATCAGCACCAACGCCCTCTTCCTCTTCTCCCACTCCGAGGAGGCCGGCTACGGGTTCGGCCTCAGCTCGCTCCAGATCGCCTCCCTGTTCCTCGTCGTGTCCGCCACCTCCTTCGTCGCCTCGTTGCTCACCACCCGGCTGATGCGCAGGGCGGGCGAGCGTCCCACCCTGTCCGGCTCCGGCCTGGTGCTGTGCGGAGCATTCGTGACGATGGCGGTGCTCCACCGTTCTCTGCCCGGGTACTGCGTCGGACTCGCGCTCTTCGGTATCGGCCTCGGCCTGTACCAGGCCTCCACGCGCGCCCTGTCGGTGGAAGGCGTGGCTCCCGGCCTGACCGCCACCGCTGCCGGGATCAACGAGCTCGCGCTGTCCATAGGCATCGCGGTCGGCGCCGCCGTCGTCAAACTGCTGTCGTCGGCCTTCCTGTCCGACGGCCACATCACCTCGCGCGGGCTCGTCGCGATCTGGACGACCCTGGCGGCCGGTGCGCTGATCGCCTCCCTGATCGGGCTGCGCTACGTCCGGCCCACGGCCGCCGACCCGGACGAGGTGATCGCGTGACGGGCCTCTCCGGTGTACCGGACCGCATCGCCGACGAGGTGTCCGCCGTCCTAGACGAGCGGCGCACGGAGCTCGTCGCCCTGAGTCACGCCCTGCACGCCGACCCGGAGCTCGGTGGCGAGGAGGTCCGCGCGGCACAGCGCATCAGCGCGCTGCTGAGCGGCGCCGGCTTCGAGCAGGAGCCGACACCGGCGGACCTCCCCACCGCGTTCTGCTTCCGGAAGGGCAGCGCGCCCTTGGTGGTGGCCATCTGTGTCGAGTACGACGCGCTGCCGGGCATGGGCCACGCGTGCGGGCACAACGTCAACGCCGCCGCCGCGGTCGGCGCGGCCCTCGCGCTCAGCCCTCTCACCGAGGCTCTGGACCTGAACGTCAAGGTCCTGGGAACCCCCGCGGAAGAGACCTTCGGCGGCAAGGTCTGCCTGATCGAAAGCGGCCACTTCGATGACGTGGCGCTGGCGATGATGGCCCATGCCTCGAACCACGACGCCGTCGGCGGACGCTCGCTCGCCCTGTGCCAGTGGGACGTCACCTTCACCGGGGCTCCCGCGCACGCCGCGGCGGCACCGGAGCGCGGTGTCAACGCGCTGGACGCCCTCGTGATCGCGCAGACGGCCATCGCCCTGGCCCGGCAACAGCTCCCTCCGGGCTCCGTGGTCTCGATGATCACGACCGAGGGCGGCACCGCCGTCAACGTGATCCCCGAGCGGGCCCGCGCCGCGATCGAGATGCGGTCGCCGTCCACCGAGGACCTGCGAGTGATCCAGCAACGCGTACGCGCCTGTCTGGAGGCGGGTGCCCTCGCGACGGGTTGCACGATGGCGTCGGCCCGGGTCGGCAACGACTTCGCCGACCTCCGCCAGGACCCCCCGCTGGCCGTGTACTACCGGGACGCGATGACCGCTCGCGGCCGCACCGTCGAGATGTCCGACGCCGCGCTCGCGTCGACCGACATGGGCAACGTGTCCCACGTCGTCCCGTCCATCCATCCGCTCCTCGGGTACGAGGTGGGCGACACGACGCCGCACACCGCCGCGTTCGCCGACCACGGCACGTCACGGTCCGCGGACGAGGCGATCCTCGACGGCGCGTTCGGCCTCGCCCTGACCGCGGCACGTGCCGCGCTGGATCCGGCGGAGCGCGCCCGGCTGACCCGTGAGCCGGGCGCCCGCGCGGAGGAGGAGGAGGAGGAGGAGGCCCTGGCGCCTCCTACGGGGTGGGGGGCACGGTGACGGGCCTCGCCTTGAGGACGCGCGGGTTCAGGTCCTTGTGGACGGCCCGTGCCACGGCCTGGATGGTGTTGATGCCGTCGTTCATCTTCTTGTTGTCCTGGGTGAGCACCGTGAGCACGTAATCGTGTCCGTTGCCCGTGAACGCGCCGATGCTGTGCACGCGCCAGCCGTGGGTGGCCCGCTGCAGCCAGCCGTTCTTGAGCTGGACGGTGGCCGAGGCCGGTGCGCCCGCGGGCGTTCCCCAGCGCTGCGAGGCGATGACCTTGCGCATCAGCCCGAGCTCGTAGGAGCGTGCGCCGGCGCTGAGCACGGCGTTCTCCGCGGTGAGCAGCGACAGCAGCCGCTGCTCGTCCTGGGCGGTGATCTGTGTCAGCCCCCAGGAGCCGCCGGGCACGGTGTGGGTCATCCCGGCCGCCTTGAGGAAGGCCTTGACCTTGGTGACGCCGAGCTGCTTCCACAGGCTGGTGGTGGCGTCGTTGTCGGACTTGGTGATCATCGCGGTGCTGAGGTCGGCCTCGCGCTTCGTGAGGGAGCGGTTGTGCTTGCCGCTGTCCCAGAGCAGTGTGGCCAGCACGGTCGCCTTCACGACGCTGGCGGAGTCGTACTTCGACGTGGACCGCAGGGTGCACGTCGTCTTGGTCGTCCGGTCCTGGAGCGCCACCGCGGTGGTCGATTTGTGCCCCTTGAGCGCCGCGGTGATGTCCTTCGACAGCTTGGCCGCGAGCCCGGCCTTGCCCGAGGCGCAGCTCACCTTCGGCGTCGCGGCGGCGGCGGGCGCCGCGCCGAGCGCCACGGGTGCGAGCACGCCGGCGGCCAGCGCGGCACAGAGCCCGCCGCGGGCGCGGCGGGCTATCTGGGATGTGGTCATGATGCTTTCCCGTCCCCCTGAGTGGTTTCTGCGTGCGCGCCCCCCGGCACGCCCATCAGCACAGACTCTCGGACAACTGGAAAGTTGTATGTGACGGAAGCCCCATTCGCCCAGAGTGTGACGGGAACAACGGAAGACCCCCGGAGCCGCGGACGGCTCCGGGGGCGGTACGGGCGGTCGCCGGCCTAAAGGTTGTTGCAGAAGGGTGGGTGTGGGCAGGCCGGGATGGCGTTTGACCTGCTGGTCAGCCTGTCATGGCGAGGTTGTGCATGGTGG
>NZ_JBHXUW010000082.1:0-32378 GCF_042672475.1 Streptomyces sp. NPDC127177
GCATACGCCGGGCATCCCCCCTCTTCCTGTCGCCGTCTCCGGCTACATCTGGCGGTACGGCCAGTACACGTCCATGCAGCCCGTCTTGGCGCCGTTGACCGCCTCGGTGCCCTCCAGCGGGTCGCTGTCGTCGGCGGCGGCCTTCGGGAACGTGGACCCCGTCCGCCAGTCCGAGCCGACCGTGAGCGTCAGCTGGTCCCCGTCCGGGTCCTCCTTGACGGCGCTGGTCGGGATCGACAGCGCCTTGGCGACCGAGAGCGCGTCCGACCTGCCCTGCGTGCCGGAGCTCTTCGGGTAGGTCACCTCGGTCGTCAGCGCCGATCCGGGATCGGTCGAGGTGGTCGCGTCGGTGAAGCCCTTGGCCTGCAGCAGGTCGCGGACGCCTGCGGCACGGTTGCTGGTGGGCGCCTGGCCGTCGGCCGCCGTCCCGTTGACGACGGTCACCTCGAGCGATGCGGAAGCGGCGGCGGTGGGGCCGCTCTCCGTCTTCTTCTTGGCCTTGGCCCGGTCCTTCGCGTCCAGCGACTGGTCGTCGCGGAGCAGCGCCCAGAGCTTGTCGGCGGTCCCCGGCTTCGCCAGGACGTGGTTCTCGTCCTGCGGGTCGGGGATCCGCGGCATGGTCAGCATGTTCATCTTGTCCATCGGCACGCCCTTGAGCTGCATGCCGAGGTCGAACAGCTTCTTGACCGAACTGATCTCCTCGGAGACCCGGAGCGACTTGGTCGCGGTCTCGGCGAGACCCATCAGCCGTCCCGTGTCCGTGAAGGCGTTCTGGTTCTTCAGCTCACGGATGACCGAGTTCATGTACATGTGCTGGGCCTTGGACCGGCCGAAGTCGCTCTCGAAGGCGTGCCGGGTGCGCAGCCACTGCAGCGCCCGCTTGCCCTTGATCTTGTGCTTGCCGGCCGTCATCCTCAGGCCGGAGCCGCCGGGCACGTTGGGCTTGGGCACGTCGTTGACGTTCTGCTTCACACACACCTCGGCGCCGCCCACCGCGTCCGCCATGTCCACCACACCGGCGAAGTCGACCATCAACCAGTGGTCGATGTAGATCCCGGTGAGCTTCTCCCAGGTGTCCAGGGTGCAGCCGGCGCCGCCGCGGCCGAGCGTCTCGTTGATGAGCGCGTTGGTGGCGGGGTACTTCTTGCCGTTCTCCGGGTCCTCACAGGCCGGGATGTCCACCCGGGTGTCGCGCGGGATGGAGACGACCGAGGCGTTCTTCCGGTCGGCCGAGACATGGAGCAGCATCTGCACATCGGCGAGCGGGGTGCCGCCGACGCTCGACTTCGATCCACCGAGCTTGAGGTTCTCCGCGGAGTTCCTGCTGTCGGAACCGATCAGCAGGATGTTCAGCGGGGTCTGGCCCGCGGCGTTCGGCGCGGTCTTCTTCGCCGCGCTGTTGCCCGCGCTGCGGTGCCCCTTGCGGAGGTTGCTGTTGAGGTGCTCGTACCAGAGATAACCGGCCGCGCCGGTGCCGAGTATCAGCACCGCGAGCGAGAGGGCTATCCAGCGCAGCACGCGCCGCTTCTTCCGCTTCCCGGCCCGGTGGGGGCGGCCGCGGCGCCCGCCGCCGTGGGACGCGCCGCGGCCGCCGTCTCCGGCGTCTCCGGCCCCGCCCCCGTCAGGCGTCGGGGCTTCGCCCTTGCCGTCCTCGTAGAGACCGTCGTCCCAGCCGAGCTGACCGGCGTGCCGGACCCGTGGTCGCGTCCCCTCTCCTGGCGTGCTGCTCCGTCCCACCGGGCCCCCCTGCTGCTCAGACTCGCGGTATCGCGCAGTGACCCGGTGTCACTTGGCGCACTCTGCCTTGTCGGCACTGGCCTTCGGAATGTCGATCTTGGCCGGGCCGGTGATGGGAACACCCGCACCCTTGAAGTCCGAGCCCAGCGTCAGGACCATGGCCTCCAGTCCCACGGCGTCCTTGGTCCCCTGCTTCATGGCGGATCCGGGCAGCCCCATCATCTCGGCGAGGGCGCGCGCCTGGTCCGCCTGGTTCGGGGCGTAGGTCAGCGTGGTCTTGGCCGCCTTCGCCGGAGCGTTGGCCTTGTTCGTGGACTTCAGGACGCCCTCGGTGTTCTGCAGCCACGTGACCGTCTGCTGCGCCGCACCGGCGGTCTCGCCACCGTTGTACACATCGACGCGGACGTCGGCGGCAGCCGCTTTGGTTCCCTTGAGCAGCGCGTCCTGCTTGCTCTTGGCCGCCTTCTTCTGCGCGGCCACCTCGGTCAGTGAGGTGTCGTCCCGCATCATCGCGAAGAGCGAGTCGGCCTTGGACTGGTTCAGGACGACGGTGGCGTGGACCTTCTCGGCCGGGTTGTCTACCACCGGAACGGTGACGAACGTGATGTTCTTCGTGTCGATCTTCTTGAGTTCCTTGGCGAGCGACGTCAGCTTCGGCACCGAGCCGATGGCCTTGTCCACCGTCAGGGCGCTCGTCGCCGCGTCCGCCAGCTTGAACAGCTTGGTCGGGCTGGTCAGAGTGTCGTCCGACTTCATCTGCCGGATCATCGAGCCGATGAACTGCTGCTGGACCTTGATGCGGTCCAGGTCGCTCTGATTGCCGAAGCTGTGCCGGGTCCGCACGAAAGCCAGCGCGTCCTCGCCCTGGATCTTGCTCTCACCCGCCGGCAGGTCGAGGTGCGAGTCGGGGTCCTTGACCGCCCTGGCGAGGCAGACCTTGACGCCGCCGACCGCCGTGGACAGCTCCTTGACCGCGTTGAAGTCGACCATCATGAAGTGGTCGACCTGAAGGCCCGTGATCTGCTTGACGGTGTTCATCGTGCAGCTGGGGTCGCGGCCTTCCTGACCGAGGCTGGTGTTGAACCGTATGTTCTCGGTGCCCGGGATGGTCTTGTCCGAGCCGTCCGACTGCCTGGACTTGCAGTCCGGGATGTCGGTGATCAGGTCGCGCGGGATGCTCAACGCGGTGGCGTTGGTGCGGTCCTTGGAGACGTGGAACAGGATGTTGGTGTCGGCGTGGCCGGTACTGCCCTTGTCCCCGTAGCCCTCGTTGCCCTTACCGGTGCGCTTGTCCGTACCGATGATCAATATGTTGAGGGGCGCGTTGGCCGTGGCGACGTCCTTGTTGCCGGCGTCGCCGATGTCCACGGTGTTGAGGTTGCCGTTGAAGCGCTGGTACAGCATGTAGCCGCCCGCCGAGAGGCCGACGAGCAGGAACGCCATCACACCGCCCGTCCAGAGCAGCGCCTTCTTCCGGCGCGGCTTGGGGGCCTTGCGCTTGCGGCGTCCGCCGTTGTTCTCACCCGCGCCGGAGCCCGAGCCGGACCCCGGACCCCTTCCGGAACCGTCCTGGCCGCGCGTCGAACGGCGACCGCCCTGCCGGGGCACCTCACGACGAGGTCCGGCACCACCGGCGGTGCCGTCCTCGGGGCCGGTGCCTCTGCGCCTCGAGGCACGCGGGGCGGAAGTGCTCCTACCGCCGCCCGAATCCCCTCCGGATTGATTCAGTCGCAGTTCGTAGTCGCCGGTGTCCGGGTTGAGGACCCATTGGTCTGCGGGGTCGATATCGTCCGCCCGCCCACGGCTTTGCGCATCCACGGTTGCTTGAGTCCTCCGTCGGTGCCACGCGAGGCGCCTCCCCCGATCAGGCGCTCAGTCTTTCGCTCCGGAAGTGCGCGGCCCGAGAGGGCCGGCAGCACCGGATCGCGTCACACTATCCGTCCGGTTCGGCGACTAGCGACGGGCGTGACACATTCCACGGCCCTTACAACCGGGCATTCTTCCCATTGCACGCCGAACGTTGATGTCTGCTTGGCAATTGCTTTACTGCTTGCACAGGTCGGCCGCGGCGTTGTTACCCGAATAGGTGGGTGTGGGGCTGGGCCCCGGAGCCCCGTCGTCGCCGGGTTTCCCGTCCTCGGACCCCTTGCCGGACCTGCTGTCGCTGTCTTCATCCTGTGAATGTTCAGAGCCCTCCTCGTGGCCGGTGTTCTTGCCGTCGTCACCGTTGAGCTCATCCGCCGGTACGACGGCGAGCGGTTTGTCGTCGCGCAATTGCTTGAAAAGCCTGTCCGCGTCGGGCTGCACGAGTTCGTCGCGGTTCGCGTTGGCCCGGTACGGCTGCCGGGGGACGGTCAGGAACTGCACCTTGTCCGTCGGTACGTTGCGCATGCCGCGCACCAGTTCGTAGAGGTCCTTGAGGCTGTCCAGCCCCGGATCCGTGGTCAGCGCCTTCGTCGCCGCGTCCAGCACGGGGTAGAGCCTGGTCGGGTTGAGCAGTACGCCGTTGCTCTGCGCCTTGTTGACCAGTGCGCCCAGGAACTGCTGCTGGCGGTCCATCCGTTCGGTGTCGCTGCCGTTGCCGATCGACTTGCGGACCCGTACGTACCCCAGCGCCTGCTCGCCGTCGAGCTTCTGGCGGCCCGCCGGGAGCTTGAGGTGGGCCGCACTGTCGTTGATCGGCTCCTTGAGGCAGATCTCGACCCCGTCGACCGCGTCGACCATGTCCTTGAAGCCGTTGAAGTCGATGACCATGTAGTGGTCGATGCGGACGCCTGTCATCTTCTCGACGGTACGGATGGTGCAGGCGGTTCCACCGAATTCGAAGGCCCAGTTGAACTGGGAGAACTGCGGCTTGCTGGCGGTCTTGTCCGGCTTGTGGCAGGCCGGGATGTTCGCCATCAGGTCGCGCGGGATGGACATCGCGGTGGCGCTTTTCCGGTTCGCGGCCAGGTGCAGCAGGATCGTGGTGTCCGAGCGCTGGCTGCCGCCGTCGTCCCGGCCGTACTTGCGGTTGTCCCCGGCCCGGCTGTCGGAGCCGATGAGCAGGATGTTCTCCGCGTCGTGGACGACCGACGCGGGCCGCTCCTTCTCGTACGCCTTGAGCTCGGCGGCCGCGGAGGTGTCCGTCTTGATGTTGCCGTCGAGCTTCTTGTACAGCCACCAGCCGGTACCGGCGGCGACGAGGACGACGAACGAGGCCCCCAGCGCGGTCCAACGCACCCAGTGCCGCTTGCGCTTGACGGTGATGGCGAGGGACGGGTCCTCGCCGCCCTTGGACGGACCGGACTGGCCGGACGAGCCGGAAGACGGGCCGCTGCCCGACCCGCTCCGGGTCTCACCGCCCGGAGCGGCCTCCTGCGCGCCCGCCGAGGTGCCCTCGGGCGTGTCCGCCTGGGCGACCCCTGGAGTGTCCTGGGGGGCGCCCTCCGGTGCGTCCTTCGGCTTGTCCGCCGAGGTGGGCTTCGGTGCGTCCTCGGACGTGTCTGCTGAGGCGGACTGAGGTGTGTCCGCCGGTGCGGCTTCCGGAGCGTCCTTCGGTGCGTCCTCCGGGGCGGGCTTCTCGCCGCGTTGCTCTCCGGGCGACCCGTCCGGCGTCTGGTCCTCGCCCGCGGCCGAGTCGTCGGGGTCGGCCGGAGTGCCGGCGCTTTCGGTCACGTCTGCGTCCATCCTTCACGTTCGGCGGCGCGCTGGGCCGCCGGTTGCAGAAGTAGACGGCTGAACCTCACGCTTGGTTGTGCCTCAGGTGGTCTGTACCGCAGATCATGTACCGGAGTTGACGTTCAGCCCGGAGGGCTCGGCCCACGATGGGCCGGACGAGTGGCCCTCGGGCCGCTTGTCGTACCGCAGACCGGAAGGCGGGCCCGGCCCGCCCGCCGTCACGCGGTCCCGGTGACCCGCTCGCTCTCGACCCGCTGCGCCAGCCCGTCCGCGCCCAGCTGTCCGATGTGCCGGCACAGGACCACGGAGCCCCCGGTCGCCAGCGGAGCGAACAGCCCGGCGCTCAGGCCGTCCCAGGTGTCGTACGTACGGCCCGAGAGCAGTCGCGATCCGGCGCCCAGGCCCAGCGCGGCACCGTCCTCGCGGGCCCGCGCGACCAGCTGCGCCGAGCTGAGCGCTACATCGCCCACGGTCAGCGCCGGGGCTTCCGGGTCCACCGGCGCGAACGGCGCGAACCGGTCTCCCTGGCCCGGCACCTCCACGGCGTAGTCCGCGAAGCCCTCGGGCGGCTGCGGGAACCTGCCGCCCATCGGACGCAACGCCAGGGCGATCCGCTCACCGCGGCAGGCCCGCGCGGCCTCCAGCGTGTCCGGTCCGGTGACGACGAGATCGGCGGCGGCCGGGTCACCCTGCACATCGGCGACGACGCCGACCGAGGAGCAGGCGAGCAGCCAGACGGCGGACTGCCAGTGCGCGGGCAGCAGCAGCGCGAGCCGGTCGCCGGGCTCCGCGGCGAGGTCGCCCTGCAGCAGGTTGGCGGTCTTGGCCACCCAATTGGCGAAGGTGGCCACCGACAGTTCGACGCGTTCTCCGGTGGCGTCGTCGTAGAAGGTGACCATGGGTCGGGCCGGGTCCGCGGCAAGCGCGGAACGCAGCAGGTCGGCAGGGGTGCGGTCGCTGGCGTTCATCCGCGCAAGGGTACGTGGCGGCGGCGGGCCGGCCGGGCGTGACGGGTGCCTGGTACACCGGTTCGGCAGACGGGCCGTCAATTACCGGAAGAAACACCGGTCGCCGGAGTTGTCCGATTGTGCCCAGGATCATCTGTATGCGTGCCTTCATTGCATCCTCCATTGGTGTCACCTGCGCGGCGGCCCTCACGCTGCCGCTCGCCGCGCCCGCGGGCGCCGCCCCCGACACCCCCGCCCACTCGACCACCGCGGGCTCCGTGCCCGCCGAGGCGTCCGAACCCGCCGCTCTGCCCGGTTCGACCCAGTCGCTGGCCATGTCCCCCCTGTCCACGGCCTCCGCGCGGGCCCCCGGGCAGCCCGGTCTGGCAGCCGCCGGGCAGGGGCTGGCCGAGCGAGACGTCCGCGCGTTCTCCATGGTCGGCGTCGTATGGGACGACGTGAACGCCGAACTCCACGGCACCGCCCAGGTCCGCACCCGCGCCGCAGGTACGGGCCGCTGGTCCGGCTGGCAGGACCTGGAGACCCACAACGCGGAGCACTCCGCCGACACCGGCACCCCCGAACGCGACTCGGGCGCCGCCCGCGGCTCCACCGCCCCGCTCTGGGTCGGCGACTCCGACGGCGTCGAGGTCCGGGTGAACCCCGAGGCCCCCGACACCCGGGACGCCTCCGCCACCCCCGTACCGCTGCCCGCCGGACTGCACCTCGAACTCGTCGACCCCGGCAAGGACCCGCAGGAAGTCCGCGGCGAGGACCGGGCCACCACCGGCGCCGCCGGTGCCGACCGGGCCGTGGAGCAGGGCGCCGCCGCGCTCCCCGCCCTGAGCCGGGCCGCGACCGACGAGGCCGCCGGATACGCGCCGGGCGCCGCGCCGTACATCGGACCCCGCCCGCGCATCATCACCCGCAAGGGCTGGGGTGCGGACGAGAAGCTCCGCGAGAAGGCCTTCGCGTACACCTCGACCGTCAAGGCGGCCTTCATCCACCACAGCGCGACCGGCAACAACTACTCGTGCTCCCAGGCGCCCTCGGTGCTGCGCGGCATCTACCGCTACCACGTCAAGAGCAGCGGCTGGCGGGACATCGGCTACAACTTCGCCGTCGACAAGTGCGGAAACATCTACGAGGGCCGGGCCGGTGGCGTGACGAAGGCCGTCATGGGCGCCCACACCCTCGGCTTCAACACCAACACCATGGGCATCGCGGTGCTCGGAACCTTCACCAATTCCAACCCGCCCGCCGCGGCGGTCACCGCCGTCGCGAAGCTCACCGCCTGGAAGCTCGGCCTCTTCAAGGCCAACCCGAAGGGCAAGGTGACCCTGGTCTCCGGCGGGAGCAACAAGTACAAGAAGGGCAAGAAGGTCAGTCTCAACGTCATTTCCGGCCACCGGGACGGTTTCGCAACCGAATGCCCCGGAGCACGTCTCTACAAGAAGCTCGGCACGGCACGGACCAGCTCGGCCAAGCTCCAGGGCCGCTGACACGGAAGGAGCCGAAAGGCGCCGCCGGCGCCCGGGGCCTGCTGAGGGCCGCTGACCGAGAACACCCTTTCCGGTCTGCATACACTGGCCAGCCGAAACCAGGCCCGGCCCCAGCAGGAAGCAGAGACAGTGCTGTGACAGAGGCAAAAGAAGCGATTCTCCTGGTCGGCGGCAAGGGAACCCGGCTGCGCCCGCTCACGGTGCACACTCCGAAACCCATGGTTCCGGCGGCCGGCGTCCCCTTCCTCACGCACCAGCTGGCGCGTGCCCGGGCCGCCGGGGTCGAGCACATCGTCCTCGCGACGTCGTATCTGGCGGAGGTCTTCGAACCGTACTTCGGCGACGGTTCGGAGCTCGGCCTCCACATCGAGTACGTCACCGAACGCGAACCGCTCGGCACCGGCGGCGCCATCCGCAATGTCGCCGAACGGCTCACCTCGGCCCCGGACGAACCGGTCCTCATCTTCAACGGGGACATCCTCACCGGCCTCGACATCCGGGCCCTGGTCACCTCGCACGCCGACTCCGGGGCGGACGTGTCGCTCCACCTCACCCGGGTCGACGACCCGCGTGCCTTCGGTCTCGTACCGACGGACGACACCGGCCGGGTCACCGCGTTCCTGGAGAAGCCGCAGACCCCCGAGGAGATCGTCACCGACCAGATCAACGCGGGGGCGTACATCTTCCGCCGGTCGGTCATCGACACCATCCCGGCCGGCCGCCCGGTCTCCGTCGAACGCGAGACCTTCCCCGGACTGCTCGCCTCCGGCGCCCATCTCCAGGGCATGGTCGACTCCACGTACTGGCTGGATCTGGGTACCCCGCAGGCCTTCATACGCGGCTCCGCCGACCTGGTCCTGGGCCGCGCGCCCTCACCGGCCGTCCCCGGCCGATGCGGCGACCGGCTCGTGCTGCCGACCGCCTCCGTCGCCCCCGACGCCAAACTCTCCGGCGGTACGGTCGTCGGCGCCGACGCCGTCGTCGGCGCAGGCGCCAGGATCGAGGGGTCCACCGTGCTGGCGGGCGCCATCGTCGAACCGGGCGCCGTGATCACGGACTCCCTGGTCGGAGCGGGTGCCAGGATCGGCAGCCGTACGGTGCTGGCCGGTGCGGTCATCGGCGACGGCGCCAAGGTCGGCGCCGACAACGAACTGCGCGACGGTGTCCGGATCTGGTGCGGGGCACATCTGCCTGCCGCGTCGGTGCGTTTCTCCTCGGACGAATGACCGGGGCGATCCGCTCACCGCGGGACGCACCGACTGGCCGGAATCAGCCGTACCCTCGACAGGCACCCCCGACTACCGAGGACCCTCACCCGTGGCAGGACGATTCGCTCCCCGCAGCGCCTCGCGTGCGGCCGTCCCGCGCCAGGTGACGACGCCGGCACCGGCGGCGCTGACCCGTGACTGGACCCCGCCGGGCCCGTTCGACCTGCGGCTCGTCCTCGGCCCGCTGCGCCGGGGCCCCGCCGACCCCACCTTCCGGATGTCAGCGGACGGCTCCGTCCGCCGGGCCAGCCGCACCCCCGCCGGCCCCGGCACACTCCATGTCGTCCCCCGCGAAGGCCGGATCGAGGCGGCGGCCTGGGGGCCCGGCGCGTCCTGGCTGCTCGACCAGCTGCCGACCCTGCTGGGCGCGCAGGACGAACCGGAGGCCTTCACCCCGCGCCACCGGCTGCTCGCGGTGACCCACCACCGCAGGCCGGGCCTGCGGCTGCTGCGCACCGGCCTGGTGATGGAGTCCCTGATCCCGTCGGTCCTGGAGCAGAAGGTCACCACGGACGAGGCGTACCGCGCCTGGCGGCTCCTGGTCCGCAAGTACGGCGAGCCGGCGCCCGGCCCCCAGGAGTACGGCCTCTACGTCCTTCCGGACGCCCGCACCTGGTCCCTCATCCCGTCCTGGGAGTGGCACCGCGCGGGCGTCGACAGCAAGCGCTCGGCGACGATCCTGCGCGCGGTCCGGGTGGCCCGTCGCATGGAGGAGGCGGCCACCATGGCCCTGCCCGACGCCATGGCCCGGCTCCAGGCGATCCCGGGCATCGGCCCCTGGACGGCCGCCGAGACCCTGCAACGCTCCAACGGCGCCCCGGACGCGGTGACGGTCGGCGACCTCCACCTGCCCGGCATCGTCGGGCACGCCCTGGCGGGCGACCGGAACGCCGACGACGAGACGATGCTGACGCTGCTGTCCCCCTACGAGGGCCAACGCCACCGGGCCACCCGGCTGATCATGCTCTCCGGCAACACACCGCCCCGCCACGCACCGAGAATGACGCCGCGCAACATCGCCCAGCTCTGAGGCCCGGCAAATTCAAGGCCGCCCGGCGGTTGAGGACCGGGGTCCGGGGCAGAGCCCAGGACCGGGGCCCGGGGCAGAGCGCCGAAACCACCCCGCGCCAAACCACCCCGCGCCCGCACCCCCTCACCGCACCGTGACGAACCCCTCCGCATCACGGCCCGCCCGAGCCGGCGGCGTACCCGCCGCCCGCCCCACGGCAACCGCCCCCAGCGGATCCCACGACGCCGGCAGCTCCAGCACATCCCGCACCACATCACGGCAGAACATCGTCGAGGACACCCACGCCGACCCCAGCCGCTCACCCGCCAGCGCGACCAGGAAGTTCTGGATCCCGGCGCCCGCGGCGACCACGAACATCTCGCGCTCCGCCGCGTCCCGCCGCTCGTCCCCGTACGTGTGGGAGCCGTCCATCACCATGCACGGCACCACCAGATACGGCGCACGACGCAGCACATCGCCCCGCCTCACCCGCTTGGCGACCGACTCCTCGCTCTTCCCGTCCCGCCGCAGATCCGCCACCCACGCGTCCCGCATCGCGTCCAGCAGCCGGGTCCTGGACTCGGACGACTCCAGCAGGACGAACCGCCACGGCGTCGTGTGGTGCGGCGCGGGCGCCGTCACCGCCGCGGCCACGGCCCGCCGCACCGCCCCCGGGTCCACCGGCTCGTCGGTGAACTCGCGGACCGTTCGCCGCTGGGTCACCGCCTCCCGCACCGCCTCGGACGTCCCGAGCCGGAACATGTCGTCGGCCGCGACCCGCACCATCGCCCGCGCACCCTCGGCGTCAGCCGGGTCCACGACGTGGCCGAGCCCGCGCACCACCGCCACCGGCAGCCCGTCCGCCTTGCCCTTGACCAGGTCACCGGCCGAGGCCAGCTCGTCGGCGGTCGCGACCACGGTGGCGCTCAGCGGATTGCCGTGCGCGTCGCTCCCGCCCCGCAGATCGTCCAGCACCCGCACTCCGGCCGCCCCGATCGCGACATCGGTCAGTCCGTTGCGCCACGGACGCCCGAAGGTGTCCGTGACGACGACGCCGACCTCGACGCCGAGCGCGTCCCGCAGCCCCTCCCGGACGGCCCGTGCCGAGGCGTCCGGGTCCTCCGGCAGCAGCAGGACCGTTCCGGCGGGGGTGTTGGACGCGTCGACCCCGGCGGCGGCCATGACCAGGCCCTGCCGGTTCTCCACGATCCGCAGCGCGCCGCGCCTGGCCACCACCCGTACCGTCTCCGCGTCGATCGCCGCCTCCCGGTCGGTGGCCTCGACGATCCGGCCCTCCGCCTTGGAGACGATCTTCGAGGTGACGAGCAGTACGTCACCGTCGGCGAGACCGGGCTCGGCGGCGGCGATCAGCTTCGCGAGATCGTCCCCGGCCCGCACCTCGGGCATGCCGGGCAGCGCCCAGACCCGGTACGAGGGCGCGGCGTCCGGGGCAGCGCTCATGCCCGTACCTCTTCCGCGAGAACGAGCGCCTGCCGCGCCATCTCGGCGGTGGCGGCGACGTCGGTCATCATCAGCGGTACGGAGCGGCAGCGGATGCCCGCGGACTCCACCTCGTCCACCGCGCCCGCGTCGACCGTGTCGACGAGCCAGCCGTCGAGCAGCCCCGAGCCGTAGTGCTGGGCGACCGCCGCGGCCGTCGACTCGACGCCCACCGCGGCGAGCACCTTGTCCGCCATTCCGCGCACCGGTGCGTCACCGACGATGGGGGAGAGGCCGACGACCGGCACCCCGGCCTCGGCGATGGCTTCCCGGATCCCGGGCACGGCGAGGATCGTGCCGACGGACACCACGGGGTTCGAGGGCGGGAAGAGGATGACGTCGGCCCCGGAGATCGCCTCCAGGACTCCCGGTGCCGGCTTGGACTGCTCTGCCCCGACGGGCACGATCGCCTGGGCCGGGACGGAGGCGCGCAGCTTCACCCAGTACTCCTGGAAGTGGATCGCCCTGCTCTCGCCGTCGACATCGACCGCCACATGCGTCTCGACCCGGTCGTCGGACATCGGCAGCAGCCGGACCCCCGGCTTCCAGCGCGCACAGAGCGCCTCCGTGACAGCGCTCAGCGGATAACCCGCGCCGAGCATCTGCGTGCGGACGATATGGGTCGCGAAGTCACGGTCGCCGAGCCCGAACCACTCGGGTCCGACGCCGTACGCCGCGAGTTCCTCCTTGACGTGGAAGCTCTCGTCGGTACGCCCCCAGCCCTGGTCCTCGTTGATGCCACCGCCGAGGGTGTACATCACGGTGTCGAGGTCGGGGCAGACCTTGAGCCCGAACAGATGGATGTCGTCACCGGTGTTGCCGATCACCGTGATGTCCGCTTCGGGCGCGGCCTCCTTGAGGCCACGAAGAAAACGAGCACCACCGATACCGCCGGCCAGAACCACAATGCGCATGGGAAACAGTCTGTCAGGCGGAGCCCGGTGTGCGGAGGCGGGCCGTCGGACGGGGGCGGGCCGTCAGACGCCGGCGGCGGCCGCGGCGGCGGCGGTCTGGGTGGAGTGCATCGGCATGTCGGTCAGGCCCGGGTAGTAGATGTGCAGGCTGACGGCCGGTTCGAGGGAGTCGTTGATCACCTCGTGGACGTAGCCGGGGGCGAAGACGCGCTGGGCGCCGGAGCCCAGCGTCCGCTTCCCG
Organism: Streptomyces sp. NPDC127177; assembly: GCF_042672475.1. Lineage (NCBI taxonomy): Bacteria > Bacillati > Actinomycetota > Actinomycetes > Kitasatosporales > Streptomycetaceae > Streptomyces > Streptomyces sp. NPDC127177. Next base: position 12,779 of record NZ_JBHXUW010000082.1, read on the forward strand.
CGCTCCGTACGCTCCGTCAGTTCGCCTTCCAGCACGGTCAGGACGCCGGAGGACAGGCCGTGGTCGTGCAGCCCGCTGCCCTGGCCCGGGATCCAGCTGAGCAGCCAGACGTCGTATCCGGGCCTGCTGAGCAGCCGGTGGTACCAGCGGGTGGTGGGGTCGTACTGGACGAGCGGAGCCCATCGGGAGCGGTCGTCGGCGAGGGAGCGGGCCAGCCCGACGAACTCCGCCACCGTGGCGGGGTGCTCGGGGGCGGGGCGCAGAAGGTGCTGGACCTCAAGGAGGTCGCCGGCGATCTGGAGGTCGCTGTCGCTGTTCATGGGTGCGGTGGTTCCTCGGCAGGAGTGCAGGTGCGATGCGGTGCAGTGCGATGCAGGGGTGTCGCGAGGACCGGAAGGACTCGGGTGGCACGGGCCGCTGGGGCCGGCGCGGGAAGGTCCGGAGGTCCGGGAAGAGCTGTGTCGGGCTGGAGCGCGAGGGCTTCAACAGCTGAGACAGCTGGAACAGCAACAGCGAGCCTGAACAGCGCTACGGAACCCACGGGTGTGGGTGACGCGCATCGCTGAGGTCACTGGCATGACATCAAGGAGAACCGGAGAGCCACCCGACTGTCAACCCAATGACCGATTTGGCTCTAATGTTTCACCATATCCGGTTGCTCCGAACGGAGAAAGGTTTGTGCAGCGCCCGCGGCGGCAAGGTGGCGCAGCAGACGCACCCGTAAACATGGCCGGCCGAGCAGGGCCCACCCGTGACCCGACTGTGATCTTGATCGCTTCGGTGATCGAATCGCAACGTGTCCGCCCGTCAGGGAGTTCCTCCCTATGACGAGTGGGTGCGTGACCGAGCCCATGGCATATGTCAGGTTTTTGGTGATTTGAACACTTTCTGCATACGCTTGGTTCCGCAGAGTGAATACCGGGCCCAATAGCAGATCTGAGCTTGACTGGCACGAAGCTACACACTTGTAATTTCACTCGTGTCGTTCGGCCGATTCGGTAACGGCCGCATCACGGGACGCAAGAGACAGACGAGGGGCGCACATGACCGAGCTGTTCCAGCAACTGCTGGTCGAGGACGCGGACGAGGAACTCGGCTGGCAGGAGCGCGCACTGTGCGCCCAGACCGACCCCGAGTCCTTTTTCCCGGAGAAGGGCGGATCCACCCGCGAGGCGAAGAAGGTCTGCCTCGCCTGCGAGGTCCGGTCCGAATGCCTTGAGTACGCCCTTTCCAAGGACGAGCGGTTCGGTATCTGGGGCGGTCTTTCGGAGCGCGAGCGACGGCGTCTGAAGAAGGCCGCGATCTGAGTCCACGGGCCCGACCGGACCCGACGGGACCGGTCCCGGTCGCCCCATGGCCCGCCGCCTGCGTTCTGCCCGCAGGCGGCGGGCCATTGCCGTGCCCGGCCGTGCTGCTGTCTGCCCGGCCGAGTGGCTGTCTGCCCGGCCGCGTGCGGGGCACAGGGAGGCCACCGGCTCAACCGCCTCCGCAGGCGCCCCCGCAGGCACGCTCCCGGGCGCGGCTCCCCGGGCGCGGCTCGGCGGGCAGGCTTCTCCGGGCGCGGTTCCCCGGGCATGCCTCTCCGGGCATGCCCCCCGGCACGGTTCCGTAGCCCTCCGCCGCTGTGCCGCCGCCCTCGTTCAAGCGCTCCGCGCCACCCCGGTTATCCGTACCGTTAGTGTGGGGCCCCGTCCGAGACGCGCCAACGACCCGACAGGGCGCGCGTGTACACCGATGCAGCCCCCGGGGGGTACGTCCCCCCGGACCCGGCCGGAGGGCCCGTACCTCGATGTCCGTGCACAGCCATTCGACGGCGCCGTACGCGGCCGCCGCCGCCCCAGAGTTCCCCCGGCATGTCGTCACCGCCGTGCTCGTCTCCCACGACGGCGCACGCTGGCTGCCCGACGCACTCGCCGGGCTGCTCGGGCAGGAACGCCCCGTGCAGAACGTCGTCGCCGCCGACACCGGCAGCGCCGACGACTCCGCGCGGCTGGTCACCGAGGCGCTCGGCGCCGACCGCGTCCTGCACCTCGCGCGGCGTACGAGCTTCGGCACCGCCGTCGAAGAGGCGAGCCGCACCGCCGGTGTCCTCACGCCGGACGACCTGCCGTACCTGAAGCGCCCCAGCGGCTGGGACCCGGTCACCCGGTCCTGGCACGACGACAACTACGACCTCCCCGAACTGCCGCACGGCGAACCGGTGCAGTGGCTCTGGCTGCTCCACGACGACTGCGCGCCCGAGCCCGACGCGCTCGCCGAGATGCTGCGCGTCGTCGACAACGACGCGCACGCGGTGATCGTCGGCCCCAAGCTCCGCGGCTGGTACGACCGCAGGCAGCTCCTCGAGGTCGGCGTCTCCATCGCCAACAGCGGACGCCGCTGGACCGGCCTCGACCGGCGCGAGCAGGACCAGGGCCAGCACGACCAGGTCCGTACGGTCCTGTCCGTCTCCACCGCCGGCATGCTGATCCGCCGTGACGTGTGGGAGGAGCTCGGCGGGTTCGACCGCAGGCTCCCCCTGATGCGTGACGACGTCGATCTGTGCTGGCGAGCCCACATGGCCGGGCACCGGGTGCTCGTCGCCCCGGACGCCGTCCTGCGGCACGCGGAGGCCTCCGCCCGCGAACGCCGCCCCATCGACTGCGCCGGGCGTTCCGTTTCAAGCCCGCACCGCGTCGACAAGGCCGGCGCCGTCTACACGATGCTCGTCAACGCCCGCGGCAAGCTGCTGCTCTGGGCGCTGCTGCGGCTGGTGCTCGGCACCCTGCTGCGTACCCTCGCCTACCTCGTCGGCAAGGTGCCGGGACAGGCACTGGACGAGGTCGCCGGACTCCTCGGCACGCTGCTGCGGCCCGGCCGGATCCTCGCGGCCCGCCGCCAACGCGGCAAGGGCGTCATCGACCCGGCCGAACTGCGCGGGCTCTTCCCCGCGCCGGGCGCCACCGTCCGCGCGACCGTCGAACAGGTCGCCGGGAACTTCGGCGGCTCGTCGGAGGCCGAGTCCGGCGGTTCGCGGCACGGCGCGGTCGAGTCCGGACCGGGCGGTGACGACGCCGACTTCCTGGAGATCGACCAGTTCGCCCGGCTGAAGAAGGTCGGCCGCAAACCGGGACCGGTGCTCTTCGCCGTCCTGCTCCTGGTCTCCCTCATCGCCTGCCGCAGCCTCCTCGGCGGCGGAGCGCTGGCGGGCGGCTCACTGCTGCCCGCACCCGGCGACGTGTCCGACCTGTGGGGCCGGTTCGCGGACGGCTGGCACACCGTCGGCACCGGCGGCACCCAGACCGCGCCCCCCTACCTCGCCGTCATCTCGGCCCTGTCCGCGCTGTTCCTCGGCTCCACGGGCTTCGCGCTCACGCTGCTGCTGGTCTGCTCGGTCCCGCTCGCCGGACTCACCGCGTACTTCGTCTCCCGCCCGCTGCTCCCCTCGCGGCTGCTGCGGGCCTGGGCGAGCGTCGCGTACGCCTTCCTGCCCGCCGCGACCGGCGCCCTGGCGACCGGCCGCCTCGGCACCGCCGTCCTGCTCGTCCTGCTGCCGCTGATCGCCCGCGTGGCCGTCTCCGCGCACGGCATGCGCACCAGCGGCGACACCCGCGGCAGCTGGCGCGCCACCTGGGCGTACACGCTGCTCCTCACCTTCGCGATGGCGTTCACGCCCATCGTGTGGCCGTTCGCAGTGGTTCTCGGTATCGGTGTGCTCGCACTGCGCCGCAACGACATCACGGCGTACGGGCTCCGCTTCCTCGCCGCGATCGGCACCCCGCTGCTCGTCCTGGCACCCTGGTCGCTCTCGCTCCTGACCAGCCCCTCGTCCTTCCTGAAGGAAGCGGGCCTGGAGACCGGTTCGGGATCGGCGTCCGCGCTCGACCTGCTCGGGATCAGCCCCGGCGGCCCCAAGGCCGCGGGCGGAGTCCTGCTGCTCGGCATCGTGCTCGCGGCGCTGGCCGCGCTGCTGCGCGGGGAACGGCAGTTCGCGGTACGGACCGCCTGGGCCGTCGCGCTGGTCGGCCTGGCCTTCGCCGGGCTCGCCAACGGATCGGGCTGGGCGGGACCGGCCACCCTGGTCTACGGCGCCGCGCTCATCGCCGCCGCGCTGATCGGTGCGGACGGCGCCCGGGTACGCGTCGCCGAGCTCAGCTTCGGCTGGCGCCAGCCCGTCGCCGTCCTGATCGCCCTCGCCGCCGGAGTGGCCCCGGTGCTGGCCGCCGTGGGCTGGATGATCGGCGGCGCAGCCGGCCCGCTCGAACGCCGCGACCCGGTGCAGGTGCCCGCGTTCGTCGCCGAGGAGTCCGGCACCCGCGACCAGCCGCGCACGCTGGTGCTCGGCGGCACCTCGCCCACCTCCGTCGCCTACACCCTGGTCCGCGGCTCCGGCGCGCGGCTGGGCGATGCCGAACTGGCCGCGGCCGGCGGCGGCAACAGCCATCTGGACAAGGTCGTCGCCAACCTGGTCGCGGGCTCAGGCGCCGACCAGGGCAGCCAGCTCAGCGGTTTCGCGATCCGTTACGTGCTGGTGCGGGACGGTGCGCCGAAGCAGATGAGCCGGGTGCTCGACGCGACCCCCGGCCTCAGCCGGCTCAGCCAGCTGGACGGCAGCGCGCTCTGGCGGGTCGACCGCCAGGTCTCGCGGATCATGATCGTCCCGTCAGCCGCCGGTGGTGAGCCGCTGCCGGTCGGCTCCAGCCCGGTCGAGGCGCACACCGACATCCCCAAGGGCGACGCCGGCCGGGTACTGCGGATCGCCGACGCGGCCGACTCCGGCTGGCAGGCCACGCTCGACGGACGGCCGTTGACCCGCAAGACGGTGGACGGCTGGGCCCAGGGCTTCGAGCTCCCCACCGAGGGCGGCTCCCTGGACCTCACGTACGAGACCTCCTTCACGCACTCCGTGTGGATCTGGGCGCAGGTCGCGTTCGCCGTGGTCCTGGTGGTCCTGGCCCTTCCGGGCCGCCGCCGGGAGATCGACGACGACCTGCCCGACGAGAGCGCACCGGTCCCCGCCGAGGCGGTCGCCGGCGAGGGACGCCGGGCGCGCAGGCTCCGCGCGGCCGCCCAGGCCGAGGGCGAGGGCGAGGACGGTTACGAGGCCGGCGGCGAGTACGGCGAGGCGGGGGAGCGTACGGAGTTCGCCCCGCCCGCCCGGCCGGCCACGGATCCGGAACCGGAACCGGAGCCGCACACCACCGACGGCCAGGACGTCTTCGTCCCGCAGCAGGCGGACGGCGATACGGGTCAGTACGCGGCGGTGCCGCAGCAGGCGGACGGCGATACGGGCCAGTACGCGGCGGTGCCTCAGCAGGCCGATGGCGATACGGGTCAGTACGCGGCGGTGCCGCAGCAGCAGTACGGGGAATGGGACGGGCAGCAGTACCAGGGCGCCGACTACCAGCAGTATCCGGAGGGCCAGTACCAGGACGGTCAGTACGCCGCGGGGCAACAGCAGAACGCCCCCGGCGCGTACGACCAGTACGGCTATCCGCAGCAGCAGGGCGGCGACTACACGGCGTACGGCCAGGGCCAGTACAACGCCCCGTACGACCCCGCCAACACCCAGTACGACGCGAACGCCCCGTACGGAACCGGCGAGCAGTACGGCACGGCCGAACCGTACGGAAACGCCCAGTACGCCCCCAACACCCAGTACGACCCCAACGCCCAGTACAACTCCAACACCCAGTACGACCCGAACGCTCAGTACGGCCCGGGCCAGTACGGCGATCAGCAGCCGTACGACCCGCAGAATCCCAACCCGGACCCGAACCCGAACCTGAATCCCAACCCGAACCCGGACCAGAATTCGAACCCGGACCGGAACTACAGCCAGAACCCCGACGAGAACCCCGCCCCGGGCCAGAACCCGTGGCCGACCGGTAACGCATCGCGAGGCGAGTCCGAGTGAAGTCCACCAGCCTGTCCCTCATCGCGGGGGCCGTCGCCCTCGCAGCCGTCACCGGATTCGCCGCGCTCACCGTGCCCGGGGACGCGGGTGCGACGGAGGAGAAGGCGGCCGCCAGGCTGCCCGTGGAGCGGTCCAGCCTGCTCTGCCCGGCTCCCGGACTCTCGGACCTCGCGGAGACGGCGTACACGTCCTTCACCCCGGTCGCGAAGAGCGGCGGCGATGCGGGCACGGCCGAGCTGAAGTCGACGGCTGCCAAGAAGGACGACGAGGAGAGCAAGGACAAGGACGAGAAGGGCAAGGGCAAGGGCAAGGAGAGCAAGGGCAAGAAGGCGGACCCGGACAAGCCGGTCGTCGCGCTCAAGGAGCCGGGCAAACCGGTCACCGCCGCGGTGTCCGGCTCCGACGCCCCCGCCCTCGTCGGCACGGCCACCGACAGGCTGGCCCCCGGCTGGACCGCCCAGCAGACGACCACCGTCGAGGCGGGCGACGCACGCGGCCTGCTCGGGGTCAGCTGCACGGCACCCGACACCGACTTCTGGTTCCCGGCGGCGAGCACCGCGAAGTCCCGCGAGGACTACGTCAACCTCACCAACCCGGATGACACGGCCGCCGTCGCCGACATCGAGCTGTACGGTCCGGACGGCACGCTCAAGTCCGATGTGGGCGAGGGGATCACGGTCCCCGCGGGCAGCGGCGTCCGGGTCCTGATCTCGACGCTGACCAGCAAGGTGGCCGACGACGTGACCGTCCACGTCACGACACGTACGGGACGCGTCGGCGCGGTCGTCAGGACCGCGGACAGCGAGACCGGCAGCGACTGGCTCGCCGCCTCCGCCGCCCCGGCCGGCACCCTGGTGCTGCCGGGCATCCCGGCGGACGCCACCTCGGTCCGGCTGGTGGCCTTCGCGCCCGGCGAGGACGACGCGGACCTGAACGTGAAGCTCCTCGGCAAGACAGGTCCCTTCTCCCCGGCGGGCCACGAGGACCTCCACGTGAAGTCGGGGATGACGGCCGGGGTGGACCTGAAGAACGTCACCCGGGGCGAGGCGGGCTCCCTGCTGCTGTCCCCGTCCGAGAAGAGCAGGGCCACCCCGATCGTGGCCGCGCTGCGGGTGGTCCGGGGCAAGGGCGCCAAGCAGGAGGTCGGCTACATCCCGGCGACCGGCCCGGTGGGCGCACAGTCGACCGCGGCCGACAACCGGTCGAAGGGTTCGACCCTCTCGCTCACCGCACCGGGCGCCGCCGGCACGGTGAAGGTCACGGCGTCCGCGGGCAGCAAGGGGGGTACTCCGGTCAGCAAGACGTACAAGGTCGCCGCGGGCACGACGGTCGCGGTCACCCCACCGGTCCCGTCGGGGCTCAAGGGCACGTACGCGCTGACGGTCGAGACGCAGTCGGGCGGCCCGGTCCACGCCGCCCGCACGCTGGCGCTTCCGCAGGACGGCATCCAGATGTTCACGGTGCAGACGCTGCCGGACGACGGAGGAACGGTCGAGGTGCCCGCGGCAGAAGAGGACCTGTCGGTCCTGGACGACTGACCCGGGCCGGGCCGGACAAGAGACCCGGCCCGGCCCGCGCGAGCCACCCGCCCGGCTGCTCGCCGACTCGCCTACTCCTGTCCGTACCGCGGATCGACCGACTCCGGGGCGAGCCCGAGGAGCTCCGCGACCTGTTCCACGACGACCTCGTGGACGAGCAGCGCACGCTCGTCGCGGTTCTTGGTGCGGATCTCGACGGGACGCCGGTAGATGACGATCTGCGCCGGCCGTTCCTTCTCGGCGGACAGCGCGTTCCCGAGCGGAACGGTCTCCTCCCCGGTGCCCGGCACGTCGAGGACCACGAAGTCGACCTCGGCCAGCTGCGGCCAGCGCCGCTCCAGCCGCTCCACCGAGTCCTGCACGAGATCACGGAAGCCGTCCGCGCGGCTGGCCGAGAGCGGCACCTGGGGCGGGGCGACGGGCCCGCGCATGCCTCGGCCGTGTCGGTCTCGGCGCCGCGGTCGCGGCTCGGACGGGAGGGGCGGTACGGGACTGTCCATCACCGACGCAGCGTAACGCTCCGCGGGGCGGGCGGACGGCGGCTGCCCGGGAGGGGACCGGGCTGACCGTTGTTGAACAATCCGGCCATGAGGGAGCCCGTTTCCGGCCCCGCTCCCGATCGCTGACCTCATGCCTTATGACCGCTTTTGGGGTGAGTGGTGACCGGAATCATTACCGTCACGGCCGGCGACCCTCTGTTGCCATGCAGGTCAGGGGAGTTGTCGAGGAGGCGGCTGTGTGCGAGGTCACAGGGCGACACGGTGGGGTGACCTGAGGGAGAGTCGTCGCAGCCCGCTCAAGAGTGCGGTAGCGTCCACCATCGTGAGCCCTGTACGTCGCTGTTCGCGCACCGCGTGCGGCCGCCCTGCCGTCGCGACACTGACGTACGTCTATGCCGACTCGACTGCGGTCCTCGGCCCGCTCGCCACCTACGCCGAGCCCCACTGCTACGACCTCTGTGCCGAGCACAGTGAGCGGCTCACCGCGCCCCGCGGCTGGGAGGTCGTCCGGCTCTCAGATCCCTCCGCGCCCACCCGCCCCAGTGGTGACGACCTCGAAGCGCTCGCCAACGCCGTACGGGAAGCGGCGCGTCCGCAGGACCGCGGCGGCGACGGGACCAGGGGTGCCGGCCCCCGCGCCGCGGACCCGATGGAGGTCGCCCGCCGGGGCCACCTCCGCGTGCTGCGCTCGCCCGACTCCTGAGCGATCGCCGGTACGCCGCCCGGCAGGTGAGGCGTCCGGGACCGCCGGGTACTTTGGCGGTCCGAAGAAACCCTCAGGAGGGCCGTTCCGTGACCGCAGACCTGTCGCAGCTCGTGAAGGCGTACGACGTCCGCGGGGTCGTGCCCGACCAGTGGGACGAAGCCCTCGCCGAGCAGTTCGGAGCGGCGTTCGTCGAGGTGACGGCCGCCGAGGCGATCGTGATCGGCCACGACATGCGCCCCACGTCCCCGGCCCTGTCGGGGGCCTTCGCCCGTGGTGCGGCGGGCCGCGGCGCGGACGTCACGATGATCGGTCTGTGCTCGACGGACCAGCTGTACTACGCGTCGGGGGCGCTGGACCTGCCGGGCGCGATGTTCACGGCCTCGCACAACCCGGCGCAGTACAACGGCATCAAGATGTGCCGGGCCGGAGCCGCGCCGGTCGGCCAGGACACGGGCCTCGCGGAGATCCGCACCTTGGTCGAGAAGTGGTCCGGGCCCGGCACCCCCCAGCCGGCCGGGGCCGGGACCCCCGGCACGATCACTGAACGGGACACGCTCAGCGACTACGCCGCGTATCTGCTGTCGCTGGTGGACCTGACCGCGATCCGCCCGCTGAAGGTGGTCGTGGACGCGGGCAACGGCATGGGCGGGCACACGGTCCCGACGGTGTTCGAGGGCCTGCCCGTCGACCTCGTCCCGATGTACTTCGAGCTGGACGGCACGTTCCCCAACCACGAGGCCAACCCCCTCGACCCGAAGAACATCGTGGACCTCCAGGCCAGGGTGGTGGCCGAGGGCGCCGATCTGGGCCTGGCCTTCGACGGCGACGCGGACCGCTGCTTCGTCGTGGACGAGCGGGGCGAGGGTGTCTCCCCGTCGGCGATCACGGCACTGGTCGCCGCCCGTGAACTGGCGCGCAACGGCGGCAGCGGCACGGTCATCCACAACCTGATCACGTCCCTCTCGGTCCCGGAGGTCGTACGCGAGAACGGTGGCACCCCGGTCCGCACCAGGGTCGGCCACTCCTTCATCAAGGCGGAGATGGCCGCGCACGGCGCGATCTTCGGAGGCGAGCACTCCGCGCACTACTACTTCCGCGACTTCTGGAACGCCGACACCGGGATGCTGGCCGCCCTGCACGTCCTGGCCGCGCTCGGCGGCCAGGAGGGGACTCTCTCGGCCCTGGTGGCCGAGTACGACCGCTACACCGGCTCCGGCGAGATCAACTCCACGGTCGACGACCAGCAGGCCCGCACCGCGGACGTACGAGCGGCGTTCGCCGACCGCGAGGACGTGACCACCGACGACCTGGACGGCCTGACGGTCACGGCCCCGGACTGGTGGTTCAACCTCCGCCCCTCCAACACGGAGCCGCTGCTGCGCCTGAACGTAGAGGCCCGCGACGAGGAAACGATGGCAGCGGTACGCGACGAGGCCCTGTCCTTGATCCGCCGCCCCTGAACCCTCGACGGCCAAGACGTCCCCGACTCTTCCCTGACCGACCTCGGACTCCCATTCCGGCATTCCGGCCTTCGTGGCCGGCCCTGGCCCCCAATCTGGCCTTCATGGCCAACCTCGAATCCGGCCCCTGACCGGCCTCCGGCTCCCGAATCCCGTCCTTCTGACCAACCTGGGTCCCGAAATCCGGCCCCTGACCGACCTCCGGCTCCCCAATCCCGCCCCTCTGACCAACCTCGGCCCCGAAATCCAGCCCCTCCGGCGCTTGAGGAGCGGGGTCCGGGGCGGAGCCCCGGTTACGGGAAGGGGCGGGTAGGGGACAAGGCCCGCCGCAGGCGCCCCCGCCCCGCACACGGGCCCCGGCCGGGCCGCGCCCCCGCCCCGCACACGAGCCCCCCGGCCGGCCCGCGCCCCCGCCACCCCAGCGGTAGGCTGACGACGCCCGATCCAAGAACAGCACCAAGCACCACACCAAGAGCAACACCACGCACACGCACACGCACTCGCGCCCGCCCGAAGGGACCCACCCCATGCCGCTCGAAGCCGGCCTCCTGGAGATCCTGGCCTGCCCGGCCTGCCACTCCCCCCTCGACGACCGGTCGGCAGCCGACAGCCCCGAACTGGTCTGCACGGGCAAGGACTGCGGCCTGGCCTACCCGGTACGGGACGGCATCCCCGTCCTCCTCGTCGACGAGGCCCGCCGCCCCGCGTAAGGGCCCCACACCCGGGTGATCAGCACGTGATCGGAGGACCGTCCAAATGCTCGACGAGTCGTTGCTCGACGCCCCGGAAGCCCTGGCCCGAGCCGACCGCCGCGGTCTGCTGCACGGTGCCGCCGAGGCAGGGGCCAGGGTCCGTACCGCCGCCCGGCACGCGACAGAGGCCGGAATCCTCGCGCTGAACCCGGAGGGCCGCCCCCGTGCCGTCCTGGTCGCGGGCTCCGGGACCGCCGCATCCGGCGTCGCCGACCTGATCGGCGCCCTCGCCGGCGCCGCCGCGCCCGTCACCCGCATCCACCCCACCGGCGTCGCCCCCGCCGCAGGCGCGATGCGCTGGACGCTCCCCGGCTGGGCGGGCTCCCTCGACCTGCTGCTCATCGCCACGGCTGACGGCTCCGAGCCCGGCCTGGCACTCGTCGCCGAGCAGGCGTACCGCCGAGGCTGCACCGTCGTGGCGGTCGCCCCCCGGCAGTCCCCGCTGCGCGAGGCGGTCGACGGCGTGCACGGCCTCGTCGTACCGATGGCCTCCGCCCCGCACGGTGAGTACGACGCCGAGACGTCGGCGGCCGGCCCGGGCACCCTGTGGGCGCTGTTCACACCGCTGCTCGCACTGCTCGACCGCGTCGGCCTGGTCACCGCACCCCCGGAGACTCTGGAGAGCGTCGCCGACCGCCTGGACCGCACGGCGGAACGCTGCGGACCGGCCGTCGCGACGTACAGCAATCCGGCGAAGACCCTGGCCGCCGAACTCGCGGACAGCCTTCCGCTCGTCTGGACCGAGGGCGAGTCCGCGGGCCCGGTCGGACGCCGGTTCGCCGCGGTCCTGGCGGAGCTCTCGGGCCGCCCGGCCCTCGCGGCCGAACTCCCCGAGGCGCTCCCGGCTCACGGGGGACTGCTGGCCGGAGCGTTCGCCGCCGGAGCCGACCCCGACGAGTTCTTCCGTGACCGGGTCGACGAGCCGGAGGCCCTGCACGCCCGGGTCGTCCTGCTGCGCGACCGGCCCACCGGCGGCCTGAGCGCGGCCCCGGCGGCCCGTGAACTCGCCCTCGGCCACGAGACGCCGATCAGTGAGCTCGAACCGGAGGAGGGCAGCAGGCTCGAAGCCCTCGCCGAACTCCTCGCGGTCACCGACTTCGCCGCGGTCTACCTGGCACTGGCCTCGGAAGCCCGAGCCTGAACCACCACGCACTTCGGCACCACCACGGATTCCGGCACCACCACGCACTCCAGCATCACCACGCACCGCACGCACTCCAGCACCACCACGCACCACCACGCACTCCGGCACCACCCCGCACCCATCAAGATCCGCGCATCCCACAAAGCACGAGGACGAACTCCATGGACCGGCTCTCCAACACCGTGCGCCCGTACGCCTGGGGCTCCACCACAGCCATCCCCGCCCTGCTGGGTGTCGCCCCCACGGGCGAGCCCCAGGCCGAGGTGTGGATGGGCGCCCACCCCGGAGCCCCCTCCCGCATAACCCGAACCGAATCCGGGCCCGCCACCGAGCAACCCCTCACGGACGTCATCGCCGCCGACCCCGTCCGCGAGCTCGGCTCCGCCACCGTCGACAAGTTCGGTCCCCGCCTCCCCTTCCTGCTCAAGCTGCTCGCCGCCGGAGCCCCGCTCTCCCTTCAGGTCCACCCCGACCTCGCGCAGGCGCAGCAGGGTTACGCGGACGAGGAGCGCCGGTCCGTCCCGATCGACGCCCCCCACCGCACGTACAAGGACGCCAACCACAAGCCCGAACTGATCTGCGCGCTCACCCCGTTCGACGGCCTGTGCGGCTTCCGCGATCCCATCGAGGCGGCCGAGGCGATGGAGGGGCTGGGCATCGACTCCCTCAAGCCGTACGCCGACCTGCTACGGGCCCACCCCGAGGAGGCCGCGCTGCGCGAGGTCCTCACGGCGATCCTCACCGCGGACCCGGCACAGATGGCGGAGACGGTGACCGCGGCGGCCGCCGCCGCGGAACGGATCGGCGGCGCGTACACCCCGTACGCGCGCATCGCCCACCACTTCCCGGGCGACGCCGGCGTCATCGCGGCCATGCTGCTGAACTACGTACAACTCCAGCCCGGCGAGGCCATGTTCCTCGGCGCCGGAGTCCCGCACGCCTACCTCGACGGCCTCGGCGTCGAGATCATGGCGAACTCGGACAACGTGCTGCGCTGCGGGCTGACGCCCAAGCACATCGACGTACCCGAACTCCTGCGCATCGTCCGCTTCGAGGCGACCGATCCCGGGGTCCTGCGGCCCGAGGCGTCCCCCTCGGGAGAGGAGCTGTACGAGACGCCGGTCGACGAGTTCCGGCTCTCCCGCTTCGACCTCTCGCCCGGTGCCGACCCCGTCGACCTGACCGCGTCCACGCCGCAGATCCTGCTCTGCACGGCGGGTGCACCACAGGCCGGCGATCTCGCCCTCGTACCCGGCGACTCGGTCTTCGTACCGGCCGGGGAGACGGCCGAAGTGACCGGTACCGGCACGCTGTTCCGTGCCACTGTGGTGGCCTGACATACCGTCCGCACCATGGACTGCAAGAATGTCCGGCCGTACCGCGGCAGCCGGAGCCGCAGCCGTAGCACCGAACGAAGGGACACCAGGCACCCATGAGTGCGTCAGGCGGAACCAAGGCGATCGTGGCGGCGCTCGGCGCCAACCTGGCGATCGCAGTGGCCAAATTCGTGGCGTTCCTGTTCAGTGGCTCGTCGTCGATGCTCGCGGAGAGCGTCCACTCGCTCGCCGACTCGGGCAATCAGGGACTCCTGCTGCTCGGCGGCAAGAAGGCCAAGCGCGAGGCCACCCCCCAGCACCCCTTCGGGTACGGACGCGAGCGCTACATCTACGCCTTTCTCGTCTCCATCGTGCTGTTCTCGGTCGGTGGCATGTTCGCGGTGTACGAGGGCTACGAGAAGATCAAGCACCCGCATGAGATCGAGGCCTGGTACTGGCCGGTCGGGGTCCTGGTCTTCGCGATCGTCGCCGAGGGCTTCTCCTTCCGTACGGCCATCAAGGAGTCCAACGAGACCCGGGGTGCGCTGTCCTGGACGGAGTTCATCCGCCGCGCGAAGGCACCCGAGCTCCCCGTCGTGCTGCTGGAGGACTTCGGCGCGCTCATCGGTCTGGTCCTCGCCCTCGGTGGTGTGGGCCTGGCCCTCGGCACCGGTGACGGGGTGTGGGACGGCATCGGCACCCTCTGCATCGGCATCCTGCTGATCGTCATCGCGATCGTCCTGGCCGCCGAGACCAAGTCCCTGCTGCTCGGCGAGGCCGCAGGCACCGAACAGGTCGAGAAGATCAAGGCCGCCGTGGTGGACGGCGACACCGTCACCGGCATCATCCACATGCGGACGCTCCACCTCGGACCGGAAGAACTGCTGGTCGCCGCCAAGATCGCGGTCCAGCACGACGACACGGCCACCGAAGTCGCCAACGCCATCAACGCCGCCGAGTCCCGCATCCGCGAGGCCGTCCCGATCGCCCGGGTCATCTACCTGGAACCGGACATCTACAGCGAGGCGGCGGCCCGGGCCGGAACCAACCCGGCCAAGAAGCCGAGCGGATCGCCCACCGCCCAGGCCACACCGGCAACACCCCCCGCGCCCGCCCCCGAAGAGACCCCCGACACCCCGGCCGATCCGACAGCCGATCCGACAGCCGATCCGACGGCTGGGCCGACGGAATCCGGCCACTGACCGAACCCGATGCGCCTTCGAGGCCGTTCCCGACCCGGGTGGGCTGGGAGCGGCTGGGCCGTTCGGTGTAGATTCGACGGCAGTGCCAGACGTCGCTGCTGATGGCGGTCGAGCGGTCCGTACGCGGACCGGCCGAGGGAGAGAGGGCCTCCGACGGACTGCGCTGCGAGCCGCTCGGGCATTCGTATGTCCGGCACCGCAGAGCCGCCCACCCACCCTCGACCCATCACGAGGAGCAGCCCGTATGACTACGGTCGCCAATCGACAGGACTTCAAGGTCGCCGACCTCTCCCTCGCAGCCTTCGGCCGCAAGGAGATCACCCTCGCCGAGCACGAGATGCCCGGCCTGATGTCGATCCGCAAGGAGTACGCCGCCGCGCAGCCGCTGGCCGGCGCCCGCATCACCGGTTCGCTGCACATGACCGTGCAGACGGCGGTGCTGATCGAGACCCTCGTCGCCCTCGGCGCCGAGGTCCGCTGGGCCTCCTGCAACATCTTCTCGACCCAGGACCACGCCGCCGCGGCCATCGCGGTCGGTCCGAACGGCACCCCGGACGCCCCCGCCGGCGTCCCGGTCTTCGCCTGGAAGGGCGAGTCGCTCGAAGAGTACTGGTGGTGCACGGAGCAGGCTCTGACCTGGCCGAATACCGCCACCGGCGGGCCGAACATGATCCTCGACGACGGTGGTGACGCCACCCTGCTCGTCCACAAGGGCGTGGAGTTCGAGAAGGCCGGGGCGGCCCCGGACCCCTCGACCGCGGACAGCGAGGAGTACGCGTACATCCTCACGCTGCTGAACCGCACCCTCGGCGAGGCCCCGCAGAAGTGGACCCAGCTGGCGTCCGAGATCCGCGGCGTCACCGAGGAGACCACCACCGGTGTGCACCGGCTGTACGAGATGCACCGCGACGGCACCCTCCTGTTCCCGGCGATCAACGTCAACGACGCGGTCACCAAGTCGAAGTTCGACAACAAGTACGGCTGCCGCCACTCGCTGATCGACGGCATCAACCGTGCCACCGACGTCCTCATCGGCGGCAAGACCGCCGTCGTCTGCGGCTACGGCGACGTGGGCAAGGGCTGCGCGGAGTCCCTGCGCGGCCAGGGCGCCCGGGTGATCATCACGGAGATCGACCCGATCTGCGCCCTGCAGGCGGCGATGGACGGCTACCAGGTCGCCACCCTGGACGACGTCGTCGAGCAGGCCGACATCTTCGTCACCACGACCGGCAACAAGGACATCATCATGGCCGCCGACATGGCCCGGATGAAGCACCAGGCCATCGTCGGCAACATCGGCCACTTCGACAACGAGATCGACATGGCCGGCCTCGCCCAGATCGACGGCGTCGTCAAGGACGAGGTCAAGCCGCAGGTCCACACCTGGACGTTCCCCGACGGCAAGGTCCTCATCGTGCTGTCCGAGGGCCGCCTGCTGAACCTGGGCAACGCCACCGGCCACCCCTCGTTCGTCATGTCCAACTCGTTCGCGGACCAGACCCTGGCCCAGATCGAGCTGTTCACCAAGCCCGAGGAGTACCCGACCGACGTCTACGTGCTGCCCAAGCACCTCGACGAGAAGGTCGCCCGCCTCCACCTCGCCGCGCTCGGCGTGAAGCTCACGACGCTCCGCCCCGAGCAGGCCGCCTACATCGGCGTCGAGGTCGAGGGCCCGTACAAGTCCGACCACTACCGCTACTGATCCGGTAGCCGCGGCGGCCCGCCGGTGACCGGCCATGGTCACCACCGGTCAGTGACCACCGGCCACCGGCGGACCCCGAGGCCCGGGTCCCGGAACCTGAGGACGCCACAGCGCCACAGGTTCCGGTGACTCAGCAGCAGCTACGAAAGCAGGCCCCCGCACCCCCGTGTCGGGGGCCTGCTTCGTACCGCACCCGCACAGCCCGAGGAACCCGAAGGACCCCATGCCCCGCGGCCGATATTCGCTCCACGATCTTCACGACCACACCCCCCTCGGTGAAGAACACTTCCACTGCGCACCGGGCCCGTCGGGCTGGCGCTATGTCTCCCAGACGACCGCCCCGTCCGGCGATCACCTCGGCTCCATCGACCTCACCCTCGACGAACTCGGCCGCCCCATCCGTCTCGAACTCCACGCCGCGAGCTGGCAGATCCGTGGCGCCGCCCTCGAAGGCGTCACCTGGGTCCGCGCGGATCCGACCGGCACACACGCCGACGAAGGCAACGTCCGCGCCCACACCTTCGCCGGCACTTCCCCCGCGTTCCTCGTCGCGACCACACGCCTGCTGCGCCTCACCCCCGATTCCCCCGTGACCCGTCTCCGCGTCGTCACCTTCACGGATCCGGTCCTCGCGCCCCGCACTGTCGACCAGTCCTGGGCTCTGGTGAACAGTGAAGCGCACGCCACTGACAACGGCCCGCTGGTCGTGGACGAATACCAGGTCAACGCCCTGGACACCGGCGAGCAGCACACCATCCACATCGCCGGCGATGTGGTCCTCTCGGCCCCGGGCATCGAGTTGGAGGAACTGGAGTCCCCGCCCTCGACCCGCTAGGCGGGCGGCGCGAACCCGGTAGCGGGCGGCCGCGGCCGTTCCACCCCGGAAGCAGCCGCACTCGCTGTCGGACCCGCTGTCGGTCCTGCTGTCGGTCCTGCTGTCGGTCCTGCGGGCCGGAGAGGCGGCCCCGGCACCGTCCCCGGTACCGGCCCCGGTAGTCCCGTACCACCGGGGCCGGTACCGGCCCCGGGGCCGTCAACTCCCGTCCGGGAAGCGGCGTACAGCCGACGAGCGTCCCGGGCCTGCCGCTCGTTGACCACGGCCGCCAGATACGCGGCGGCGGGCACGCCCGCGGGTGTCGGGACACCGGTCCATCCGGCCAGTTCACCGGCCAGACGTTCGGCCATGGTCCGGCCCACGTCCGCGTCGAGCTGGTGCATCCGCGTCAGGTACTGGCGCACCGCCAGCCACAGTCCGTCCGGGACCGCCGACAGATCCAGTCCGGCGAAGCGCCCCACCAGCCAGGGCGGCGGAGGCGGAACAGCAGCGGACCGTCCGGCCGGCACCCGCTCGCGCACGACGAGCGTCCCGGCGAAGACATCGCCCAGCCGTCGCCCACGCTCCGACACCAGCGACGCGAGGGAGGCGACGACCCCGAGAGTCATGAGGATCTCCACGACACCCATCGCCCCACGCACCAGCGCGTGCCGGAACCGGATCGGCCCTCCGTCGTCCCGTACGACCCGCAGTCCGCACGCCAGCTTCCCCAGCGAACGGCCGTGGCTGAGCGTTTCCACCGCGATCGGCCCTCCCACCAGGACCAGCAGGAAGGCCGCCACCGAAATGGCAGCGGTCGCCGCGTCGTCCAGGCTGCCCGTGGCCACGACCAGGCCGACCGAGACCAGGACGAACACCGTGCCCACCACCGCCAGGTCGATGACCAGAGCCAGCGCACGGCTCGGCAATTTCGCCGGCCTCAGCCCCAGTACGACCGCGTCCCCGGTCACGAGCTCACTCATCGCCGCCCACCCTTCGCCGACCATCCCTGCCCCTCGGAGCCACAGTCTGCCAAGCTGACCCGAAAACGCGACGCAGTAGTACGGACCCGTACGCACCCATGCCTGGAGCAGCAGCCGACCATGGACCTCGACGTCTTCGTCAACGCCCACCGCAGCGAGTGGGACCGTCTGGACCACCTCCTGCACCGCGGGCGCAGGCTCACGGGCGCGGAAGCCGACGAGCTCGTCGACCTCTACCAGCACACGGCAACCCATCTCTCCCTGATCCAGTCCAGCGCCCCGGACCCCCTGCTCGTCGCGCGCCTGACACAACTGGTGGCCCGAGCCCGCGCCACGGTGACCGGCACCCGTCGCGCCTCCTGGCGCGACGCCGCGCGCTTCCTCACCGCGGGATTTCCCGCAGCGGTCTACCGCTCCAGGCAGTGGTGGATACCGACGGCTGTCCTCTCCACGCTCCTTGCCGCACTGATCGGCTGGTGGATCGGGACCCATCCGGAGGTCCAGTCGGCCATTGCCGCTCCGGAAGACCTCCGGCGCATGACGAACCCTGGCGGGGAGTACGAGACCTACTACTCAAGCCACCCCGCGGCCTCGTTCGCGGCTCAGGTCTGGACGAACAACGCTCAGGCAGCGGCCATGTGCCTGGTGCTGGGCGCGTTCCTCTGCGTCCCGGTGATCTGGATCCTCTTCCTCAACGTGCTCAACCTGGGCGTGGGCATCGGGCTGATGTCGTCGGCCGGCAGGCTCGACACCTTCCTCGGCCTGGTCCTTCCGCACGGGCTGCTCGAACTGACAGCCGTCTTCGTGGCAGCCGGTACGGGCCTCCGCCTGGGCTGGACCGTTATCGATCCCGGTCCGCACACCCGGCGCACAGCGCTGGCGCAGCAAGGCCGGGCCGCGCTCGGCATGGCCATCGGCCTGGCCCTGATCCTCTTCGTCTCGGGTGTCATAGAAGGCTTCGTCACCCCCTCCGGCCTCCCGACCTGGGCCCGCATCGCCGTAGGGATCGCCGCGGAGCTGGCCTTCCTCGCGTACGTCTACGTCCTTGGTGGCAGGGCGGCCCGCGCGGGCGACGCCGGCGACATCGCGGACGCCGAACGAAGTGCAGAACTTCCGGTCGCAGCCTGATGTGCGTACGACTCATCTGACCTGCTAGTCTCCTCTTCGCCCCAAAAAACCGTTGACACGGCGGATTGGGGGAGGTAGATTCGAACGGTTGCCTCGAACTGGACAAGTTCGGGCCCAGCAGTTAGCGTCATCTCGCTCTCACCGGAAATTGAATTTCCGCAGAGCCATTGATTCCCACTCTCTGGAACATGCGGCCGATTAGTTCGGCCGAACTGCTTCTGATAAAGTCGAATCAGCCGAAAGGCAAGGCCACTCCAACGGCCACCGGAAATCAAATTCGGACCGGAAACGGAACGAAGACGGGTCTGGTAAGGTTGGAATCGCTGGAAAGGGAAACGCGAAAGCGAAGAACTGGAAAGCGAAAATGCGAGGCCCGCTTCGACCGGGAATCGGACACGAAAGAGTCTGATAGAGTCGGAAACGCAAGACCGAAGGGAAGCGCCCGGAGGAAAGCCCGAG
>NZ_JBHXUW010000083.1:0-31548 GCF_042672475.1 Streptomyces sp. NPDC127177
CGCCCCCCCTCGGTGCGAACAACCCACGGTGGGGCGGCGGCCGTGTCTTCAGCCCGCGTTCACTGCGCTTCCGCGGCCACCACCGCGCACCGGGCCGGGGCCCCTGCCCCGTCGGCCGGCTGCCTTCGGCTGTCGGACCACGCCTCCCACAGCGCCGCGTAACGCCCGCCCGCCGCGACGAGTTCGTCATGGCTGCCGGTCTCCACGACCCGCCCCTCGTCGAGGACGACGACACGGTCGGCGGTGGCCGCCTGGGGGAGCCGGTGCGCGACCATCAGACCGGTACGCCCCTCCAGCGCGCGCAGGGCCGCCTCCTCCAGGACCCGGGCGCCGGCGCTGCCCGCGTCGGCGGTGGCCTCGTCGAGGATCGCGATCGGCGGATCCGCGAGGACCAGCCGGGCCAGCGCGAGATGCTGGGCCTGAGTGACCGTCAGCCGGTGGCCGCCCTCGCCCACGACCGTGTCCAGACCGTCCGGCAGCGCGAGCGCCCACTCCAGCGCGCCGACCCGGGACAGGGCCGCGCGCAGTTCCTCCTCGGTGGCCTCCGGACGGGCCAGACGCAGGTCCTCGGCCAGCGGGCCCGCGAACACGTGCACCTCCTGGCTGATCAGCGTCACCGCGCGCCGCACACCCGCGGCGCCCAGTTCGGCCACATCGACCCCGCCCAGTGCGATCGTCCCGCCGTGCGGTTCGTGGACGCCCGCGATGACCTTGGCCAGCGTCGTCTTTCCGGCGCCGCTGGCACCGACCAGCGCCACCCGCTCCCCGTCGCCCACCTCCAGATCGATCTTCCGCAGCACGGGAGCTCCGGCGGCGTAGGCGTAACTGAGCGCGCTCACCTTCACCGAACCGTCCGCCGGGGCGCTGCCGCCGGCGGCGGCCGGTTCGGCCGGGAGCTTGGACAGCCCGACCAGCCTGGCGAAACTGGCGCCCGCCGACTGCGCGTCGTCGATGAGGAACAGCGTGGCGTTGACCGGGTTGAAGAGGCTGTGGAAGTAGAGCGCGGCGGCGGTGGCCGTACCGATGGTCACCGAACCGTTGTCCACCAGCAGGAAGCCCGCGCAGAGCATCGTCGCAAGACCGATGTACTCGGCCAGGTTCAGCCGCGAGAAGAAGCCGGTGACGATGTGGATGCCGCCCAGCGCGAGGTCCCGCGCCGACGCGGAGCGCCGCTCCAGCAGGGCGGTGTGCGAACGGTTCAGCCGGAAGGCCCGTACGGTGCGCACCCCGCCGACACTGTCGAGCAGCTGGTGCTGGAGCGCGCCCGTCGCGACGCGGTGTTCGGCGTACACCGGCGCGGCGCGGCGCAGGTACCAGCGTACGGACAGCACCTGCACCGGCACCGCCAGCAGCGCCGCCACCAGGAACCGCCAGTCCAGCACGGCGAGTCCGGCGAAGGTCAGCACGATGGTGAGGGCCGAGCGGGTGAACTCGGGCAGCGCCTGCCGCACCGACTTCGCGATCATGGAGACATCGCTGGTGACCCTGGAGACCAGGTCCCCCGAACCCGCCGCCTCGACGCGCTCCAGCGGCAGCCGCAGCGCCCGCTCGATGAACTGCTCGCGCACGGCCGCCAGTACGGTCTCGCCGAGCCGGGCCACGAGCGTACTGCCGACGGCGGTGGCGCAGCCGCGCACCAGGGCCACCACGATCAGCAGCACCAGGGGCGTGGTCAGCGCCCCGGAACCGCGCTCCTCCACCACCAGGTCGACGATGTGGCCGAGCAGGGGAGCGGTCAGCAGACCGATCCCGGTCCCGGCGACCAGGACGGTGACGGCACCCGCGGCGAGCGGCCGGTGGCCGCGCAGCATGGTGCGCAGCGCCGCGAGGCTCTCCGCTCCGCTCGCCGTCGGCAGCAGCGCACGGTCGGCGCCGGATGTGCTCATGACCGCTTCCCCCTCTTCCTCTTGCTCCGCGTACGTGTCCCTGTCCGTGTGCACCGTGCGGTCCTCGTACGTGGACGTCATGCGAGCACCGCCGCCCGGTACCGCTCGTCCTCTGCGACGAGTCCGGTGTGGTGGCCGTCGGCGGTGACGATGCCCTCGTCGAGGACGACCACCCGGTCGGTGACCGCGAGGAGGGCGGGGCTGGTCGTGATCAGGACGGTGGTGCGTCCGCGGCGCACGTCCCGCAGCCGGGCGGCGATCCGCGACTCGGTGACGGTGTCCACGGCGGTGGTCGGGTCGTGCAGCACCAGGACCGGACTGTCGGCGGCCAGCGCGCGGGCGAGTGCGACGCGCTGCCGCTGCCCGCCGGACAGGGACCGGCCGCGTTCGGCGAGCACGGTGTCGCCGCCCTCGGGCAGCAGCCGGGCGACCTCGTCCGCCGCCGACGCGGCGAGGGCCTCGTCGACCGACGCGCCGTCGGCTGCCCCCGCCCGTACGTTCTCCAGCAGGCTGGTCTCGAACAGGTCGGCGTCGTGGTGGGCGACCAGGACGGAGCGGCGCAGCCCGTCGGGGGCGAGTTCGGTCAGGGGTACGCCGTCCAGCTCGATCAGCCCGCCGGCCGGGTCCCGCTCCCTGGCCAGGCAGAGCAGCAGATCGCCTGCGGCGGCCGGATCCCCGGTGACCACACCGATCAGTTCGCCCGGCCGGATGTCGAGATCGACCCCGCGCAGCGAGCCCAGCCGGACCCCGGTCAGCCGCAGATGTCCGGCCGATGCGCCGGCCACCGACGGCTCGCCGCCCTCGACGGCGGCAGGCGAGTCCAGCACCTCGGCGATCCGGCGCGCGGACGCGCGGCCCTGGGCGAACTCGGCGTTGACGTAGGTGAGCAGCTGGAACGGGCCGAGCAGGAACTGCGCCAGGCCCACCGCCGCCACCAGGTCGCCGATGCTGATGCTGCCGCGCATGGCGAGATAGGCGCCCACGATGCCGATGACCGCGATGAAGACACCCGTCAGGGAGAGGACGGCGCCCTCGTGACCGGCCCGGCTGCGGGCCGCGCGCAGCGCCGCTCCCAGTGAGTCCTGGCTCGTCGTGCGGTAGCGGGCCACGGCGGCCGATTCGGCGCCCATGCCCTTGAGGACGCGCAGCCCGGCGACCAGGTCGGCGGCGACGCCCGAGGCATGCGCGGCCCGCTCCTGCTCGGTCTCGCTGCGCCGTTCGAGCGGCCGGCTGATGCGGTGTCCGAGCCACAGCATCGGAGGGATGCCCAGCAGGACGAGCAGCCCGAGCGGTACGGAGATCCTGAGCAGCGCCACCGAGCTGATGACCAGGGCGGAGGTCGCGGCGACCCCGTACGCCAGGACGGTCGCCACCGAGCCGACCCGGCCGGCGTCGTTGGTGGCGACGCTGGTGAGCGCGCCGGGCAGCCGGTCGGTGTCGGCGCCGCCGCGCGGGTCGAGGACCCGGGCGCCGAGCTCCATCCGGAGCCGGTGCGCGGCGCGTTCGCCCGCGCCCTCGGCGAGCCTGGCGCTGGTGCGGTAGCAGTTCGACAGCACCAGGAAGAGCCCGGCGAGCACCAGGAGCCAGTGGAGCAGGGCCTGTGAGGAGCCGGTGGCGACCGCCGTGTCGATGGCGGCGCCGATGACGACGGGCACCAGCGCCTCACAGCCCTGGTGCACCGTGCCGAGCAGGGACGCGGCGACGACCCTCCGCCGCTGTCCTCTGATCGCTCCGCGGAGGACGTGCCCCCCGGTCGGTCCTCCACCTGGCATGCGGGCCTCCGCGAAGAGTCTGGGAAAGTTAGGTAAGGCTACTCTAAATGGGTGGCCGTGGTGCGGTGCCGGGCGCGTCGTCCCCGGTCGCGGGCCCCGTGTGCCATTTCGCGCGCGGGGAGCGCTCGTTGACCGGGCGGAACAGCTCGGTTAGCCTCACCTAAGTTCATTTGAATTCCGGGGTCCCCGCGCCATGTTCCGGCGCCCAATCGCCGGCGGTGCACCCGAGCCGCAGTCAGGGGGAGTGGTCGGTGTCGGTCGAAACCCGGACGGTTCCCGAGAACCGGGTCGATCCGCCCGGCGCCCCCCGGCCCGGCCGGACCGCTAACACCTTGCGGGGTCTGGGGCTGCTCGCGGTGCTGGGCGCCCTGGTCCTGGTCGCACTGCTCAGCGTGTGGGTGGGCACCCGAGGCATCTCGTTCACCGCCACCTGGAGCGTGCTGCGGCACCCCGACGGCTCCGAGACCTCGATCATCATCCACGACTACCGCATCCCCAGGACACTGCTGGGACTGCTGGTGGGCATGGCCCTCGGCCTGTCCGGCGCGCTGATGCAGGCCCTGACCCGCAACCCGCTCGCGGACCCGGGGATTCTCGGCATCAGCCTGGGGGCCTCCGCCGGAGTCGTCGTCGCCATCGCCTTCCTCGGCGTGGGCTCGGTCCTGGGCTATGTGTGGTTCGCCTTCGCCGGCGCGGCCGTCGCCTCCGTCGCCGTCTACCTCCTGGGATCGTCGGGCCGCACCCTGGCCACCCCCGACCGGCTCGTCGTGGCCGGGGCGGCGACCACTGCGGTGCTGTACGCCTTCAACTCGGCGGTCCTGCTGCTCAACCCGCGCGCCTTCGACCAGTTCCGCTTCTGGACGGTGGGTTCCCTGTCCGGCCGGTACTACGACGTCATCCTGGTCGTCCTGCCGTTCATCGCCGCGGGCCTCCTGATCGCCCTCGGGCTCGCCCCCGCGCTCAACGCCCTCGCGATGGGAGACCAGCTCGGCCGCGCCCTCGGTCTGAACGTGGGCCGCACCCGGGCGCTGGGAGCCGTCGCCGTCGTGCTGCTGTGCGGCGCCGCGACCGCGGCGGCCGGACCGATCGGCTTCGTCGGGCTGGCGGTTCCGCATGTCGCCCGGTTCGTCGTCGGCCCCGACCAGCGGTGGGTGCTGACGTACTCGATGCTGCTCGCCCCGGTCCTGCTGATCGGCGCGGACGTCCTGGGGCGGGTACTCGGGGCGCCGGGGGAGGTCCAGGTCGGGATCATCACCGCCTTCCTCGGGGCGCCGCTGTTCATCGCCCTGTGCCGCCGTCGAAAGCTGGTCATGCTGTGAGTTCCGTACGGGAGAAGCGCTCCTTCTCCGCCGGGAGTTCCCCGGACGGCCCCGGTGCGGACGGCGGGGAGCCGCGGGTCATCAGCGGACTCGTGCTGCGCACCGGCAGGGGCGGACTGTCCGTACGGGTCCAGGGGCGTGTCCTCCTGGTGACGACCGCGATGTTCGTCGCGCTCGTCGCGGTCGCGCTCGTCACCCTCACCACAGGCGACTTCGAACTCTCCGTCGGTGAGGTCGTGCGGGCCGTGTTCGGCCACGGCTCGGGCGGCGCCGACTTCATCGTCAACACCCTCCGTATGCCACGTCTGCTGACCGCGATGTGCGTGGGCGCCGCCCTCGCCGTCAGCGGGGCCGTCCTGCAGAGCCTGACCGGCAACTCCCTCGGCAGCCCGGACATCATCGGCTTCACCAACGGCTCGGCCGTCGGGGCGCTCCTGGTCATCATCGTGCTGCACGGCAGCATGACCCAGATCGCGGTGGGCGCGCTGATCGGCGGCCTCGCCACCGCCGCCGCCATGTATCTCCTCATGCTCGGCCGAGGGCTCCAGGGCTTCCGGCTGGTCGTCGTCGGCATCGGTGTCAGCGCGCTGCTGCTCGCCGTCAACTCGTATCTGATCACCCGGGCGACCTGGCAGGAGGCGCTGGAGGCGCAGGCATGGCTGATCGGCAGCCTCACCAACCGGGGCTGGCAGCAGGCGAACACCATCGGGATCGCCGTTCTCGTCCTGCTCCCGCCGGCCTTCTTCCTCGCCCGCCGGCTCTCCATGGTGGAGATGGGTGACGTCACGGCCATGGGTCTCGGCGTCGACGTGGCGCGTACCCGGGCCCTGCTGCTCGTCGTCTCCGTCGCCCTGGCCGCCTTCGCCACGGCGGTCACCGGACCCATCTGGTTCATCGCGCTCGCGGCGCCCCAACTCGCCCGCCGGCTGACCCGGGCCTCGGGCCCCGCCCTGGTCCCCGCCGCCCTGATGGGTGCCCTGCTGCTCGCCGCAAGCGATCTGCTGGCGCAACGCCTCTTCGCTCCCGCACTGCTCCCGGTGGGAACGGCGACCGGCACCGTCGGCGGGCTGTACCTCATCTGGCTGCTGATCAGCGAGTCGCGAAAGAGCCGCGCATGAACCGGAGGAACCGCGCGTGAACCGAGAGCCGCGCACGAGCCGAAGGGCGGACCGCACGACCCGTGTGCCCGGCCCGACCGACCAGACCGCGGACTCCGCGACGACCGAGGTGGCACACATGAGCGGGACCATGACCGGGAACCGGCCGGCGGCCCCCCGCCTGCGGGCCGAGGACCTGACGCTCTCCTACGACCAACGGACCGTGGTCAGTTCGCTCGGCGTCGACATCCCCGACCACTCCTTCACCGTGATCATCGGACCGAACGCGTGTGGGAAGTCCACCCTCCTCAAGGCGCTCGCCCGGATGCTCAAACCCCGCTCCGGGCAGGTGTATCTCGACGGCGCGGGCATCGCCACGTACCGCTCCCGCGAGGTCGCCCGCAGGCTGGGCCTGCTCCCGCAGTCCTCGACCGCGCCCGGCGGCATCACCGTCGGCGACCTGGTGGCCCGGGGCCGCTACCCGCACCAGGGCATGCTGAAGCAGTGGTCCGCCGACGACGAGACGGCCGTGCTCGACGCGATGCGGCAGACCGGTGTACTGGAACTCGCCGACCGCCCGGTGGACGACCTCTCCGGCGGCCAGCGCCAGCGCGTCTGGCTCTCCATGGTGCTGGCGCAGCAGACCTCCATCCTGCTCCTGGACGAACCGACCACCTTCCTCGACATCGCCCACCAGGTCGAAGTGCTCGATCTCTGCGCAGACCTGCACGCCCGCAAGGGACACACCGTCGTGGCGGTGCTGCACGACCTCAACCAGGCTTGCCGCTACGCCACCCACCTCATCGTGATGCGGCCGGGCGGCACGATCGCGGCCGAGGGGGATCCGGCCACCGTCATGACCGCCGAACTGGTGGAGGACGTGTTCGGACTGCCGTGCCGGATCATCGACGACCCGGAGACCGGTACGCCACTGATGGTGCCGGCCGCGCCGCAGCGGTACAGGCCCGACGACGGGTACGCGGATACGGCACCGGAACCATCCGGCCGGGGGCACGCCGACTTGGCCAAGCAGGGAAGGTAAGGCTAACCTAACTTCGATGGTTCACCGGGGTACGCGGCGATCCGGCCGCACTTCGCGCACGGTGGAACCCGAGGAAGGAACGCCTTGATCACGGCCACGCCGCGCCCCGACGCCGCGCTGACGCACACCCCGTACGCTCCTCGCCCGGATGTGCTCCGGGTGCGACGGGCGCACCCGGGGGACGCCGCCGCCCTCGTCGCCCTCTCCGAGCCGTTCGTCAGCTCGGGGGCGCTGCGCGAACGGCCGCGCCAGGTGTACGCCGCCCGCGCGGCCGACTTCCTGGTCGCCGAGGACTCCGACGGCGCCCTCCAGGGCTGCCTCGCCCTGCGGGTCCACCGCGATGCGAACACCGGCACCGATCACGGCGCCACGGCGGCGGGTGTCCTCTACAACTTCTGTGTCGCCAGGCAGCGTCAGGGCGGCGGCCTGGGCGCACACCTGCTGGGCGCGGCACTCGCCGGGGCGCGGGCGCAGTCGCTGGGTGCCCTGTTCACCGCGACGACCGGCAGCGGGCGCCTCTTCCTGCGCCATGGCTTCGTACCGGCCCTGCCGGGCCTGGCCCCGCGCGCCTGGGCCCGCACCCTGGACCCTCGTCGAGGGGCGCGCGTTCTCGCCCGGGCGGTGTGAGGCGCCCGCGCGTACCCCGGGCCGGGGTACGCCCTGCCTAGGTGTCAGGCGTCCGGGAGCACGGTCGTGCCGGGGCTCTTCTCGTCCAGGAGGCCGTGCAGCACCGCGTGCGGCACCCGGCCGTCCAGGACCTGGGCCCGGCCCACTCCCGCCCTGACCGCCCGCAGGCAGCCCTCCATCTTGGGCAGCATCCCGCTCGCCAGCCCCGGAAGCAGGCCGTCCAGCTCCGCCGCCGTCAGACGCTCGATCACCTCGGTGCTGTGCGGCCAGTCCGCGTACAGGCCCTCGACATCGGTGAGCATCACCAGCCGTTCGGCCCCGAGGGCGACGGCCAGGGCCGAGGCCGCGAGGTCGGCGTTGACGTTGTAGACCTCCCCGTCGGTGCCGCGTGCGAGCGGCGAGACGACGGGGATGCGGCCCAGCTCCAGCAGTGAACGCACGGTGTCGGGCGCCACGTCCACGATGTCGCCGACCAACCCTATGTCCACCGACTGCCCGTTGACCCGGCCGGCGCGGCGCACGGCGGTCATGGTGTGGGCGTCCTCGCCCGACAGGCCCACGGCGAAGGGGCCGTGCGCGTTGATCGCGCCGACCAGTTCGCGCTGCACCCTTCCCGTCAGCACCATCCGCACCACGTCGAGGGTCTCCTCGGTGGTCACCCGCAGACCGGCCTCGAAACGGACCTCCAGGCCGAGGCGGTCGAGCATCGCGCTGATCTGCGGCCCCCCGCCGTGCACCACCACCGGGAGCAGTCCGGCATGCCACAGCTCGACGACATCGTGCGCGAACGTCTCCTGGAGTGAGCCGTCGACCATGGCGTTGCCGCCGAACTTGACGACCACCACCCGGCCCCGCAGCTCCGTGGGCAGGGCCGGTCCCGTGCAGGGCTCCGTCCGTGCCTCGTTCATGAGTCGTAGTGACTGTTCGTGGACGCCGGCTGTCGCCGTCGCGACCCGTGCGGTCATCTTCTTCCGTCTCTCCTGAATGGGGGGGGTGGTGTCACGCGTCGTGGCGGACCCGGCCGAGCAGCAGATCGCGCAGCAGGCCGTCGGTCGTGCGGACCATCGCACTGCGCGCCGCCCAGCGAAGCGCCATGGAGTGCTCCTCTGCGGAGAAGTCGGCCACGGCGTCGGCGACGACGAACGGCTGAATATCGTTCATGAAGGCGTCCGCGGCGGTCAGCAGGACGCCCAGGTGCGCGTGCACACCGCACACGATGAGCTGATCGCGGCCCGTGGAGCGCAGCAGTCGGCCGAGATGGCTGTGCAGAAAGGCGTTGGGGCGAACATTGGGCAGCACGTGCTCGCCGGGCCGGGGCGCCAGCGGCTCGATGATGGCCGAGTCCTCGGGGTGGTCGCCGATGCCGGGACCCCAGACATCGGCGACGAGCCCGCGCCTGGCGGGCGGTTGGGCGGCCGGTTCGGCACTGAAGACGACCGGGATGCCGAGCGTCGCGGCGAGCTCCCGCAACGCGACGATGTTCTCCACCAGTTGAACGACCGGCGAGCGCCCCGCCGGGAACGCCCGCACGAAATGGTTCTGCATGTCGTGGACGAGCAGTGCGGCCCGCCCGGGGTCGATGCTCCAGGAGGGCCAGGAGCGGGGGAGGGCCGCTCCGTCGGGCATGTCGTACGACTCGATGACTGGCAGGCCCATGACCGGCCCCTCCCCTGATGATCCGGTGATCCGGCCCGCGGCACGAGGATGCGCTGTGACAACTTAGCGAAGCCTAACCTAAGCTTCGCGATGCCAGGATGCGAGTTCGGTGTCAGGGGTGCGAGTGGTGCCGGTGTGCACACTCGCGGGGTGCGGTGAGGAGCTGCCTGATCAGGTCTCCGGCGTCGGTGGCGTCGCGCGCGAACGCCGGGAAGAGCAACTGGAGGTCGAAGTGGCCGGATTCGTACTCGCAGCGCAGGGTGATGCCGTGGCGGTCGAGGGCGAGGGGGAGCGACCGGATCATCCCGTGCGGCAGCCGGGGGCCCGCGAGCCCAAGCAGTTCGTGTGTCAACTCCTCGTGCGAGTCGACCATGTGCGTCAGCATCGCTGCCTCCTCGAAGGCGAGCGGGTCGGGCTCGGCGAGAGCGAACTCGTCCAGCCCGACAGCCCTGGTGCCCCCCGTGGTCCGCAGGGAGATCCGTGCCATGTCGAGCCGCAGTGTGCCGTCGTCCGCCGGTGCCAGCCATCCGGAGACCGTCACCCTGGCGCGGACGCGGTCGCGCAGTGGGGAGGGCGCGATGTCGGTGAACTCCAACAGGGCGGCGAGGCTGCCCAGGGGCGCTTCGGCGGCCTGCTGGGCCAAGGGGCTGTCGGCGTGGGGGTGGAGGGTGACCTGCCCCTTGTCGCTGACCGAGTGAAGCCCGATCAGGTCGTAGGTCTGCCCGGTCGTGGTGAGGGACAGCGAGGTCGCGCGGGACAGTACCGTGCGGACCTGCTCCGCGTCGGTCGGACCGTTCGGGGTGGCGGCTGCGTCGGCGTCGGTGCTCAAGGGGGACTCCCTGCGAAGCGGATTTAAGTTAGGTAAGCCTAACCTTATTTCTCTCCGTCGTGTCGCCGGTCCGCCGAATCGGGTCCGCGGTGCGTCGGGCGCGCGTCGCGCGGGCGTGCACTGGTACAGACCAGGGTCTTGACAGTCCATTGGTTCACTTCTTAAATCACGTAATGAATTAAGTCTCCGTGCACAGCGGCCCCACAGCTTGAGCCCGCACTCCATCGCACTCGCTCCACTTCCCGTACGGCACCCCGCCCCGGTCGGCGCAGCTTCGACATGCCCCAGTGCGCCTCGGACCTGTCATGTCATATGCATGTCAGGTCGTCCTCTCATGCACCGGAAGCCCTCTCATGCACCGGAAGGGAGAGTCATGGACTCCCCAAGCTTGTCGCGGCGCCTGCTGCGCTCCGTACTCTCGGTTGTGACCCTTGCCCTGGTCACCACCGCTCTCACGGGCGGCGGCGCCCCCGCTCGGTCACCCGCCCTCTCGACCGCCGCGGCCGCCGTAACGTTCGACGAGGAGTTCGACGGTGCTGCCGGTTCGGCTGTCAACGGCAGCAGGTGGCAGACCGAGACCGGTGACAACGTCAACAACCACGAGCGGCAGTACTACACGGCGGGCAACAGCAACGCCGCGCTGGACGGCCAGGGCCATCTCGTCATCACCGCGCGCAAGGAGAACCCCAACAACTACCAGTGCTGGTACGGCACCTGCCAGTACACCTCGGCCCGGCTGAACACCTCCGGCAAGTTCACCCAGACCTACGGCCATGTCGAGGCCCGGATGAAGATCCCGCGCGGCCAGGGCATGTGGCCCGCCTTCTGGATGCTCGGTGACGACATCGGGCAGGTCGGCTGGCCCAACTCCGGTGAGATCGACATCATGGAGAACGTCGGCTTCGAACCCTCCACCGTCCACGGCACCCTGCACGGCCCCGGCTACTCCGGCGCGGCCGGCATCGGCGCCGGATACACCCTCCCCGGCGGTCGGGCCTTCGCCGACGACTTCCACACCTTCGCCATCGACTGGGCGCCCGACTCGGTCAGCTGGTCCGTCGACGGCAACGTCTACCAGCACCGCACCCCGGCCGACACGGGCGGCAACACCTGGGCCTTCAACAAGCCCTTCTTCCTCATCCTCAACCTCGCGGTGGGCGGCTACTGGCCCGGTGACCCCGACGGCAACACCGCCTTCCCCCAGCAGCTCGTCGTCGACCACGTGCGCGTCACCACCAGCGACAGCCAGCCCCCGGCCGGTTCGGGGACCATCACCGGCCTGGCCGGCAAGTGTGTCGACGTGGCGGCGGCGAACAGCGCCAACGGCACCCCCGTGCAGCTCTACGACTGCAACGGCTCCGCCGCCCAGCGGTGGACCGTCGGCGGTGACGGCACGATCAGGGCTCTGGGCAAATGCCTTGACGTCGCGTCGGGCGGCACGGCGGACGGCACCTCCGTCCAGCTGTGGGACTGCAACGGTTCGGCGGCCCAGCGCTGGGCGGTGAGCGGGGCGCGCGACATCGTGAACCCGCAGGCGGACAAGTGCCTGGACGTCACGGGGAACAGCTCGGCCAACGGCTCCCGGCTGCAGATCTGGACCTGCACCGGAGCCTCCAACCAGAAGTGGACGGTGAACAGTTGATGCGCCGGAACCCGCTGCGCGGGCACGCAACCGCCGTACGGAGCGCCCTGGGCGTGTTGGCCGCCGGAGCACTCATCGCCGGGTTGACGGGCTCACCCGCCCTGGGCGCGGCAGCGGCCACCGGGCAGATCACCGGGATCGGCGGCAAGTGTGTCGATGTCGCAGCGGGAAGCGCTGCCAACGGCACCCCGGTGCAGCTCTACGACTGCAACGGCTCCGCCGCCCAGCAGTGGAGTCCGGGCGGCGACGGGACGGTGAAGGCGCTGGGCAAGTGTCTTGACGTCGCGTCGGGCGGCACGGCGAACGGTTCCGTCGTCCAGCTGTGGGACTGCAACGGCTCGGCGGCCCAGCACTGGAGCGTGAACGGCGCGCACGACATCGTGAACCCGCAGGCGGACAAGTGCCTGGACGCCACGGGGAACACCTCGGCCAACGGCACCCGGCTGCAGATCTGGACCTGCACCGGCGCCGCCAACCAGAAGTGGACCGCGTCCACCGTCGGCGGCGGGCAAGACCCGGCGCCTGCCGGGGCCATGGCGGTCGCACCGTACCTCTACAACGGCTGGGGCAGCCCGCCCAGCCCGACCACCGTGATGAACGCCACGGGCGTCAAGTGGTTCACCCTCGCCTTCGTCCTCAGCAACGGCTACTGCAACCCGCAGTGGGACGGCGGCAGGCCGCTGACCGGTGGTGTCGACCAGCAGACCGTCAACACCGTCCGCGGCGCCGGCGGCGACGTCATCCCGTCCTTCGGCGGCTGGAGCGGCAACAAGCTGGAGAGCTCCTGCTCCAGCGCGGGCGAACTCGCGGCCGCGTACCAGAAGGTGATCAGCGCCTACGGCCTCAAGGCGATCGACATCGACATCGAGGCCGACGCGTACGCCAGCGCCACGGTGCAGCAGCGCACGGTCGACGCGCTGAAGACCGTCAAGGCCGACAACCCGGGCCTCAAGGTGTACGTCACCTTCGGCACCGGCCAGAGCGGACCGGACGACAGCCTCGTCCGCAGGGCCTCGGCGTCCGGGCTGACCGTGGACAGCTGGACGATCATGCCGTTCGACTTCGGCGGCGCGGGGCAGAACATGGGCAACCTCACCGTCAGTGCGGCGGAAGGCCTGAAGAACGTGGTCAGGAGCGCCTACGGGTACTCGGACGACCAGGCCTACCGGCACACCGGGATCTCGTCGATGAACGGCATCACCGACGACAACGAGACGGTGACGGTCGCGGACTTCCGCACGATCCTCGGCTACGCCCAGCAGCGCCATCTGGCCCGGCTCACCTTCTGGTCGGTCAACCGGGACCGGCCGTGCACCGGGGGCGGAGCCGACACCTGCTCGGGCGTCTCGCAGCAGCCGTGGGACTTCACGAAGGTGTTCGCCCAGTACGCCGGCTGATCCGCCATCCGGCGGGTGCGGAAGGTGTCTTCACACCTTCCGCACCCGCCGTTGTCCGATGCGGCGCTCCCGCGGACGCATCGTGCTGCACGCCGAGCTGCCCAGCCCACTGGCCCCCCGCCCGGCAGCCGCTTCCGCACCCGCTGCCCGCCCGCCGCCGAACGGTGCCGGGCAGAGGCCCCCCGACCTGCGCGAGCTCCCCGGCGGCCGGCAGGTCTCCCGCCACCTCGTCGCCGACGGCGGCACCGCCCCGGACGCGGCCGGCTGCCCCCGTACCGGCGACCGGGCCCCTTGCGCTCGGCCCGCCTCCCGTACGTACGATCCGAAAACGCACCACGGACCACAGAAACAGCACGTCGCAGCAAGGAGCCGCATCCGTGTTCACCACCAGGCCCACCCTCCAGGGCACCTTCGGGATGGTCTCCTCCACCCACTGGCTCGCCTCGCAGTCGGCGATGGCCGTCCTGGAGGACGGTGGCAACGCCTACGACGCCGCCGTCGCCGCCGGATTCGTCCTGCACGTCGTCGAACCCCACCTCAACGGCCCGGCCGGCGAGGTCCCGATGATCCTCGCGCCCAGGGGCGGCGAGGTCCGGGTGCTGTGCGGACAGGGCCCCGCCCCCGCCGGTGCCACCGTCGGCCACTACCGCTCCCTCGGCCTCGACCTCGTCCCCGGCACCGGACCGCTCGCCGCCGCCGTACCGGGCGCCTTCGACGCCTGGATGCTGCTCCTGCGCGACCACGGGACCAAGACCGTCGCCGAGGTCCTGCGGTACGCCATCGGCTACGCCGAGGACGGGCACGCACCCGTCGACCGCGTCGGCCAGACCGTCGAGACCGTCCGCGCGCTCTTCGAGAACGAGTGGCCCACCTCCGCCGAGGTGTACCTGCCGGGTGGCGAGTCCCCGAAGCCGGGCGAGCTCTTCCGTAACCCCGCCCTCGCCGCGACCTGGCGCCGGCTGATCGCCGAGGCCGAGGAGACCGGCGGCGACGACCGCACCGCGCAGATCGAGGCCGCCCGCGCGGTCTGGCGCGAGGGCTTCGTCGCCGAGGCCCTGGTCCGTCAGGCCGCCGTCCCCACCATGGACACCAGCGGAGCGCGCCACACCGGCACCCTCACCGCGGCCGACCTGGCCGGCTGGTCCGCGTCCTACGAGACGCCCGCCACGTACGACTGGAACGGCTGGACGCTGGCCAAGGCCGGCGGCTGGAGCCAGGGCCCCGCCTTCCTCCAGCAACTGGCCCTGCTCCCCGCCGAACTGCCGCGCTACGGCTCCGCCGAGTACGTCCACCTGCTCATCGAGGGGTGCAAGCTCGCCATGGCCGACCGTGAGGCCTGGTACGGCGACGCCGCCGAGGTTCCGCTCGACACGCTGCTCTCCGAGCCCTACAACACCGCCCGCCGCGCCCTGATCAGCGACGAGGCCTCGCACGAGCTGCGTCCGGGCAGCCCCGGGGGCCGCACCCCCGCCCTCAGCGAGCACGCCAACGCCGTCGCCTCCGGAGAGTCCGGCTTCGACGCCATGGGCATACCGGCCGCCGGCGTCGGCGAACCGACCGTCGCGAAGGAGGGCGTGGGCGAGCCGACGGCCACCGCGGACCGCGCGGGCGAACCTGCCGTCGCGGCCGACGGGGCGACCCGCGGCGACACCTGCCACGTCGACATCGTCGACCGCTGGGGCAACATGGTCTCCGCCACCCCCAGCGGCGGGTGGCTCCAGTCCAACCCGGTCGTGCCCGAGCTCGGCTTCCCGCTCGGCACCCGCCTCCAGATGGCCTGGCTCGAGACGGGCCTGCCCAACTCCCTCACCCCCGGCCGGCGCCCCCGCACCACGCTCACCCCGTCCCTCGCCCTGCGTGACGGCGTTCCGGTGATGGCATTCGGCACGCCGGGGGGCGACCAGCAGGACCAGTGGCAGCTGCACTTCTTCCTCGCCGTCGCCCTGCGCGCCGAGGTCCGCGGCGGACTCGACCTCCAGGGCGCCATCGACGCCCCGAACTGGCACAACGACAGCTTCCCTGGCTCCTTCTTCCCGCGCGGGATGCGCCCCGGCAGCGTCACAGTCGAGGAGGGCATGGACCCGGAGGTCGTCTCCGAGCTCCGCAGGCGCGGCCATGACGTCACGGTCGGCGACCCGTGGTCCGAGGGCCGGATGTGCGCGGTCGCCCGCGACCCGAGGACCGGGGTGCTGTCCGCGGCGGCGAACCCGAGGGGAATGCAGGGCTACGCGGTGGGCCGCTGACCGGCATCGCGTCCCGGTCATGACGGGGACGCCGACCGGTCACGCACCCGTCATGACCAGGTCGTCGGCCTCCTGACCCCGCGTGCTTAGCTGGGGGCATGATCGATGACTTCCTTGCCGGGGACCTGACCGAGGTCGAGACGGCGGTCCGCGCAGCGGCCGCCGCCGAGATCATGCCGCGCTTCCGGCAGCTCGCCGCACACGAGATCGTCGAGAAGAACGGCCCGCACGACCTCGTGACCACCGCGGACCGCCTGGCCGAGGAACACCTCACCGCCGCCCTGAGCCGGCTCCTGCCCGGTTCGGTGGTCGTCGGCGAGGAGGCCGTCCACGCCGATCCGGAGGTGTACGGGGCGCTGGGCGGCGACGCACCCGTCTGGATCGTCGACCCGGTCGACGGCACCCGGCAGTTCGTCCGCGGCGAACCCGGCTTCTGCACTCTGGTCGCCCTCGCGCACCACGGCGAGGTCGTGGCCTCCTGGACCTACGCCGCCGCCCTGAAGGAGATGGCCGTGGCCGTCCGCGGCCGGGGGGCGACCCTCAACGGCATACCCCTGCGCTCCGGTTCGCCCGAGCCCGGGGCCGACCTGCGCGTGGCGATGTCACACCCCGACTACACCACCGACGCGCAGAAGCGGGCCCTGCTCGGCCTGCGCACCGAAGGCATCGACGCCCGCCCCTGCGGATCGGCCGGCCTCGAATACCTCGCCGTCGCACGCGGCGAACTCGACGCAACCGCTTTCAACTGGGAGTACGCCTGGGACCACGCGGCGGGACTCCTGCTGGTCACCGAGGCGGGCGGTGCCCAGGCCACACTGTCCGGTGCGCCGTTCCTCATCACCGGGGGCAACGACCTGCCCTTCACGGCCGCCCGCGACCGGGCGACAGCCGGAACCGTCCTGGCCGCGCTGCGGGCCGGGGCCTGACGGAGGCCGGCTCAGCCGTCCAACAGCTCGCGGGTCAGTGCGGCGAGGCGCTCGCGGGCCTTCTGATCGTAGGCCTGCTCATGGGCGGCCGTGTCGGTGAATCGGTCGAAGTAGCGGCCGTTGACCTCGGCCAGCGCCGGATCGGTGATCAGCCGGGCCGTGGGGCGGACCCCCTCCTCGACGGAGACCGCCGGGGTCAGCCCGTACTCCCGGACACCGCGGGTGTCCATCAGATGGGCCGGGTGCAGGGCGTTGAACGTGACCCCGCTGCCGGGCGGCCGTGAGGCGGCGAGGTCGAACGTCGACATGATCATCGCGAGCTTGCTCCGGCAGTAGGCCTCCAGGCCCTCGTAGCCGCGCTCCATCATGACGTCGTCGAGGTCGACGGGCGACTGGCCCATCGACGCCACCTGGACGACCCGCGCCGGGGCCGACGCCGACAGCAGCGGGAGCAACTCCCTGATCAGCAGAGAGGGCGCCAGATAGTTCACCGCGAACCGCAGCTCGTGCCCCTGCCTGCTGAACTCCCGCACCAGCGGGGTGGCGCCCCCGCCCGCCACCGCGTTGTTGACCAGGACGTCGAGCCGGGGCTCGGCCTCCCGCACGGCGGCGGACATGGAGCGGACCTCGTCCAGATCGGACAGGTCCGCGAGATAGGTGCGCACCTCGCCGCGGCCGGCCGAGAGCGCGCGCACCTCGTCGGCGACGCTGTCCAGCCTCTCCCGGTCCCGCCCGTGCAGGAGCAGCGTCGCCCCGCGGGCGGCCAGATCCCGGGCGAGGTGGCGGCCGAGCCCCTGGGTGGCGCCGGTGACCAGGACGGTCCCGCCGAAGGTGGAGGGTATGCCGCTGCGCGCGGCTGCGGTGCCCGTGAGTCGAATATCCATGCGTTGAGTTATATCAAGACCTTGATTCATCTTCCATGCCTGTCACGAAGGTGCGTCTTGCCCCATGTCCGTGGCGGTACGCTCGCGAGCATGGGAATGACCGCCGGCGACCGCCTCGGCGCGGACATCAAACGTGCAGAGCAAGCCCTCATGACAGCCAAGAGCGCCGCGCTGAAGGGGGCGGACCTCACTGTCGCGCAGTACGCGGCGTTGTTCGCCCTCGCCGACCACCCCGGAATGTCGGGTGCCGCGCTGGCCCGGGTCTGCCTGGTCACCCCGCAGGCCATGGCGGCGGTGCTCAAGAATCTGGAGGAGCGCGGGCTGATCGTCAGGTCCGTGCACCCGTGGCACCAGAAGATGCTGGAGACCCGGCTGACGGCGGCCGGTACCGAAACGTTGCGTCAGGCCGACGAGCGGGCGGTACGGATCGAACGCCGCATCTCCGAGGAGTTCACACCCCAGGAGCGCGAGGACCTGCGGGGTCTGCTCGCCCGCTGCGTCGCCGCCATTCAGCGCGACTGAGGCCGGCCCGGAGGCGCGGGGTTCCGTGGAACGCGCTAGGCGGACGTACCGGCCAGCACCGCGCGTACGTCACTCACGAGGTCCGCTGCCGTCTCCACCGCGGTGGCGTCCAGTCCCCGCAGCGCCGCACCGGCCCGCTCCGCGAAACCCCCGGGCGTCCCGGGCAGGGCGGCGGCCGCCGCGAGCGCGCCCTTCTCGTTGAGGCACCAGGTGCGGTGGTGGGCGTGCAGCGACTGGGCGAGGACGCCGAACGCCCGTGACAGGCAGAGCGACACGTGCAGATGGTCGCCCGAAGGTGCCGACTTGCGAGCCGACGCCACCGAGAAGTCCGCCTCCCACGCCGCGTCGACAAGGGCCTTGCGCAGCGGCTCCGGATAGTCCCGCACCTCCGCCTGAAGCAGCGTCATCTCATGCCGCGGGTCGGCGAGTACGTGTCCGAGCGCGACCTCTCCCGGATAGGCGGGGGACCAGAAGCCGAGCGGGTGGCCCGGCTGGATCCCGACCTCGTAACGGCCCCGGCGGCAGTCGGACCAGACCGCCTCGACCCGGTCCAGATCGCGCAGGATCCAGTCCACCGCCGTGCCGTCCACCCGCAGCCAGGCCCCGCCGTCGACCCATGGCCCCCAGCCACCCGGCCCGGCCACCTCGACCGGCGAGCCCTGCACCTCACCGGCCAGCGCCGTGAGCGCTGCCAGGTCCGGGGTGCCGCGGTAGTAGAGGCCCAGATCCCAGTCGGAGTCCGGGCGGTGGGTGCCCCGGGCGCGGCTGCCGCCCAGTACGACGGCCCGGACCCCCGGTACGGCTGTGAGCTGCTCCGCCATGGCGTCGATCCGGCGGCTTACACCGCGATCCCCTGGCGCCCGTCCGGGGGCGGGGACCGGGTCCGGACGGGGCGGCCGAGAGCGGTTCGTGGTGGTCATCGAGCGGGAACCCTACCCGCGCCCGAAGGGCCGGCGCCTGTGAATATCCTGGGGTCCCAGACCGTCGGCTGACAAAGGAGTCCGAAGGTGCCGTCGATGCTCGATGCAGTCGTCGTGGGGGCAGGCCCCAACGGGCTCACCGCCGCAGCCGAACTGGCCCGCCGCGGCTTCGCCGTGGAGGTCTTCGAAGCCGGGCGGACCGTCGGTGGCGGAGCCCGTACGGAGGAGCTCACGCTCCCCGGCTTCCGTCACGACCCCTGCTCGGCGGTCCACCCGCTGGGCATCGGCTCGCCCGCCTTCGGCGCGATGCCGCTCGCCCGGCACGGCCTGGAGTGGCTGCAGCCGCAGCTCGCCCTGGCCCACCCGTTCCCGGACGGTTCCGCCGCCGTGCTGACCGACTCGGTGGGGGAGAGCGCCATGTCGCTCGGGCCCGGGGACGCTGGGGCCTACCGCAGACTCCTCGCCCCGTTCCTCGGCCACTGGGACACCATCGCCGAGGACTTCCTGCGCACCCCGTGGGACGGCTTTCCGCGCGACCCGTACCGATGGGTCCGCTTCGGCCTCGACGCCATCCAGCCCGCCACACTCCTGTCCCGCCGCTTCAGCGGCGCGAAGGCACGCGGCCTCTTCGCCGGACTGGCCGCCCACGCCATAGCCCCCACCAGCGGCCTCGCGACCGGCGGGATCGCCCTGCTCTTCGCGCTGGCCGCGCACGAGAAGGGCTGGCCGGTGCCGCGCGGCGGCTCCCAGGCCATCTCCGACGCCCTCGCCTCGTACCTGCGGGAACAGGCCGGTGTCATCCACACCGGCACGGAGGTCAAGCGCCTGGACGAACTGCCGCCCGCCCGCGCCTACATCTTCGACACCTCACCGACCGCGCTGGCCCGGATCGCCGGACTGGGCAACGCCTACCGTGGCTACCGCTACGGCGCCTCCTGCTTCAAGATCGACTACGCCCTGTCGGGCCCCGTCCCCTGGACCGCCGAGGAGGCCCGCCGGGCGGGCACGGTGCACATCGGCCCCACGGCCGGCGAGATCGACTCCGCCCTGCGTGCCGCGGTCACCGGCCGCGACCCGGGCGTGCCCTTCCTGATCACCGCCCAGCCGAGCCTCGTCGACCCGTCCCGCGCCCCCGAGGGCAAGCAGGTGTTCTGGGTCTACGGCCACGTCCCGGCGGGCTGGGAGGGCGACGCCACCGATGTGATCGAGCGTCAACTGGAGCGGTTCGCACCCGGGTTCCGTGATCTGGTGCTCGCCCGCGCGGTCTCCGGACCGCCGCAGCTCGCCGCCCGTAACGCCAACTACGTGGACGGGGACATCGCCTGCGGCGCCTTCGCCGGGCTGCAGACGGTGATCCGCCCCAAGCTCGCCCGGGTGCCGTACGCGACGGCCCACCCGGCGGTCTTCATCTGCTCGTCGGCCACCCCGCCCGGACCGGGCGTGCACGGCATGTCCGGCCACCACGCGGCCAAGGCGGTCTGGCGCGGACTGCGGAAGTCGGGACCGGCCCGCAGGTGACCCGCCCAACGGCACGGGCGTAGTTCGCCGGCCTCAGGGCCCGGACAGATCCGCCAGCGCGAAGAAGTGGGACCCGGCGTCGTCGTACTCGGCCGGCCGCCAGCCCGCCGCCCGCAGCGCGGGCTCCAGGTTCGGCCGGGCGAGCGGGTCGTCCGGGCTCGGGGGACGGCCGTGCCGGGCGGCCCGTTCTGCGCGGCCGGAGGGGTGGAAGAGCGCCGGCACGCCGCCCTCGGCGGTCACCCGGGCCCATTCGCGCAGTGCGGCGGCCGGGTCGTGCACATGGTCCAGCAGCCCAGCGCCGAAGATCCCGTGCACCGCCCCGGACGGCAGCGGCAGGCCGTGGCAGTCCGCGAGGAGGAGATGGGCGAGCCCGGCGCGTCCGGTGCGCGCCGCGGCGCCGAGCATCGCGTGGGTGACGTCGACCCCCAGAACGGCGCCGCTGTCACCCACCGCCGCCCGCAGGGCGGGCAGCGCCCTTCCGGTTCCGCAGCCGAGGTCGAGAGCCCTCTGCCCGGGCTTCAGCCCCATCCGTCCGACGGCCGCCGCATAGGCCGGGGTCTGGTGGGCGAAGCGCTCCTCCCAGGCTTCGGCCCTCGGCGTGAAGAACGTACGGGCACTCGTGTGCGCGGAACGGGCGGCGACCAGCGCGGCGAACCGGCCGAGCACCTGATCCCGGTACGGGACCAGCGCCGCCAGGCTCTCCGGCGTGTCCTCCAGGAGACCGGGCGCACGGGCCGCGTCCCGCGGGAACGCCGTCACGAACGCGTCCACGGCGGCGCTGTCGACCTCCAGGTGGAACTGCGGACCCCAGGCGCTGCCCCGCACCCGGAACGCCTGGACCGGGAAGCGGGCACACGAGGCGAGCGGCACAGCGCCGGCCGGGAGGCGCACGGTGTCGCTGTGCCAGTGCAGCACCCCGAGCTGTTCCGGCAGATCCGAGAAGAGCGGGTCGGAGCCCGCCGACGGGGAGAGGCCGACGTCCTCCCACCCGATCTGCGGTCCGTCCCCGCGCAGGGCCACCCCTGCGGCCGCCACCGCGAAGCAACTGCGCGCCGAGACAGATGCCCAGAACCGGCACATCGGCTGCCAGGGCGGCCCGCAGCAGGGCCAGTTCCGCGTCCCGGGCCGGGAATCCGCTGTCACCGAGGGCGGACATCGGCCCGCCCATCACCACCAGCGCCTCGGTCCCCGCCAGACCCTCCGGGACCGGATCGCCCTTCCACACCCGCAGAGCTCCACGCGCAGCCCCGCCCCGGCCGGCGCGGTGGCGACGGCGTAGGGGCCCTCCTGCGGCACGTGCTGCACGACCAGGACACTCATCGTCCCGCCCCTCGGTACCGGCCCAGTGGGCCCTTTCGGGCCACAGAAGCAAGCCGTTCGGTCAGGAACGCATGGCTCCTGCGGACAGCTTTCCGCTGCCACCTGGCAGCTGCCCCTTCTGATTCATCTCACAGCGACGGTCCAGCAGGTGTGCGGCGAGCGTTACCACCCATGATCGGCCCGGGTCACACCGGCGTAATGGGACATTCGTACCGTCGGGGCCACGATCCCATCC
Source organism: Streptomyces sp. NPDC127177 (assembly GCF_042672475.1). Taxonomy (NCBI): domain Bacteria; kingdom Bacillati; phylum Actinomycetota; class Actinomycetes; order Kitasatosporales; family Streptomycetaceae; genus Streptomyces; species Streptomyces sp. NPDC127177. Next base: position 21,836 of record NZ_JBHXUW010000083.1, read on the forward strand.
ACGGGAAGGTCCCCCGGTGCCCCCAGAGAGCTCGTCGGCCGCCGTCGCCCCGGTACGGACGGTCTGCTCGTACTGCGGGGTGGGCTGCGGCATGCTGCTCGACATCGGCTCCGGCCCCGACGGCCGCAGGAAGGTACTCAAGGCGTCGGGCGACAAGGCCCATCCCGCCAACTTCGGCCGGCTGTGCACCAAGGGCGCGACGACGGCCGACATGCTCCGTGCCCCCGGCCGGCTGACCACCGCACTCGTGCGGCCCGAGCGTGGCGCCGAGCCCGTAGCGGCGGCCGTCGACGAGGCGATCACCGATACGGCACACCGGCTGCGGGCGGTCCTCGACGAGCACGGACCGGACGCCGTCGCCTTCTACGTGTCCGGCCAGATGAGCCTGGAGGCCCAGTACCTGGCCAACAAGCTGGCCAAGGGCTTCATACGGACCAACCGGATCGAGTCCAACTCACGTCTGTGCATGGCGAGTGCGGGCAGCGGCTACAAGCTCTCCCTGGGAGCCGACGGCCCGCCCGGCTCGTACCAGGACTTCGAGAAGGCGGACGTCTTCCTCGTCATCGGCTCCAACATGGCCGACTGCCACCCGATTCTCTTCCTGCGCATGATGGAACGGGTGAAGGCGGGCGCCCGGCTGATCGTCGTCGACCCGCGCCGCACCGCCACCGCCGACAAGGCCGGCCTCTTCCTCCGGATCAACCCGGGAACCGATCTGGCCCTCCTCAACGGCCTGCTGCACCTCCTCCACGAGAACGGGCACACCGACCCCGGGTTCATCGCCGGGCACACCGAGGGCTGGGAGGCCATGCCGGAGTTCCTGGCTGCCTACCGGCCCGCCGCCGTATCCGAGATCACCGGCATCCCGGAGGCGGACATCCGCCGGGCGGCGCAGTGGATCGGCGAGGCGGGGGAGTGGATGAGCTGCTGGACCATGGGGCTGAACCAGTCCACGCACGGCACCTGGAACACCAACGCGACTATCAACCTGCACCTGGCCACCGGCGCGATCTGCCGGCCCGGCAGCGGCCCCTTCTCGCTCACCGGCCAGCCCAACGCCATGGGCGGCCGCGAGATGGGATACATGGGGCCCGGGCTGCCCGGGCAGCGGTCGGTGCTCGTGGACGAGGACCGTGCTTTCGTCGAGGACCTCTGGGGCCTGGAACCCGGCACCGTGCGCAAGGACGGGTCCGGCAAGGGCACCGTCGACATGTTCCAGCGGATGGCGGCGGGCGAGATCAAGGCCTGCTGGATCATCTGCACCAACCCCGTCGCATCCGTCGCCAACCGGCGCACCGTCATCGAAGCCCTGGAGACGGCCGAACTCGTCATCACCCAGGACGTGTTCGCGGACACCGAGACCAACTCCTACGCCGACGTCGTGCTGCCCGGCGCGCTGTGGAGCGAGAGCGAGGGCGTCCTGATCAACAGCGAACGCAACCTCACCCTCGCCAGGCCGGCCGTGGACCCGCCCGGTGAGGCCCTGCCGGACTGGCGGATCATCGCGCGGATCGCCTGCGCGATGGGATACGCCGACGCCTTCGGCTACGACAGTGCCGAGGAGATCTTCGAGGAGATCAAACGGGCCGCGAACCCGGTCACCGGCTACGACCTGTGCGGTGTGACGTACGAGCGGCTGCGCACCACCCCCGTGCAGTGGCCCGCCCCGACGGCCGACGGGCCCGACCGCAACCCGATCCGCTACCTCGCCGAGGACGGCGCTCCGGTCTTCCCGACGGCGTCCGGACGCGCCGTCTTCTTCGCCCGTCCGCACGTCCCGGCCGCGGAGATGCCGGACGACGACTACCCGTTCGTCCTCAACACCGGCCGTCTGCCGCACCAGTGGCACACCCTCACCAAGACCGGGAAGGTCGCCAAGCTCAACAGGCTCGACCCGGCGCCGTTCGTCGAACTCCATCCCGAGGACGCGGAACGCCTCGGGATCGCCGCGGGCGACTCGGTCGAGGTCGCCTCGCGGCGCGGCCGGGCCGTGCTGCCCGCCGTGGTGACGGACCGGGTGCGGCCTGGCTGCTGCTTCGCGCCCTTCCACTGGAACGACCTGTTCGGCGAGTACCTCAGCGTCAACGCGGTGACCAGCGACGCCGTGGACCCGGTCTCCTTCCAGCCGGAGTTCAAGATGTGCGCGGTGACGCTCGCGAAGGTGGCCCCCGCCCCCCTCCCCCCTCCGGCGCCCGGCGCCGCCCCCGCCGTACGGCGGGCGGAGCCCGCGCCGAGCGGTGACCGGACCGGCGCCGCGGCCGTGTTCGGGCTGGAGAGCACCCCGCCGCCCGTACTCGCCGAGCACGAACGCCAGTACCTGGCCGGATTCCTGGCCGGCCTGCCGACGGGCATGCCGGGCGTTCCCGTACTGCCGCCCGGCGCACCCTTCGGCGAGGACCACGCGCGCTGGGTGAACGGCGCGCTCGCCGGGATGTACTCGCGGGCGCCGCGGACCGCCGGGGAACCCGCCACGCCGGCCCCCACCAGCGGCCGTGAGGTGGTCGTGCTGTGGGCCTCACAGACCGGCAACGCCGAGGAGTTCGCCACGGCCGCCACCGACCGGCTGACCGCGACCGGACACCGGGCCAGGCTCGTCGGCATGGACGAGGCCGACCCGCGGACCCTCCCGCCCGCCGCCGACCTCCTGCTGATCACCAGCACCTTCGGCGACGGCGACGCACCCGACAACGGCTCCGGGTTCTGGGAGGCCCTGACGGCCGCGGACCTTCCACCCCTGGACGGCCGGCGATACGCGGTCCTGGCCTTCGGGGACTCCTCGTACGACGACTTCTGCGGACACGGCCGCCGCCTCGACCAGCGGCTCGACGAGCTGGGAGCCGTACGGCTGGCCCCGCGCACCGACTGCGAACCCGACTACGAGCCCTCCGCCCTGAGCTGGCTGGACCGGGTGCTCGCAGGTCTCACCGCGCAGCCGACGACCACCGCGCCGGCTGCCGCTCCGGCCGTGCCCGCAGCTCCCGCTGCCGTGCCCGCCGCTCCCACTGCCGTACCCGTGCGCGGCGCCAAGCCGGCGCCCGTGACGGCCCGGCTGACCGGGAACCGGCTCCTCAGCCTCCCCGGCGCGGGCAAGGAGGTCCGCCGGTTCACGTTCGACACCCGCGGCGCCGACGGCCCGCTCCTCTACGAGGCCGGTGACGCCCTCGCCGTACACCCCGTCAACAGCACCGGCCTGGTGGCCGAATGGCTTTCCGTCACCGGACTCGACGCCGACGCCGCCATCGAGGTCGCCGGTTCCGGCGGGCTCCGGCTGGCCGACGCGCTCCACAGCCGCCTGGACATCACCGGACTCACCCCCGCCCTGCTGGGGTTCATCACCGAGCGCACCGGTGACCGTGCCCTGAAGAAGATGCTGCGCCCCGACAACAAGGGCGAGCTGGCCCGCTGGTCCTGGGGCCGCCAAGCCGTCGACGTCCTCGCCGAGTACCCGGTCCGCGCCACGGCGCAGGAGTGGGCCGGCATCCTCAAACGACTCCAGCCCCGGCTGTACTCGATATCGTCCAGCCCGCTCACCGAACCCCACCGGGTGTCCCTGACCGTCTCCGTCGTCCGGTACGAGAACCTGCACGGCCGCCCCCGCAACGGGGTGTGCTCACCCTTCCTCGCGGACGCGGCCCCGGACGCCCCCGTCTCCGTCGCCGTCCGGCGCGCGCCTCACTTCCGGCCCCCGCCCGGCCCCGACACCCCCTTGGTGATGGTCGGCCCGGGAACCGGCGTCGCCCCGTTCATCGGCTTCCTGGAGGAGCGCCGGGCACGCCGCCACCGCGGCCCCAACTGGCTCTTCTTCGGCGAACAGCACCGCGCCACCGACTTCTACTACGAGGACGAGCTGACCGCCTTCCTCGCCGACGGCACCCTCACCCGCCTGGACACCGCCTTCTCGCGCGACCAGCGCGCCAAGGTCTACGTGCAGGACCGGATGCGCGAGCACGGCGCCAAGCTCTGGTCCTGGCTCCGCGACGGCGCCCACTTCCACGTCTGCGGCGACGCCGCCCGCATGGCCAAGGACGTCGACCGGGCGCTGCGCGACATCGCCGTCACCCACGGCAGACTCGACGAGGACGGAGCGGCTCTCCACGTCAAGCAACTCGCCGCCGACAAGCGGTATGTGCGCGACGTCTACTGACCGGTGCGGGCCGACGGAAGAGGCCCGGCCCGCCGGAAGATGTGGCGCACGGACACCGGGAGGAGCCGTGGTGAGCATGTGCGCACACGGCTTCGCCCGAACAGCTGCTGGATCTGGCCTGACACACGTCGGGCAGCGTCCCGGACGCCCAGGAGAGCCGATGGCGCGCTCTCAGGCCGCCCGGGGCGGTCCGGCTCCCTCGACCTCGAAGGTCAGCTGGTCCTCGTAGCACCACCACCAGCTCTCGCCCGGTTCGTAGGAGCGGATGAGGGGGTGTCCGCTGGCGGAGCGGTGCGCGGTGGCGTGCTTGTTGCGGGAGGAGTCGCAGCATCCGACATGTCCGCAGGTCTGGCACTCGCGCAGATGTACCCAGCTGTCGCCGAGGGCGACACACTCCGTGCAGGAGTCGGCACTGTCCGGGGTCACCGGCCCCACCTGTTGCAGATGCGGGCAGAGCGGTTCGTGTGCGTTACCCATCGTCGCGTCTCCTTCCCGTCGCCAACCGGTCTCCCCCGTCCCATTCTCATTCGAAGTCGGGGACGGGGCGAGGGGAGTGGGAGCGGCGGGAACGACAGGGCCGCGGGGCGGTGCAGGCAGCCCGAGGCTGATGTCGGATTCTCGCCAGCCCCGCCCTGCCCGGTGTCCCATGCTTGAACCATGCACACCGACACCGAGCGCTGCGTACGGGCCGTCCGGTCGAAGGACGCCCGCTTCGACGGCTGGTTCTTCACGGCGGTCCTGACCACCCGGATCTACTGCCGGCCGAGCTGCCCCGTCGTGCCGCCCAAGGTCGAGAACATGACCTTCTACCCGAGCTCCGCCGCCTGCCAGCAGGCCGGGTTCCGGGCCTGCAAGCGGTGCCGGCCCGACACCAGCCCGGGATCGCCGGAGTGGAACGCCCGCGCCGACTCCGTCGCCCGCGCGATGCGTCTCATCCGGGACGGAGTCGTCGACCGGGAAGGGGTGCCGGGTCTGGCCGTCCGGCTCGGCTACTCGGCCCGCCAGATCGAGCGGCAGCTCCTCGCGGAGCTGGGGGCGGGGCCGCTGGCCCTGGCCAGGGCGCAGCGGGCCCAGACCGCGCGGGTACTCATCGAGACCACCGCGCTGCCCATGGCCGAGGTGGCGTTCGCGGCCGGCTTCTCCTCGATCCGCACCTTCAACGACACCGTCCGCGAGGTCTTCGCCCTCTCGCCGGGGGAGCTGCGCACCCGAGCCACCGGATCGAGCAGGCCGCCCGCCACACCCGGCGTGATAGCGCTCCGGCTCCCGTACCGGGCACCGCTCAACCCCAGCAACCTCTTCGGGCACCTCGCCGCTACGGCCGTCCCCGGTGTGGAGGAGTGGCGAGACGGGGCCTACCGCCGCACGCTCGACCTGCCCCACGGGCACGGCATCGTCGCCCTCACCCCGCACCCCGACCACATCGCCTGCCGGCTCTCGCTCACCGACCCGCGCGATCTCACCCTGGCCATCAGCCGCTGCCGCTGGCTGCTGGACCTCGACGCCGATCCGGTCGCGGTCGACGGACAGCTGCGCTCCGACCCGCTGCTCGGACCGCTGGTCGACAAGGCGCCGGGGCGGCGGGTGCCGAGGACCGTGGACGGTGCGGAGTTCGCCGTCCGGGCGGTGCTCGGCCAGCAGGTGTCGACGGCCGCCGCCCGTACGCACGCGGCCCGGCTGGTCTCCGCCCACGGCATGCCCGTGGACGACTCCGAGGGCGGTCTCACCCATCTCTTCCCGTCGTCCGCGGCACTGGCCGGACTCGACCCCGAGCAGCTGGCCCTGCCGCGCAGCCGGCGCCGGACCCTCACCACCCTGGTGGAGGCCCTGGCGGACGGTTCGCTGCGGCTGGGCACCGACACCGACTGGGAGAGGGCACGGGCCGAACTGGCCGCGCTGCCCGGCTTCGGGCCATGGACCGTCGAGGTCATCGCCATGCGGGCACTCGGTGATCCGGACGCCTTCCTGCCGACGGACCTCGGCATCCGGCGGTCCGCGCAGGAACTGGGACTTCCCTCGACACCGGCCGCGCTCACCGCCCGCGCCGCGGCCTGGCGGCCCTGGCGGGCGTACGCGGTCCAGTACCTGTGGACCGTCGACGACCACCCCATCAACCACCTTCCCGCACAAGGAAGTCCATCGTGACCACACCACACGCCGGCACGGCACGCCGGCAGCACACCGTGACCGACAGCCCCTACGGCAGGCTGACGCTCGTCGCCACCGACGGAGTCCTCGCCGGCCTCTACATGACCGATCAGCGCCACCGGCCGCCCGAGGAGACCTTCGGCGAGCCGGACCCCGCCCCCTTCGACGAGACGATCCGGCAGCTGGACGCCTACTTCGCCGGTGAACTCCGGGAGTTCGACCTCCCTCTGCACCTCGACGGCACCCCGTTCCAGCGCAGCGTCTGGGCGCAGCTCCGGCAGATTCCGTACGGGGAGACCCGCTCGTACGGCGAACTGGCCGGGATCCTCGGCAAATCCGGCGCCTCGCGTGCGGTGGGACTGGCCAACGGCAAGAATCCGATCGGCATCATCGTGCCCTGCCACCGGGTGATCGGGGCGTCCGGGAGCCTCACCGGATACGGCGGCGGACTCGACCGCAAGCAACGGCTGCTGGCCTTCGAGAACGGCATGGGGGACACCGCCCCGGCGCTCTTCTAGCGGGCTCGGCGGCGTGCGGTACGGGAAAGGGCTCCGCGGCGCGCGGAGCCCTTTCCCGTACCGGCCTGAGCGGTTCAGCCGGTAAAGATCTCGATGACCGTCCAGATCGCGAGTCCCAGCATGCACAGCCCGCCGATGCGCTGAACCGTCTTGAGCGGTACCCGCTTGGCGATGAAGCGCCCGGCGAGCAGTGCCAGCGCCGACACGGACATCAGAGCCGCGGCGGACCCGATCGCCGTGGACCAGGCGCCGTTGCTCGCCGCCAGGTTCGCCGTCGTGATCTGGGTGAGGTCGCCCCACTCGCTGATGAACACCGCCATGAACGCGGTCGAGTACACGGGCCAGAAGCCGGTCACGGTCTTCGGGCCGTCCTCGTCGTCCTCGTCGCCCGCGTCGGCCCGCAGGAGCATGAACGCGGCGAACGCGAAGAGGGATGCCGAGACGAGCTTGACGATCCAGCCGGGCAGCAGCCCGAGAAGACCGCCCGCGCCGACCGCGATGGCGACATGGACGATGAACGCGGACGACGTACCGAACCAGACGTAGAGCGGGCGCATGCGCGTGCCCATGGCCAGCGACGCGAACATCGTCTTGTCGGGGAGTTCCGCGAGGAAGATCAGCCCGAAAGCGGTGAGGATCGCCAGGGGGTCGAGATGCATTCCGGGTGGCTTTCTGTAGGAGCCGGGCCCCGGGTCTTCCGCGAAGTGCCGTTCGGGCTTTTCGGAGGACCACTCGGCCCGGCATGACGGCAGCACCCACGGGACGTGGACGCGTCATACCTGACCGAAGGTCTCGCCCGCCCGTGACCATCCACGAACCCGGCCACCGGGAACCCGGAGGTTCCAGTGTGTCGACGACCGGTTTGCAGGGCTACTCCCCTTCGCAGCCATCAACATTACCGCACGCGGCGGCCCGGACCCCCCTCCGTCAGCCGACGGGCCGGCCGTCCTCCAGCTCCGCGGTGCCGGCGCCCGAGTCCAGCACGTCCAGCGCGGCCCGCACCCGCCGATGGAGCCGCTCGGGCAGATGGCTGCCGAGTTCCGCCCGGTCGACCAGCCTCCAGGACAGCAGCTCCTCCTCCTGGACGCGCACGGCCTTCAGCTGCTGCTCGTCCAGGACGCCGCCGTCGTACAGGTAGGCGACGATCGGCGGCCGGTCGGTGCCACGCGCCCAGTCGACGACGAGCAGCCGGCCCGGTTCCAGATCGAGCCCGATCTCCTCGGCCGACTCGCGCCTGGCCCCCTGGCGGGGCGTCTCTCCGTCCGCCGACTCGATCGTGCCGCCGGGCAGCGCCCAGTCCTCCCGGTAGTTCGGCTCCACGAGCAGCAGCCGTCCCCGGGCGTCGCGGAAGAGGCAGGCCGCGCCCGCGAGCACCTTGGGAAGTCCGGAGATATACGTGGCGTAGTCATCTGTGGTCACGCGGTCAGCGTAGCGAGCCGGTGTCGCGGGTCCAGGGCACGGACACCCATGGGCAGGGAGCGGGTGGTCCGGATAGGGTCGGGGCGGCGCGACTGCCTGTTCGAAAGCAAAGGGAATCAAGGTGACGGACGGAGCAGTGACCGCACGCGTGCTCGTCGCGGCGGACAAGTTCAAGGGCTCGCTCACGGCTGTACAGGTCGCGGAGCGGGTGACGGCCGGGCTGCGGCGCATCGCACCCGAGGTGCGGGTCGAGACCCTGCCCGTGGCGGACGGCGGCGACGGCACGGTGGCCGCCGCGGTGGCCGCCGGATTCGAGCGACGCGAAGCACGGGTGACCGGGCCGCTGGGGGAGCCGGTGACCGCGGCGTACGCCCTGCGCGACACCACCGCCGTGGTGGAGATGGCCGAGGCATCGGGGCTCCAGCATCTGCCCGAGGGCGTGTTCGCCCCGCTCACCGCGACCACCCACGGCTCCGGCGAACTGCTGCTCGCCGCCCTCGAAGCGGGCGCGCGGACCATTGTGTTCGGGGTCGGGGGCAGTGCGACCACGGACGGCGGGGCGGGCATGCTGACCGCACTCGGCGCGAGGTTCCTCGACGCGGACGGCAAGCCCGTCGGCCCCGGCGGCGGCGGACTCGCCGACCTCGCATCGGCCGATCTGTCCGGGCTCGACCCGCGGCTCACCGGGATCGACCTGGTCCTCGCGAGCGATGTCGACAACCCGCTGACCGGACCGAAGGGTGCGCCCGAGGTGTACGGGCGGCAGAAGGGCGCGACCGAGGAGGACATCGCGGTCCTGGACGCGGCACTCGCCCACTACGCGTCCGTGCTGGGGCCCGGCCACGCCGAGCTGCCGGGTGCGGGGGCCGCGGGGGGTATCGGTTACGGGGCGCTGGTCGCCCTCGGCGCGCGGTTCCGGCCGGGTATCGAGGTCATGCTCGATGTCCTCGGCTTCGCGCCCGCGCTGGAGCGGGCGACGCTGGTGATCACCGGCGAGGGCTCGCTCGACGAGCAGACCCTGCACGGCAAGGCCCCGGCCGGGGTCGCCGCGGCTGCCCGCGCGGCGGGCATCGAGGTCGTCGCTGTCTGCGGCCGCCTCGCGCTGGCGCCGGAGGTACTCGGACGGGCCGGGATCCGCCGTGCGTACGCGCTCACCGCGCTGGAACCCGATCCCGCGGTGTGCATGGCCCAGGCGGGGCCGCTGCTGGAACGGGCGGCGGAGTCCATCGCGCGAGACTTCCTGCTCTGACACCTTCAGACCCCGCTCCAACGCCTTCACGCCCCGCTCCGACACCATCGAGCCCCTCCGGGGACTGAGGAGCGGGGGTACGGGGGTAGATCCCCCGTACCCCGGGCCCGCACTGCTCCACCGCTGTGCGCGCGCACAAGAAACAACCTTCCGCCCTGGTCGCCCGCAGCGTCCCGGCAGCGGGCCGTGGACCGGCGGTCCGACCGCTGCTGGTCTGGGGCTGCACGGCGAATCG
>NZ_JBHXUW010000084.1:0-30916 GCF_042672475.1 Streptomyces sp. NPDC127177
ACTTCCGGCGCCCGCGACTTTTTTTTATACGCCACCGCCCCGGCCCGGGGGGTCCCCTCACCACCCGCTACGGGGGGGGGGCGCCCCCCCGACCGCCCCCCCCCCCCCCCCTTCCGGCACGGAGGAACAGCGGATTCAGCCACCCATCGCCGCAACGACCGAACGCGGCCGCATGTCGGTCCAGTTCGCCTCGATGAATTCTCCGCACTCCTGCTTGCTGCCCTCGTCCTTCACCAGCTCCCAGCCCGACGGCTGCTGGATCCGGGCCGGCCACAGCGAATACTGACCCTCTTCGTTGGCCAACACCACATAGCGGCCATCGGAGTCCTCGAACGGATTGGTTGCCATGATTTCCACCTCGGTTGGACGAAGGTATGCATTCGGTCTTCAGGTCTGACTGGGTTTTCTTTTCGCCTGCATCAAAGGCTACGAGCCGCCGACCGGTTCGCCGGGCAGAAGTCCAGGCAGATCGGCGGCACCACGGGCCGCGGGATCAGGCCAGGACGCGGGCCGTCTGATGCGCGTAGGTGAGGGCGACACCGGTGGCAACGGTGGCCGCGCGCACCGCGCCCAGCGCCTCGCGCACCAGCTCCGAACGCTCGGCCGGCATCACCTCGAACCCGGCCTGACCGGCGCGGACGATGTTAACCGCGGCTTCGAGCACGGCGATCTGGGCCTCGCCGAGCGCCTCCCTCCGGTCAACCTTCTCCCGTACGTCTGCCAGGACGTCTGCCAGGACGTCACTGAGCACGTCCGCCACACGGACGCTGTGGCCGGTCTCTGTCATGTCATGACTCCTCGGTCGTTCGCCGGCGGTGTGCACGGGGCCGGGCGGTGAATTCTGCGGGCGCAGTCAGGCCAGTCTCATGCCCCGCCACCCGCCCGGCACAGGGCTGCAGTTCAACTGCTGCTGTCCTGCCGCCCAGTTGCCGCCGGTGACGCCGGAATCGCTTCTGCGGCGAATCTACGGTGGTGGTCGAAAGAAAGTTCAGGGCAATCCTGAATCTCTTTCTCCCCCTGTCATCCAATGATGTGGACGAAGCGAACAATGAAGCCTGCGGAATGGGCGGCTCGTCATCGATCCGGGCCGCTGGATGTTGTTGTCACCGGACTGCAATCAGACGCTCACACCTGGAATCTCATCTACATCCAACTGCTGCTCGAAGACCTCGGGCACAAGGTCGTCAATCTGGGTTCCTGCGTGCCCGAGGACGAGATCGTCGAGTCCTGCTGCAAATACCAGCCCGACCTGCTGGTCGTCAGCAGCGTCAACGGACACGGCTTCAACGATGCCCAGCCGCTGATCGGAGCCATCCGGTCGCGCTGGGAGCTGACCGGCCTGCCGGCCGTCATCGGCGGCAAGCTCGGCGTCTCCGGCGGCGGGGAGAAGGAGGCCGATGTCCTCAGAAGAGCCGGCTTCGACGCCGTCTTCCAGGACGGCGTCGATCTCACCGCTTTCGAGTCCTACGTCGACTCACTGCCCAGGGAGGTGGAACGATGACCGCACCGGTCCTTACGGACGTCCCCGGGGCACGCGCCACCACCGTGCACCCGCGCCCGCTCTCCTTCGGCCGCTTCGTCGCCGAGGCCCAGGCACGCGGCACCCTCGTGGTGCAGCCCCGCATGGGTTTCTCCGACCCGGCGCTGATGCGGGCCGGCCTGCTGGCGACCAAGGGCGCCGCCGACGCGGTCGTCGGCACGATGACGATCGACAGTTACACCCGGGTCAGCGACGAGGCGTCCGCCGTCCGCGCACTGAACAGCGGCGTCCCGCTCAACGGGTTCCCCATCACCTCCTACAGCCCGCACACCTCGCGCTGGGTCCTGGACGGTGTCCGGGACGCCGGCTTCCCGGTGCAGATCCGGCACGGATCGGCCCGCCCCCAGCGCATCGTCACCGCGCTCGCCCGGCTCGGCCTGGACGCGACGGAGGGCGGCCCGGTCTCCTACTGCCTGCCCTACGGGCGCACCCCGCTCCTCGACTCCGTGCGCAACTGGCAGGAGAGCTGCGACTTCCTGGCCGGACTGCGCGGCACCGGGGCCGAACCGCACCTGGAGACCTTCGGCGGCTGCATGCTCGGCCAGCTCTGCCCGCCCGGACTGCTCGTCGCGATCAGCGCGCTGGAAGCGCTCTTCTTCCACCGGGCGGGACTGCGCAGCATCTCACTCAGCTACGCCCAGCAGACCAACGCGGCACAGGACCGCGACGCGGTGCACGCACTGCGCCGGCTGGCCGGCGAATTCCTGCCGGAGACCGACTGGCACATCGTCCTCTACACCTACATGGGCCTCTACCCGCAGACCCGTCGCGGTTCCCTGGACCTTCTGGAACGCTCGGCCGAACTGGCCGTGGAGACCGGGGCGGCCCGGCTGATCGTCAAGACGGCGGCCGAGGCGCACCGCATCCCGACCGTCACGGAGAACGTCGAGGCGCTGCGGGTCGCCGCACGCGCCGCCGCCCGGCACCGGGCGGCGGCCGAGGCCCGGCCGGGGACCGTGCCGGTCCCGCGCACCGGCCAGGCGGACAACGCCGTCTACGCCGAGGCCCGCGCCCTGGTGGACGCCGTGCTGGACCTGGACGACGACCTGGGCCAGGCCCTGCTGAAGGCCTTCGCCCGTGGATACCTCGACGTGCCGTTCTGCCTGCACCCCGACAACGCGGGCCGCTCCCGGAGCCGCATCGACGCATCCGGTCGGCTCACCTGGTCCGAGATCGGGGCGATGCCGCTGGGGCCCGTCCGCGACCGCGGCCGGCGGCTCACGGCCGCCGGGCTGTTCGACGCCCTGTCGTTCGTGCAGCGCCGGCACGACCGCACCCTTCCCCCGTCCGTTTCCCGCCCCTCGCTCCCCCCGGCGGCCCGTCGCCCGGCAGCCCGTCGTCAGCTCACCCAGGAGGTAGCACCATGACCAGCACGATCGCCGAGCCCTACGGCCGTGTCGCGCCCGCGTTCCCGGCCTCTCCCGACCAGCACCTGATGGCCGAGCCGACCCGTGCCACGCTGCGGGTGCAGAGCCGGATGCTCGCGGCCACCCGTTCCTTCCTGACCGCGCAGGGGTTCCAGGAACTGCTGCCGCCGGTCATCGGCCCCGTCACCGACCCGGGCATCCGGGGGTCCAAGCAGGTGGACATCGACTTCTACGGTCACAAGTACAAGCTGATGACGAGCGCGATCCTCTACAAGCAGGCATCGCTGATGGCCTTCGAGAAGATCTTCTACATCGCGCCGAACGTCCGCCTGGAACCGCTGGAGACGGCCGTCACGCACCGCCATCTCGCCGAGTTCCACCAGATAGACGTGGAGATCCGCGACGCGGGCCGCGAGGACGCGATGGAGCTCGCCGAGCAGCTCGTGGCGTACGTCGTCGACGAGGTCGTCCGCGAGATGCCCGGTGACCTGGAGCTGCTCGGCCGGGACCCGGACGCCTTCCGGGAGGTGGTGCGGGGGGCGTTCGCCCGCACCACGCACCGGGAGGCCACCGCCGACCTGGTGGCGCTCGGCCACCCGCAGGACCCCGGCGCCGAGATCGACTGGGAGGGAGAGGAGATCCTCTCCGCGAAGACCAGCCGCCCGTTCTTCGTCGTCGACTACCCCAAGGGTTCGAGGGGCTTCTACGACCAGGAGGACGCCGGCCGGCCCGGCATCCTCCGCAACTTCGACCTGATCGCCCCCGAGGGCTACGGCGAACTGGCCAGCGGCAGCGAGCGCGAACACGACTACGCGGCCCTGGTCACCCGGATGCGCGAGACCGGCGAGAACCCCGCGAAGTACGGCTGGTACCTCGACCTGGCCCGTCGCGGCATCCCCGCCAGCTCCGGCTTCGGCATCGGCCTGGAGCGCTTCACCCGGTACGTCACCGGCCGCACCGCAGCCTGGGAGGCCAGCGCCTACCCGAAGCTCCCCGGAGTGGTGTCGGCATGAGTGCACTGAGCGCCGCGGGCTTCCCCGAGGAACAGGTGCGGCACCGGGCCAGGGCCGGAGCGGCGGGAGCCTTCCCCGCCCTGGAGACCTACGGCAGCAGCCTGCTGGGTGCGATCCCGGCCGGCCACGACCCGCAGGACCTGCTGGAGCGCGCCAGGATAGTGCCGCCGGTCTTCATGCCGGAGCGGCTGAAGAAGCTCATCGACCTGGCCCGTGAGCCGCTGTACACCGACGTCGAACTGGACACCGTCATCGGGGGGTTCACCTCCCGGCTGCCGCTCTACGTCTCCGCGTTCGGCTCGACCCAGGTCGCCAGTCATGACCTGGGCGAGGCGGCCGGGCGGCAGGCCGGACAGCTCGGCATCCCGATGGTCATCGGCGAGAACGTGGTCCCCGTCAACGGCTACCGTGCCGCCTCCGACTCCGGAACGTCCCCGCTGCTCGGCCGGATCGCCGCCTACACCGCGGCCGCCGACGACGAGCACGGCGGGGTGGTGGTCCAGCAGTCCACCGAGGACGCGGACGCCGAGGTGTGGAACCTCGTCTACAGCGATCCGGTCTCCGAACCGCTGCTGGCCACGGGCCGCCTCGCCTTCGAGCTGAAGGTCGGCCAGGGCGCCAAGCCCGGTCTCGGCGGTCTCACCGTCCTGGGCCGCGAGGCGGGCGGCCGGGTCGCCGAACAGTACGCCATGGACGAGGTGTTCGGCGCCGACAGCGAATCGGTCCTCAGGATCAGCAGCCCCGGCACCTTCACCGAGGAGATCCTGCGCCAGCAGATCAGGCTGATGCGGAACAACTTCCCCCGGGTCAGGGTGTGGGTGAAGCTGCACCCCGGGCGCGACGTCGCCCTGGCCGCCGCCACCGCCTGGGCCGCCGGCGCCGACTCCGTCACGGTGGACGGCGCCGAGGGCGGGACCGCCTGGGCACCCACCGGTTTCCTCGGCCAGGTGGGGCTCCCGCTCGGCGAGTGCCTCACCCGCATCGGCCCCACCGACCACTGTCTGCTCGCCAGCGGGCGGATCTGGGAAGGCGGCCGGGCCGCGAAGGCCCTGGCGCTCGGCGCGCGCGCCGTCGGTCTCGGCCGGGCCGCGCTCCTCGCCGTCGACGAGGACGCGGACGCCGGTCTGGTCCGGCTGGTCGAGAGCATCGCCCTCGAACTCCGGCTGCTGATCAGCTCCGTGGGCAAGTACCGCGCGAACGCCCTGGAAGCCGAGGACATCCTGCTGCCCGCCGACGCGGCGACGGCGTCCCGCACCGGCTGACTCCCCTTCCCACCGCACGACTTCGCACCATCCGCACGTCATCCACCGTGGCTCCGTCGGTCTCCCGGCACGCCGCGAGACCACGAGATCCGAGCTACCAAGAAGGTGTTGAGATGTCCCAGCCGCAAGCAGATCCAGCTCTCTCCCTCGGCGCCGGCGTGCCCGCGCACATCGCCTCGTACAACGACACGGCCGAGGACCTTCCCGAGGGTGCGCTGCACGCTCTGTTCGCCGCGCAGGCCGCCCGCACCCCGCAGGCCGTCGCCCTCGTCCGCGAGGACCGCAGCCTCACCTACCGGGAGCTGGACGGCGCGGCCAACGCCCTCGCACACCGGCTCGTCGCCGAGGGCGTACGGCCGGGCGATGCCGTGGGCCTCCTCTTCGACCGCTCGTTCGCCTACGTCATCACGGTCCTCGCCGTACTGAAGAGCGGGGGTGTGTACGTCCCCCTCGATCCCCGCCAGCCCGACGAGCGGCTCAGCTGGATACTCGACAGCACCGGCGCCACCCTCCTGGTGACCGACCGCCCGGGAACGGAGACCGGCTTCGCCGGGGACCTGCCCGCCCTGCGGCTCGACGACCGCAGCGCGACGGCCGGCGCCGCTCCCACCGGACCCGCCATCACGGTCCACCCCGACCAGCCGCTGTACATGATGTTCACCTCGGGCTCCAGCGGCACCCCCAAGGGCGTCGTCAACACCCACCGCAACGTCGTCGAACTGGCCCTGGACCCCGGCTTCGGCGCCGCGGCCCACGAGCGGGTGCTCGCCTACTCGCCGCTGCCCTTCGACTCCTCCACCTACGAGCTGTGGGTCCCGCTGCTGCGCGGCGGACTGGCGGTCGTGCTCTCCGCACCGAATGTCGACATCGGCGAGCTGGCCGAGGCCATCACCCGCCACCAGGTGACCGCCGCATATTTCACGACCGCCCTCTTCGACGCCATGGCGGGCGAGGCGATCGACGCCCTCAAGCAGCTGCGCGAGATCTGGACCGGCGGCGACGTGCTGTCCGCCACCGCCCTCCAACGAGCCCTCGACCACTGCCCGGACACCACGTTCGTGCACGTCTACGGTCCCACCGAGGCGACCGTCTTCTGCAGCTACCAGGTCTTCACCCCCGAGGTGCGAACCCTGGACCGGTTGCACCTCGGCGTCCCGATGGCGAACACGGCCATGTACGTCCTGGACGGCGAACTGCGCCACACCGCCCCCGGCGAGGCCGGTGAACTCTACGTCGCGGGACCGCACCTCGCGCAGGGATACGGCCGCCTGCCGGCCCTGACCGCCGAGCGGTTCACCGCAGACCCGTACGGGCCGTCCGGCAGCCGCATGTACCGCACAGGCGACCTGGCCGCCTGGAACGAGCACGGGGAGATCGTCTTCCTGGGCCGAGCGGACCAGCAGGTCAAACTGCGCGGCAACCGCATCGAGCTCGGCGAGATCGAGACCGTGCTCGTCCGGCACCCCTCCATCGCCCAGGCCGCCGTC
Organism: Streptomyces sp. NPDC127177; assembly: GCF_042672475.1. NCBI lineage: Bacteria > Bacillati > Actinomycetota > Actinomycetes > Kitasatosporales > Streptomycetaceae > Streptomyces > Streptomyces sp. NPDC127177. Next base: position 6,670 of record NZ_JBHXUW010000084.1, read on the forward strand.
ATCGTCCGCGAGGACCGGCCCGGCGACAAGCGCCTGGTGGCGTACGCCGTACCCGCCGAGGCAGGCGTCCTGGACGCGGCCGAGCTGCTCCGCCACGCCGCCGAGCAGCTCGTCGAGTACATGGTGCCATCGGCGGTCGTGCCGCTGGGGTCCCTGCCGCTGACCCCGAACGGCAAACTGGACCGGCGCGCACTGCCCGCCCCCCGGGCCGGCGCGGCGCCGGGCGGCCGGGCCCCCCGCAACCCGGTCGAGGAGGTCCTCTGCGGGCTGTTCGCCCACTCCCTGGGAGTGCCGTCGATCGGCATCGACGTCGACTTCTTCGCGGTCGGCGGCCACTCGCTGCTCGCCACCCGGCTGGTGAGCCGGGTGCGCACCGTCCTGGACGTCCAGCTGACGCTGCGGCAGTTCTTCGAGTACCCGACCGTGGCACTCCTCGCCGAGTACGTCGCCACCGGCGGCGGCGAGACGGCGCGCCCGGCCCTGACGGCCCAGGAGCGGCCCGAACCGCTGCCGCTCTCCGCGGCCCAGCAACGGCTCTGGTTCCTCGACCAGCTGGAGGGCCCGTCGGCGACGTACAACATTCCGCTCGCCGTCCGGGTGCGCGGCGAACTCGACGTCGCGGCACTGGAGTCGGCGTTCGCCGACGTCGCGGGACGTCACGAGAGCCTGCGCACCGTGTTCGGACAGGCCGACGGGCAGACCTACCAGCGGATCCTGCCCGCCGACAGCGTCCGGGTCGAACTGCCGGTCATCCCCGCCACCGAGGACACGGTGGCCGCGCTGCTCACGGCCGAGTCCGGCCGCATCTTCGACCTGGCGGCCGATCTGCCGTTCCGCGCAAGCCTGTTCGGCGTCGGCGAGCACGAATACGTACTCCTGGTGGTCATGCACCACATCGTCTCCGACGGCTGGTCCTATCAGCCGCTCATGCGGGACCTGAGCACCGCGTACGCCACCCGCTCCCGCGGCGAACGCCCCGCCTGGGACCCGCTGCCCGCCCAGTACGCGGACTACGCGCTCTGGCACCGCGGTGTACTCGGCGACCCGGCGGACCAGGACAGCGTCGCAGGCCGTCAACTCGACTACTGGCAAACGGCCCTGGCCGACCTCCCGGAGGAGGTCACGCTCCCGGCCGTGCGCCCGCGCCCGGCCGTCGCCTCCTACCGCGGGGCGACCCACACGGTGCACCTCTCCGAGCACGTCCACTCCGCGCTCGCCGAACTGGCGAGCGAATCGGGCGCCTCGGTGTTCATGGTCGCCCAGGCGGCGGTGTCGACCCTGCTGTCGCGGTCCGGAGCCGGACACGACATCCCGCTCGGCTCACCCATCGCGGGCCGTACGGACCAGGCGCTCGACGATCTGGTGGGCTTCTTCGTCAACACCCTCGTACTGCGGACCGACACCAGCGGATCCCCGAGCTTCCGCGAGCTGCTGACCCGGGTGAGGGAGACCGACCTCGCCGCATGGGGCAATCAGGACCTGCCCTTCGACCGGCTGGTGGAGGCGCTCAACCCCGACCGTTCGGCGGCCCGGCACCCGCTGTTCCAGGTGATGCTGACGCTCACGGACGCGGCCACACCGACACTCGTCGGAGCGGACCTGGAGACCGAGTCGGAGTTCACCTGGCTGAGCATCGCCAAGTTCGACCTGACGTTCTCCTTCGCCGAGCACCGCGGGGAGGACGGCCGGCCCGGCGGGCTGGACATCACGATCGAGTACGCGACGGACCTGTACGACGCCCGGTCGGTGGAGTCGGCCGGCGAGCGTCTGGTGCGTCTGTTGGAGGCCGCGGCTTCGACCCCGGACCGTCCGGTGGGCGAGCTGGAGCTGCTGTCGGAGAACGAGCGCGGGCTGCTGCTGGAGGAGTGGGCCGGTGCGCACACCGGTTCTCCCGATACCGGCCTCGCGCAGCTCTTCGCCGCGCAGGTGGCACGGGCCCCGGACGCGGTCGCGGTGGTGGGGGAGGGGCGAGAGCTCTCCTACCGCGAAGTGGACGCGCTGGCCAACCGTGCGGCACACCGGCTGATCGGTGAGGGAGTGCGGCCCGGCAGCCGGGTGGCGTTGTTCCAGGAGCGCTCGGTGAGCGCGGTGGTGACGACGCTGGCCGTGGTGAAGGCCGGAGCGGTGTACGTACCGCTGGACACCCGGTACCCCTCCGAGCGCGTCGAGTTGATCGTGGGCGGGTCGGGCGTCTCGCACGTGGTGACGGACCGGGACCCGGGATCCTGGACCGTGCCCGCGGATGTGCGTGTACTGGGGCCGGTGACGGACGACGAGGGCGACTCCTCCGATCCGTCGGTGCCGGCGCATCCGGACCAGCCGGTGTACGCGATGTTCACGTCGGGTTCTACGGGTGTGCCGAAGGGGGTCGCGGTCACCCATCGCAATGTCGCGGACCTGGCCGCGCAGACCATGTACGCGAACGGCAACCACCGGCGCGTGCTGTTCCACTCGGCGATGGCGTTCGACGCCTCGACGTACGAGATGTGGGTGCCGTGGCTGAACGGCGGCACGCTCGTCGTCGCCCCCGCGGGGCACCTGGACGCGGCCGCGTACGAGAAGCTGCTGGCCGAGCACCGGGTCACCGCGCTCTGGCTGACGGCGGGTCTCTTCCGCGTGATGGCGGAGGAGGCGCCGGAGGCGTTCGCCGGGGTGCGTGAGGTGTGGGCGGGTGGCGATGTGGTCGCACCGGAGGCGGTACGCCGTGTCATGGAGCACTGCCCGGACGTCACCGTCGTCAACGGGTACGGGCCGACGGAGACCACCACCTTCGCCACAACGCACCGTATCCACCGCCCGCTGGACTACGCGGGTGCCGTCCCGATCGGGGAGCCGCTCGACAACCACCGGCTGTACGTGCTGGACGAGGGCCTGCGACTGGTCGCCCCGGGTGTCCCCGGGGAGCTGTACATCGCGGGCGCCGGTCTCGCGCAGGGCTACCTCAACCGCGCCTCGCTGACGGCGGACCGTTTCGTCGCGGATCCGTACGGTCGGGCGGGTACGCGGATGTACCGGACCGGTGACCTGGTGCGGTGGAACGCCGAAGGTTCCATCGAGTACCTCGGCCGCGCCGACCAGCAGGTCAAGCTCCGTGGCTTCCGCATCGAACTCGGTGAGATCGAGACGGCGTTGAGCTCACAGGAGACCGTTGGGCAGGCGACCGTCGTGGTCCGTGAGGACCGGCCCGGCGACAAGCGCCTCGCCGCCTACCTCGTCGCCGCCGACGGCGCCACCATCGACACCGACGCCGTACACCGCGAGATCGCCGTGGCGCTCCCCGAGTACATGGTCCCGTCCGCCTTCGTCGTGCTCGACGAGATCCCGCTCACCGTCAACGGCAAGGTCGACCGACGCGCCCTGCCCGCACCGGAGTCGGGCAACGACACCACCGGGCGCGCACCCCGGGGGCCGGTCGAGGAGGTGCTGTGCGGACTCTTCGCGGAGGTACTGGGACTTCCCTCGGTCACCATCGACGACCACTTCTTCCACCTCGGCGGACACTCCCTGCTCGCCACCCGCCTCATCAGCCGCATCCGGCAGGCCTTCGGCGTCCAGATCACCGTCAGGGACCTCTTCCGGGGCCCGACGGCGGCCGCACTGGCCGAGTACGTCGAAGCGGGCGGCGAGGCGGTCCGACGCCCGGCGCTCCGGGAGGCGGTGCGGCCGGAGCGGGTGCCGCTCTCCTCGGCCCAGCAGCGCCTCTGGTTCCTGCACCACCTGGAGGGGCCGTCGGCGACGTACAACATCCCGCTGTCCCTGCGCCTCACGGGCGCACTCGACATCCAGGCCCTCCAACTCGCGCTCACCGACCTGGTGGTGCGGCACGAGTCGCTGCGCACCCTCTTCGGGACGACGGCTGAAGCCGCCTACCAGTGGCAGCTTCCGGCGGCCGAGGTCAGGGTGGAACTGCCCGTCGTCGCGGCGACCGAGGACACCCTGCAGGAACTGCTCGCCGGCCATGCCGCCCGGACGTTCGACCTGGAAGCCGAAATGCCGGTCCGGGCCGCGCTCTTCGCGCTCGGGAGCGAGGAACACGTCCTGCTGGTCGTGATGCACCACATCGCGTCCGACGGCTGGTCCACCACCCCGCTGCTGCGCGATCTGACCGCCGCCTACACGGCGCGTACCCGGGGCGGGGCGCCTGCGTGGGAGCCGCTGCCCGTCCAGTACGCCGACTACACCCTCTGGCAGCGCGAACTGCTCGCGGCGGACGGTGAGCGGCAGGAGGAGTTCTGGCGCAGGACGCTGGGCGGCCTGCCCGACGAGGCCACCCTGCCGTCCGACCGCCCCCGTCCGACGGTCGCCACCTACCGCGGCACCACCCATGGCGTCCACCTCTCCGCGGAGCTGCACGACGCCCTGACCCGGCTGGCCAGGGAGACGGGCACCACTCTGTTCATGGTGGCCCAGGCCGCCGTCGCCACCACGCTGTCCCGCTCCGGCGCCGGGAAGGACATCCCGATCGGCGCCCCGATCGCCGGCCGCTCGGAGCAGTCCCTCGACGACCTCGTCGGATTCTTCGTCAACACGCTCGTGATGCGTACCGATCTGACGGGCGACCCCAGCTTCCGCGAGCTGCTGACCCGGGTCCGGGAGTCCGACCTCGCGGCCTGGGCCCACCAGGACCTGCCGTTCGACCGGCTGGTGGAGGCCCTCAATCCCGAGCGCTCCACCGCCCGCCACCCCCTCTTCCAGGTCGTACTGACCCTTCAGGAGGCAGTGACCCCGACCGTCGAATTCCCCGGGATCTCGGCCGAGTCGGGCTTCACCGCCCTGGACATCTCCAAATTCGACCTGACCTTCTCCTTCCACGAGCACCGCACGGCCGACGGCCGCCCCGGCGGGCTGGACATCAGGGTCGAGTACGCCACGGACCTGTACGACGCCGGCACCGTCGAGGCGGTCACCGGACGACTGGTCCGGCTGTTGGGCGACGCCGTGGAGAACCCCGAGAAGAGTGTCGGTGAGCTGGAGTTCATCGGACCCGACGAACGCCACCAGCTCCTTGAGGGGTGGAAGGGCTCGGTCACCGGGTCCTCCGACAGGGGCCTCGCGGAACTCTTCGCCGACCAGGCCGCCCGCACCCCGGACGCGATCGCCCTGATCGACGGCGCCCGGCAGCGCACCTACGCGGAGCTGGACGCGGAATCCAACCAGCTGGCGCACCACCTCGTGGGCCTCGGAGTGCGGCCGGAAAGCGTCGTCGCCGTCCTGATGGAGCGGTCGGCGGACCTGCTCACCGGACTGCTCGCCGTGGTCAAGGCCGGAGGCGTCTACGCACCGCTCAACACCGCGGACCCCGACACCCGGCTCCTGCGGATCCTCACCGAGACCGCGGCACCGGTCCTGCTCACCGACAAGGCGATGTCCGATCACCCGGTCGTGGCCCTGACCACGGCCGAGGCCGTCGTCTTCGACGGGCCGGCCGGATTCGCCCACCTGCCCTCGACACCACCTGCGCCCCCCGCCCACCCCGACCAGTGGCTGTACGTGATGTTCACGTCGGGTTCGACGGGTGTGCCGAAGGGGGTCGCGATCACCCATCGCAACGTCGCGGACCTGGCGGCCCAGAGCATGTACGCGAACGGCTGCCACAGCCGGGTGCTGTTCCACTCGGCCCACACCTTCGACGCCTCGACGCACGAGATATGGGTGCCGTGGCTGAACGGCGGCACGATCGCCGTCGCGCCCGCCGGCCATCTCGACGCGGCCGCCTACGCGAAGCTCGTCGCCGAGTACGGGATCACCGGCCTCTGGCTGACCACGGGCCTCTTCCGGGCGATGGCGGAGGAAGCCCCGGGATCGTTCGCCGGGCTGCGCGAGGTGTGGACGGGCGGTGAGGTGATAGCGCCGGAGGCCGTACGCAGCTTCATGGAGCACTGCCCGGACCTGACCATCGCCAACCTCTACGGCCCGACGGAGACGACGACCTTCGCCACGATCCACCGTATCCACCGCCCACTGGACTACGCGGGTGCCATCCCGATCGGGGAGCCGCTCGACAACCACCGGCTGTACGTGCTGGACGAGGGGCTGCGGCTGGTCGCTCCGGGCGTTCCGGGGGAGCTGTACATCGCGGGAGCCGGTCTGGCGCGGGGCTACCTCGACCGCGCCGCGCTGACGGCGGAACGCTTCGTCGCCGACCCCTACGGTCCGGCGGGGACGCGGATGTACCGCACCGGTGACCTGGTCCGCTGGAACCATGACGGGTCCGTCGAGTACGTCGGCCGCGCCGACCAGCAGGTCAAGCTCCGTGGTTTCCGCATCGAACTCGGCGAGATCGAGACGGCTCTCGTCGGCCGGCCGGACGTGGCCCAGGCCACCGTGATCGTCCGGGAGGACCGGCCCGGCGACAAGCGCCTCGTCGCCTACCTCACCGCGGCGGAGGGCGCCCGGATCGAACCCGGGGACGTACGCCGGCAGGTGTCCGGGCTGCTGCCCGTGTACATGGTGCCGTCCTCCTTCGTCGTACTGGACGAGATCCCGCTCACCGTCAACGGCAAGGTCGACCGACGCGCCCTGCCCGCACCGCAGTTCGTCAACGACGTCACCGGGCGCGCGCCGCGCACCGCCAAGGAAGAGGTCCTGTGCGGCCTCTTCGCGGAAGTGCTCGGGCTGCCGTCGGTCACCATCGACGACCACTTCTTCCACATCGGCGGGCACTCGCTCCTCGCGACCCGGCTCACCGGCCGGATCCGCACCGTACTCGGGGTCGAGCTCTCCGTCGCGACCCTCTTCGAACACCCGATCGTGGCCACGCTCGTCGAGAAGCTCGACAGCGCCGCGGCCGCGCGGCCCAAACTTCGGCCGATGCGCCGGATGGGAGTGACCAAGTGATTCCCTTGTCCTTCGCCCAGCAGCGGCTGTGGTTCATCGCCCAGATGGAAGGGCCGTCGACCACCTACAACATCCCGCTCGCCGTGCGGCTGAACGGCGAACTCGACCGCCCGGCACTCCAGTCGGCGCTCCTGGACGTGGTCGGCAGGCACGAGAGCCTGCGCACCCTCTTCCCCGACCAGGACGGCACCCCCTACCAGCGCATCCTCGACGAGGAGGACGTGGAGCTCGTACTGGAGGTCGTCGAGGCCGACGCCGCGACGCTGCCGGCCGTGCTCGCCGCGGAGTCGGCCCAGGTCTTCCACCTCGCGGCCGACCTGCCGATCCGGGCCCGTCTCATCGCCCTCGGTGAGCAGGAGAACGTCCTGCTCCTGGTGATGCACCACATCGTGACGGACGGTGGCTCGACCGGGCCCCTGCTCCAGGACCTCGCCACCGCCTACGAGGCCCGGGTCCAGGGCACCGTGCCGGACTGGGAGCCGCTGCCGGTCCAGTACGCCGACTACACGCTGTGGCAGCAGGAGCTGCTCGGCGAGGCCGACGACCCGGAGAGCGCCGGCTCCCGACAACTGGACTTCTGGCGGCAGACCTTGGCGGACCTCCCGGAGGAGGGCACGCTGCCGGCGGACCGGCCGCGCCCGGCCTCTGCCTCGTACGTGGGCGCCACCTGTGAGACGCGTCTGCCCGCGGACATCCACACCGGTCTGACGCACCTCGCGCGGGAGTCCGGCGCCACGCTGTTCATGGCGGTCCAGGCCGCCGTCGCGACCGTCCTGTCCCGCTCCGGGGCCGGCTACGACATACCGATCGGCTCTCCGGTGTCGGGCCGCATCGACGAGGCGCTCGACGGTCTGGTGGGCTTCTTCGTCAACACCCTGGTGCTGCGTACGGACGTCACGGGCGACCCGAGCTTCCGTGATCTGCTCTCCCGGGTCCGCAAGACGGATCTGGCCGCCTGGGACAACCAGGACCTGCCCTTCGACCGGCTGGTCGAGGTGCTGAACCCCGAGCGCTCCGCGTCCCGTCATCCGCTCTTCCAGGTGATGCTCACCATGGGCGAGGCCGGTTCCGACGCCGTCGGCTTGCCGGGGCTCGACGCCCGTACCGAGTACAGCGCCCTCAAGATCGCCAAGTTCGACCTGACGTTCGGCTTCGCCGAGCACCGCACCCGCGACGGCCGGCCGGACGGCCTGGACATCACCATCGAATACGCCACCGACCTCTTCGACGCACGGACGATCGACGCCCTCATGGCCAGGCTGAACCGGCTGCTCGAAGCCGTCGTCACCTCGCCCGACACCCCGCTGCCGGTTCTGGACCTGCTCGGTGAACACGAGCGGCGGCTGCTCCTGGAGGAGCGCAGCGGCGCCGACACCGGCACGTCGGAGAAGAGCCTGGCGGAGCTGTTCGCCGCGCAGGCCGCCCGCACCCCGGACGCGGTAGCCCTGGTCGACGAGGACCGCGATCTGACGTTCGCCGAACTCGACCGGATCACCAACCAGTTGGCCCACCACCTCATCAGCCTCGGCATCCGGCAGCACGACGTGGTCGCCGTCCTGATGGAGCGCTCGACCGACCTGCTGACCGCTCTGCTCGCCGTGGTCAAGGCCGGAGCCGTGTACGCCCCGCTGAACACCACCGACCCCGACAGCCGGCTCGTGCAGATCCTCGCCGACACCGGGGCGCCGGTCCTGCTCACCGACCGGGCCCTCTCGGACCACCAGGTCGTCCTGGACGCCGACGCACAGGTCGTGGTCCTCGGCGACACCACGGAAGTCGGCCACCTCCCCGCCACAGCACCGGCGTTCGACATCCACCCCGACCAGCCGGTGTACGCGATGTTCACGTCGGGTTCTACGGGTGTGCCGAAGGGGGTCGCGGTCACCCATCGCAATGTCGCGGACCTGGCCGCGCAGACCATGTACGCGAACGGCAACCACCGGCGCGTGCTGTTCCACTCGCCGGCCGCCTTCGACGCCTCGACATACGAGATATGGGTGCCCTGGCTGAACGGCCGCACGGTCGTCGTGGCCCCCCGCGGCCATCTCGCCCCGGCCGACTACCAGCGGCTGCTGGCCGAGCACCGGGTCACCGCGCTCTGGCTGACGGCGGGTCTCTTCCGCGTGATGGCCGAGGAGGCGCCGGAGGCGTTCGCCGGGGTGCGTGAGGTGTGGGCGGGTGGTGATGTGGTCGCACCGGAGGCGGTACGCCGTGTCATGGAGCACTGCCCGGACGTCACTGTCGTCAACGGGTACGGGCCGACGGAGACCACCACGTTCGCGACCACGCACCGTATCCACCGGCCGCTGGACTACGCGGGTGCCGTCCCGATCGGGGAGCCGCTCGACAACCACCGGCTGTACGTGCTGGACGAGGGCCTGCGACTCGCCGCGCCGGGCGCTCCCGGGGAGCTGTACATCGCGGGCGCCGGTCTCGCGCAGGGCTACCTCAACCGCGCCTCGCTGACAGCGGAGCGCTTCGTCGCGGATCCGTACGGTCGGGCGGGTACGCGGATGTACCGGACCGGTGACCTGGTGCGGTGGAACGCCGAAGGTTCCATCGAGTACCTCGGCCGCGCCGACCAGCAGGTCAAGCTCCGTGGCTTCCGCATCGAACTCGGCGAGATCGAGACGGCGTTGAGCTCACAGGAGACCGTGGGGCAGGCGACCGTCGTGGTCCGTGAGGACCGGCCCGGCGACAAGCGCCTCGCCGCCTACCTCGTCGCCGCCGACGGCGCCACCATCGACACCGACGCCGTACACCGCGAGATCGCCGTCGCACTCCCCGAGTACATGGTCCCGTCCGCCTTCGTGGTCCTCGACCGGATACCCCTCACCACCAACGGCAAGGTCGACCGACGTGCGCTGCCCGCACCCCTGCAGAGCGCGGACGCCGGGGGACGCCCGCCCAGGACGCCCGCCGAGGAGGTCCTGTGCGGACTCTTCGCGGCCGTACTCGGACTTCCCTCGGTCACCATCGACGACCACTTCTTCCGGCGCGGCGGGCACTCCCTGCTCGCCACCCGGCTCGTCAGCCGCATCCGGGCCGTATGGGACACCGAGATCACCATCCGGGACCTGTTCCAGCACGCGACGGTCGCGCAGCTGGCCGAGCGCATCGCGGCCGGTAGCAGCGAGGAGCGACGGCCGGCACTGATGCCCGAGGAAAGGCCGGAGCGGGTACCGCTCTCCTCCGCCCAGCAGCGGTTGTGGTTCCTCGACCAGATGGAAGGGCCGTCCGCCACCTACAACATCCCGCTCGCCCTGCGGCTGAGGGGCCCCCTCGACCAGCAGGCACTCCGGCTCGCCCTCACCGACGTGACCACCCGCCACGAAGGTCTGCGCACCGTCTTCCCCACCCACGAGGGCGCCCCCCACCAGCACGTCCTGCCCCCGGCCGACACCGAGCTCCCCGTGATCGCCACCACCGAGGAGGAACTCCCGCGACGGCTCTCCGCCCTGTCCGGCCGGACCTTCGACCTGTCCGCCGAACCGCCCTGCCGCGCACAGCTGCTGAAGCTCGGAGCCGAGGAACACGTCCTCCTGCTCGTGATCCACCACATCGCCTCCGACGGCTGGTCCAACGGGCCGCTCTTCCGCGACCTGGCCACCGCCTACGAGGCCCGCGCGCAAGGAGCCGCCCCCGGGTGGGAGCCGCTGCCGGTGCAGTACGCCGACTACTCCCTCTGGCAGCAACGGCTCCTGGAACGCGACGAGGACCGTCACCTCGACCACTGGCGCGAGGTGCTCGCCGAACTGCCGGAGGAGGCCACGCTCCCCACCGACCACGCCCGGCCCGCCGTCGCCTCCAACCGGGGCCGCACCCACACCGTGCACTGCCCCGCCGAACTGCACGCCGACCTGATGGCACTGGCCCAGGCCACCGGGACCACGCTGTTCATGGTCGCCCAGGCAGCCGTCGCGACCCTGCTGTCGCGCTCCGGTGCCGGGCACGACATCCCGCTCGGCTCGCCGGTCGCGGGCCGCACCGACCAGAAGCTCGACGACCTCGTCGGCTTCTTCGTCAACACCCTCGTCCTGCGCACCGACACCAGCGGCGCCCCGACCTTCCGCGAACTGCTGACCCGGGTGAGGGAGACCGACCTCGCCGCCTGGGCCCACCAGGACCTGCCCTTCGACCGGCTGGTCGAAGCCCTCAACCCCGAGCGCACCACCGCCCGCCACCCCCTCTTCCAGGTCATGCTCACCGTCGGCGACACCAGCAACGAGGCCCCGCCGCTCGCCGGTCTGGAGAGCGAGTTCGCCTTCCCGCCGGTCTCCGTCGCGAAGTTCGACCTCACCTTCGCGTTCGCCGAGAACCGAGCCGCCGACGGCCGTCCCGACGGGCTCGACATCCTCATCGAGTACACCACCGACCTCTACGAGGCACGCACCATCGAGGCCACGGCGGACCGCCTGGTCCGGCTCCTCACCGGGGCCGTGGCAGACCCCGACGTTCCGCTCGCGGCCCTGGAGACGGTGTCCGAGCAGGAACGGGCCCGGCTGCGCGAATGGACCGGCGCCCCGACGCCGGCACCGGGCCGCGGACTCGACGGCCTGTTCGCTGAACAGGCCGCCCGCACCCCGCACTCGGTGGCGCTGGTCCACGAGGAACAGCAGGTCACCTACCAGGAGCTGGACATCTGGTCCAACCGGCTGGCCCGCCACCTGACCGCCCGGGGTGTCACCCCCGGCAGCATCGTCGCCATCCACCTGGAGCGCTCCCCGCAGCTCATCGCGGCGCTGCTCGCCGCCCTGAAGGCCGGGGCCGGATACACCCTGCTCGACCCGCAGTTCCCGGCCGACCGGCTGAACACCGTGCTCGGGCAGACCGGCCCGGCCGCGCTGGTCACCCAGGCACACCTGACCCCCCTGTCGACCCCGGCCACCATCGTCGACCTGACCGCGGAGGTCACCGCGATCAGCGGCCGGCCGGGGACACCGGTGGAGACGGGCGGGCACCCGGAGTCCATCGCCTGCGTGATGTTCACCTCCGGATCGACCGGCGTCCCCAAGGGCGTCGCCGCCTCGCACCGGGCACTGGCCGCCACCTTCATCGGCCCCGACTACCTGGACTTCGGACCCGAACAGACCTATCTGCAGAGCTCCCCGGTGTCCTGGGACGCCTTCGCCCTGGAGGTCTTCGGACCGCTCCTGCACGGCGGCGTGTGCGTCCTGCAGCCGGGCCAGCACACCGACCCGCACCAGATCGCCGAGCTGGTGGAGCAGCACGGCGTCACCACCCTGCAGATGTCGGCGAGCCTGTTCAACCACATGCTCGACGAGCACCCGGCGGTGTTCTCCCGCATCAAGGAGGCGATGACCGCCGGTGAGGCGGCCTCACCCGCCCACACCGCCAAGGCGCTGGCCGACCACCCGCACCTCCACCTGGTCAACGGCTACGGGCCGGCCGAGAGCATGGGCTTCACCACCGCCCACACCATCACCCGCCCCGCGCCGGCCATCCCGATCGGACGGCCGATCGCCGGCAAGCACGCCTACGTGCTGGACGAGAACCTCAGGCAACTGCCACCGGGAGTCCCCGGCGAGCTCTACGTCGCCGGACACGGCCTGGCCCACGGCTACATCGGGCAGCCCGTCCTGAGCGCGGAGCGGTTCGTCGCCGACCCGCACGGCGTGCCGGGCTCCCGGATGTACCGGACCGGCGACCTGGCACGCTGGAGCCAGGACGGTGCGCTGGAGTATTTCGGCCGGGCCGACCAGCAGATCAAGCTGCGGGGTTTCCGCATCGAGCCGGGTGAGATCGAGTCGGCACTGCTGCGGCACCCCTCCCTCGCGCAGGTGGCGGTGCTGATCCGGGAGGACCGGCCCGGTGACAAGCGCCTGGTGGCGTACGTGGTGCCCACCGAAGGCAGCCGGCCCGACCTCCCCGAGCTGCGCCGGCACGCGGCTGCGGCACTGCCCGAGTACATGGTTCCGGCCACGATCGTGCCGCTGGACGCGCTGCCGCTGACGGTCAACGGCAAGCTCGACCGGCGCGCGCTGCCCGAACCCCCGCAGGCCGACAACGCCGGCGGCCGGGCGCCGCGCACCCCGGCGGAGGAGGTCCTGTGCGGCCTCTTCGCGGCCACACTCGGGGTGCAGTCCGTCACCATCGACGACCACTTCTTCCAACTGGGCGGCCACTCCCTGCTCGCCACCCGGCTGATCGGCCGGATCCGCGGCATCTGGGACACCCGGGTCACCATCCGGGACCTGTTCCAGTACCCGACGCCCGCGCTGCTCGCCGAACACATCGCCTCCAACACGGGCGGCGACCCGATGGAGACGCTGCTGCCGATCCGGGCCGCGTCCGGAACCGCCACCGAGGCCCCGCTCTTCTGCGTCCACGCCATCTCCGGGATGAGCTGGTCCTACGCCGGTCTGCTCCGGCACATCGGCGGACAACGGCCGCTGATCGGCCTCCAGGCCAAGGAGCTGACGAGCCCGTCGGACCGGCCCGGCGGAATCGAGGAGATGGCGGACGGCTACGCGGCCGAGATCCGCTCCGTCCAGCCGCACGGCCCGTACCACCTGCTCGGCTGGTCGTTCGGCGGTCTGGTGGCGCACGCCATCGCGGCCCGGCTGGAGGAGCAGGGCGAGGAAGTGGCCCTCCTGGCGCTGCTCGACTCCTACCCGCTGCCCGACGGATTCCGGCCACCCGCCATCACCGGCCGCGAGGTGCTGACGGCCCTGCTCGGGGGCCGCGGCGCCGAACTCGACGTGCGGTGCGCCGACAGCGCCCCGGACGCGGAGGAGCTGGCCGCCGTGCTGCGCGCCGAGGACGCCATCCTGGGAGCGCTGGAGCCGGCCCAGGCCGCCGCGGTCGTCGCGGCGACGGCCGGGAACCTGGAGATGCGCTACCGGTACGTCCCCGCACGGCGGTTCGGCGGCGACGCGGTGTTCTTCAACGCCGCCCGGACACCGGCCGCGACGACCGGCGCCGAGGCCTGGGCACCCCATGTCCTGGGCCGGGTCGAGGAGTACGACATCGACTGCGCGCACTGGGACATGACGACCGCCGAGCCGCTGCGCGAGATCGGAAAGGTACTGGCCGAGGAGTTGCGCGGCGCACGCCACTGACCTCCACGACAGCCCCACAGGTGCCCGGGACCGCCCACACGGCGGACCCGGGCACCTGCGCGTGCGCGGCCGGCCGCGGCGCCCCAAGCTGCCCGCGGCCTGCCGCTCATGCCGCCGGGCGGCAGGTCCCGTCCTGCATAGCGTGAAGCCATCCGCAGGCCACGGCTCCCGGCAACAGAAAGTCAAGGAAATGGTTGATCATTCCGGCTGGCGTGTCGGGGTAGCTTCAGCCCCCGTCCACCACGGCGAGATCCTGCAAGGCGTGTTCACCGGTGACGGCGGACTCACCCGAGGCCTCGTCACTCTTCCCTGCACCATTCACGAGACCCGCGCGACGTTCATCCCCGCCCCCGGCTCCGAGGTCACCGTCACGCCGGACTGGAAGGGCAAGGCACGGCGCGCGGCCGAACTCGCGGTCCGCGCCGTGACCCCGCAGGGCGCGGAGCCGGCGGGCGGCCACCTGGACATCACCGGCGACGTACCGCTGTGCCGGGGCTTCGGCTCGTCCACGAGCGATGTGCTCGCGGCCATCTGGGCGGTCAAGGACGCGTTCGTCAGCCCGCTCCCGCCCCAGGAGGTCGCCAGGATCGCGGTGCGCGCGGAGACCGCGTCGGACTCCCTCATGTTCGACGAGTCCACCGTCCTGTTCGCCCAGCGGGAGGGCACGGTGATCGAGGACTTCGGTTACCGGATGCCCGCCCTGCGGATCCTCGGCTTCGGCTCGCGCCCCGAGGGCGGCGGGCGGGGCGTGGACACGCTGGCACTGTCCCCGGCCCGCTACGGGCAGGACGAGATCAACCTCTTCACCCGGCTCCAGGCGATGCTCCGGGAAGCCATCCAGATGAAGGACGTGGCCCTGCTGGGATCGGTGGCCACAGCCAGCACGGAGATCAACCAGCGGCATCTGCCGATCCCGGAGCTCGACCGCATCCGGGACATCGCCCGGACCACCGGAGCCGTCGGCATACAGGCGGCGCACAGCGGGGACATCGCCGGACTCCTCTTCGACCGGGACGACCCCGAGGTCGAGGCGCGGACCGACGCGGCCCAGGACCTTCTGCAAGAGCTCGGAATTCACGAGCAGTGGAACTACACAACGGGTGACTGACATGACGACGACGACTCTGCCCAGGGCTCACTCCTCGATCGTGGAGGCCACCGAGCTGCCACGCATCATCAAGGTGAGCGACAACCTCTACGCTGCGGCCTTCAGCCTGATGAAGCTGCTGCCCGCCCGCTACATACTCGACCGCGCCGAGGCGGCCGGCCTGATCTCCCCGGGTACCCGGATCATCGAGACCTCCTCCGGCACCTTCGCCCTGGGCCTGGCCATGGTCTGCCGCCTGCGCGGCTACCCGCTGACCATCGTCGGGGACTCGGCGATCGACCGCGATCTGCGCACCCGGCTCGAAATGCTCGGTACGACCGTCGAGATCGTCGAGCACACCGGCCAGGCCGGCGGCATCCAGGGAGCACGGCTCGCCCGGGTGGCCGAGCTGCGCCGGCAGGACCCGGAGGCATTCGTCCCCGGCCAGTACGACAACCCCGACAACCCCGGCGCCTACGGCGTCGTCGCCGACCTGATCGGCAACACCATCGGCGCCGTGGACTGCCTGGTGGGCCCGGTGGGTTCGGGCGGCTCCACCGGCGGGCTCGCCGCCGCGCTCCGGCAGACCGCGCCGGCACTGCACCTGACCGGCGTCGACACCCAGGGCAGCATCATCTTCGGCAGCCCCGACGGACCGCGCATGCTCCGCGGACTCGGCAGCAGCATCCACCCGGGCAACGTCACCCACACCGCCTACGACGAGGTCCACTGGGTGACCGCGCCCGAGGCCTTCCACGCGACCCACCAGCTCTACCGCGAGCACGGCCTGTTCATGGGCCCGACCAGCGGCGCGTCCTTCCAGGTGGCGTCCTGGTGGGCGGAGCAGAACCCGGAGAGCACCGTCGTGATGGTGCTCCCCGACGAGGGCTACCGCTACCAGTCCACCGTCTACAACGACGCCTGGCTCAGCGAGCAGGGGATCGTCCCCGCCCCCGCCGCCGGCGGCCCCGTCACCGTCGACCACCCCCTGGACGCCACCGCGGCCTGGTCCCGGCTGCTCTGGGCCCGCCGCGGCTTCGACGACGTGGTGATGCCGGGGGTCGGCTCATGAGCGAGCGCCTGCTGCTCCTGGTGGAGAGCAACACCACAGGCACGGGACGGCTGTTCGCGCGCCGCGCGGCCGAGCTGGGAGTAGTGCCCGTACTGCTCTGCGCCGATCCCGGCCGCTACCCCTATGCCGCCGAGGACCGGCTGCGCACGGTCGTCGTCGACACGTCCGACGAGGCCGCGCTGTGGTCGGCCGTGCGGACACTGGAGGACGGTGCCACCGTCGCGGGCGTCCTCACCAGCTCCGAGTACTACGTACCCACCGCCGCCGCACTCGCCTACCGGCTCGGGCTGCCCGGCCCGTCTGCCGAGGCCGTGCGGGCCTGCCGCGACAAGGCCGAACAGCGCCGGCTCCTGGCCGGCGCCGGCGTCGGATCGGCGGACTTCGCCGTCGTGTCCGAGGCCGCCGACGCACTCGCCGCGGCCCGCCGCATCGGACTGCCCGTGGTCGTCAAACCGGTGCAGGGTTCAGGGAGTCTGGGCGTACGCCTGTGCGCCGGGCTCGACGAGGTCGCCGAGCACGCCGGAGCACTGCTGGCCGCCACGGTGAACGAGCGGGGCATCACCGCACCCGGCCGGATCCTGGTCGAGGAGTACCTGACAGGACCGGAGTTCTCCGTCGAGGTGTTCGGCACGGAAGCCGTCGTCACCGTCGCCAAGCACGTCGGCCCGCTGCCGGTGTTCGTCGAGACCGGGCACGACGTACCGGCCGCGCTCCCCGGCGAGCAGGAGATCGCGCTGCGCGAGACGGCGGTACGCGCGGTGCGGGCACTCGGCCTCGGCTGGGGCGCCGCCCACGTGGAACTGCGGCTCACCGGCCCCCGCACCGCCGAGGTCATCGAGGTCAACCCCCGGCTGGCCGGCGGCATGATCCCCGAACTGGTACGCAGAGCCTGCGGGATCGACCTGGTGCGCGCCCAGGTGCTGGCCGCCCTCGGCACGGCGCCCCAGCTGGCACGCGGCGGCTACGCACGCGCCTCGATCCGCTTCCTCACCAGCACACAGGACGGCATCCTCGCACCCGCCGCCGCACTGGACGAGGCCGTCGGCCGGGCCCGCACGGTACCCGGCACCGTCGAGGCCCTGCTCTACCGCGGCCCCGGCGAACCGGTCGGCCCCGCCGAGGACTTCCGGGGCCGCTTCGGCCACGTCATCGCCGTCGCCGACCGCGCGGGACGGGCGGCCGAAGCCGCCGACCGGGCCGTGGCCCTGCTCGGCGCGGCCGTGTCCTACGCGGATCTGCACACAGAGGAGGCATACGCATGACCACAGCGCCCGCGCAGGGCGTCGACACCGGCCGGCTCAAGGCCGCGCTCGACGCCGAGGCGCACCGCATCGTCTACGACCAGTACCTGCCGGACACCGCGGACGGGCTGGGCCAGGAGCTGCGCGCCATCAGCGAGGTCGACCGGGCCCACCTGATCATGCTCACCGAGCGCGGAATCGTCGACACCGACAGGGCCGCGGCCCTGCTGCGAGCCATCGAGGAGCTGCGCGGGCAGGACTTCGCACCCGTCCGGACCAGGCCGATGCCGCGCGGCGTCTACCTGGCGTACGAAGGCCACCTCATCGAGCAGTTGGGCGACCGGACCGGCGGCATCCTGCACACCGGCCGTTCGCGCAACGACCTCAACGCCACCACGACCCGGCTGAAGACCCGCGCCCCCTACCTGGCGCTGCTCGACGCCGTCGACCGGCTGGCGGGGGTGCTCCTGGCGAAGGCCGAGGAGTACCGGGACGTGGTCATGCCCGCCTACACCCACGGCCAGCCCGCCGTGCCGATCAGCTACGGCCACTACCTCGCCGGTGTCGCCGGCGCCGTACTGCGCGCGTACGAGGCGCTGCTCGACGGCGGACGCCAGATCGACGTCAACCCGCTGGGAGCCGGCGCGATCGGCGGGACGTCCGTCCCCATCGACCCGCGGCGCACCGCCGAACTCCTCGGCTTCGACTCCGCCGCGCCCAACTCGGTCGACGCGGTGGCCTCCCGCGACTTCGTCCTGGACCTGCTGTCGGCGTCCGCCGTCCTCGGCGTGGCACTGGCCCGGGCCGGCCGGGACCTGAGTACCTGGACGTCCGAGGAGTCCGGGCTGCTGCGGGTGGGCGACACCCTCGTCGGGTCCAGTTCGATGATGCCGCAGAAGCGCAACCCGTTCCTGCTCGAACACATCCAGGGCCGGTCCACCGCGAGCCTCGGTGCCTTCGTCGGCGCGGCGTCCGCGATGACCACCGGCGGCTACACCAACGCCATCGCCGTCGGCACCGAGGCCGTACGCCACCTGTGGCCCGGCCTCAGCGACACCACCGACGCGGTGACACTGCTGAGCCTGGTGGTCGCGGGCACCGAACCCGAGCGCGCCCGCATGACGGAGCGGGCCGTGGACGGCTTCACCTCGGCCACCTACCTGGCGGAGCGGCTCGTCCTGGACGGAATGCCGTTCCGGGCCGCCCACCACCTCGTCGGCGAGACCGTGCTCGGCGCCCTGGACTCCGGCCGGTCGCTGGTGGACGCGGCCCGCTTCACCGCCGTCGAGGACGGCGGGCTGGCCCCCGACCGGGTGGCCGAGGCGTGCGCCCACGGCGGCGGACCCGGCTCCACGGCCGACGGAATACGTGCTCTGAGCACCCGACGGGACGCCCTGAAGGCCGAACTGACCGGCCGGCGGACCCGCTGGTCCGACGGGAGCACCCTGCTGACGCAGGCCGTGCTCGAGGCAGTGACGTCATGAGCGCCCGGCTGACCGAGCGCGCCCCCGGCATGGACCACGAACCGCCCCCGCGCAGGGGGCTGCGTGGCAACCGCGACTTCCGGCTGCTGTGGATCGGCGAGACGACCAACCGCGTCGGCATCAGCATCACCGGTGTCGGAATGCCCCTGCTCGCCACGGTGACGCTCGACGCGAGCCCTTTCTCGGTGGGGCTGCTGGCCGCCGCCCCCTGGCTGCCCTGGCTGCTGATCGGCCTGCCGGCCGGCGCCTGGGTGGACCGGATGCGACGGCGGCCCATCATGCAGGTCTGCAACCTGGTGCCGCTGGTGACGCTGGCCAGCGTTCCGGCCGCTGCCTGGCTCGGCGTCCTGACGATGACCCAGCTGCTGTTCGTGGGGCTGGTCAACGGGTTCGCCGCGGTCTTCTTCGGGATCTCGTACAAGGTCTACGTGCCTTCTATCGTCGAGCCGGACGATCTCCCGGAGGCCAACGCCAAGCTCCAGGGGAGCGAATCGGTCGCCCAGGTCGCGGGTCTTGGCGGTGGCGGCCTGTTGGCCCAGGCGTTCGGCGCGGCGTCCGGTCTCCTGGTCAACTCGGCGACGTACCTCGTCTCCGCGCTCTGTCTGTCCGGCATCCGCAGCAAGGAACCGGTGCCGGAGAAACCCGCCGAGCGGCCGGCCCTGCTCCCGGACATCAAGGAAGGGCTCCGGTTCGCCTTCAGCGACCCCTACCTCCGCGTCCTCACCCTGTACGGAACCACCACCAACCTGCTGCTCACGGCCGAGGCGGCGGTCCTGCCGGTCTTCATCCTCCGGGAGCTCGGGATACCCGAAGGCGGCACCGGCTGGCTCCTCGCGTCGAGCAGCATCGGCGGGATCCTCGGGGCCACCACCGCGAAACGCCTCATCGCACGGTTCGGATCCGCGCGCGGACTGCTCGTCGCCACCGTCGCCAGCGCACCGTTCGCCCTGCTCATCCCGCTGGCCGGGACGGGATGGACGCTGGCCGCACTGGTGCTGGGCAGTGCGATCCTCTCGCTCGGGGTCGTGCTCGCCAACGTGATCCAGGGGGCCTTCCGCCAGCGCTACTGTCCGCCGCAGCTGCTCGGCCGTGTCTCGGCCAGCGTCTCGTTCGCGAACTTCGGTGCCATTCCGATCGGCTCCGTGCTCGGCGGGAGCCTCGGCCAGGTCCTCGGCCTGCGGCCCAGCCTGTGGCTGCTCACCGCGGGACTCGCCGTGACACCGCTCCTCCTCCTGATCGGGCCGCTGCGCGGAAGGCGGGACCTGCCGGTCGCGCCGGCCACGCGGTGAGACCCGACTCGCCTGTCTCACTCTCGTACGAACAGGAGAGACCCCGTGGAACAAACCCTGCCGTGGGTCGTTCGTGAGCTGCCACCCCCTGGCTCGCTGGACCTCTGGCTCCTGAGGGTCTCGGATGTCCCCAGCGGCATCCTGGACGAACAGGTACTCGACGCGACCGAGCGTCAGCGTGCCGCCGCCCTCATGCACGCCGCCGACCGAACCCGGTTCACGGCCGCGCATGTCGCCCTTCGCCGGCTGCTCGGCTCGTACCTGAGCCTGCGGCCCGAAGAGGTGCACCTCGGCCGGGACACCTGCCCCTGCTGCGGCGGACCGCACGGCCGGCCCACCGTGCTCGACGCCGACGACCGGCTGTTCTTCTCGCTGTCCCACCGGGGCGATCTCGCCGTCGTCGGTACGGCGGCGGCCCCGATAGGGGTCGACGTGGAGCTGGTGTCGGACGAGGAGAGCACCGCCGAACTCGCCTCGATGCTGCACGTGGACGAGCAGGCCGAACTGGCCGCGCTCAGCCCGCCGGAGCGTCCCAGGGCACTGGCCCGGCTGTGGACCCGCAAGGAGGCCTACCTCAAGGGCCTCGGTACGGGCCTTGGCCGCGACCCCGCTCTCGACTACGTCGGATCGGGACGCCCCGAGGGACCGTACCCGCCCTCCGGCTGGACTCTGCTCGATGTGCCGGTGGACCGGGGATACGCGGCGGCGGTCGCCGTCCGCGGCGAACTGGACGTCGAGGGGCCCCTCATCAAGAGGCTCTCCGGACTCGATGTCGTACGGCACACCCGCGAGGCCCTGCAGACGGCAGGAACCCCGCCCTGACGAGGCCCGGTCCGCCGGGTGCACCGATGCGGTGATCACCCGGCGGCGGGTACGCACCACCGGCCGCTCCCGCCGCGGCTGCCGATCACCGAAACGTCCTCGACAACACTCCTACGGACTTTTGGAACTGACGATGTCAAACGCTGTGCAGCAGGCCCCCGCGCCCCTCCTCCCGCAAGTGCGGTCCCGTACGACCGGGCAACCGAACACCGGCGCCGAGCACGTGACGGGCGCCCAGTCCCTCATCCGCTCGCTCGAGGAGGCCGGCGCGGACACCGTGTTCGGCATCCCCGGCGGCTGCATCCTCCCGGCGTACGACCCGTTGATGGACTCGACCCGGGTCCGCCATGTGCTGGTCCGCCACGAGCAGGGCGCCGGCCACGCGGCCACCGGCTACGCCCAGGCCACCGGCAAGGTGGGGGTGTGCATGGCGACCTCCGGTCCCGGCGCCACCAATCTGGTCACCCCGATCGCGGACGCCCACATGGACTCCGTGCCGCTGATCGCGATCACCGGACAGGTCCCCTCCAAGGCGATCGGCACCGACGCCTTCCAGGAGGCCGACATCGTCGGCATCACCATGCCGATCACCAAGCACAACTTCCTCGTCACGGACGCCGACGACATCCCGCGCACGATCGCCGAGGCCTTCCACATCGCCTCCACCGGCCGCCCCGGCCCCGTACTCATCGACATCACCAAGGACGCCCTCCAGGCGGAGACCACCTTCCGGTGGCCGCCGGTGATGGACCTGCCCGGCTACCGTCCGGTCACCAAGCCGCACCCCAAACAGATCCGGGAGGCCGCCCGGCTCATCGCCGCGGCCCGCCGCCCGGTCCTCTACGTCGGCGGCGGGGTGCTCAAGGCCCGGGCCACCGCCGAGCTGCGCACCCTGGCCGAGCTCACCGGGGCGCCCGTGGTCACCACCCTGATGGCGCTGGGCGCCTTCCCCGGCAGCCACCCGCTGCACGTCGGCATGCCCGGCATGCACGGGGACGTCGCGGCGGTCGCGGCCCTCCAGAAGGCGGACCTCATCGTCGCCCTGGGGGCCCGGTTCGACGACCGGGTCACCGGCAGGCTGGACAGCTTCGCCCCGCACGCCAAGGTCGTCCACGCCGACATCGACCCGGCCGAGATCTCCAAGAACCGGCTCGCGGACGTGCCGATCGTCGGGGACGCCCGCGAGGTGCTCGTCGGCCTGACCGCCGCCGTCCACGGCGAGCGGGAGGAAGGGCACGTCGGCGACTACGCGGACTGGTGGCGGGACCTGGACCACTGGCGGACCACCTACCGGCGCGGCTACGAACTCCCCGCCGACCCGGGGCTGCTCTCCCCGCAGCAGGTCATCGAACGGATCGGCCAAATGGCCCCGGAAGGAACACTGTTCGCCTCCGGCGTGGGGCAGCACCAGATGTGGGCGGCGCAGTTCCTCCCGCACGAGGAGCCCGGCACCTGGTTCAACTCGGGCGGTGCCGGGACGATGGGGTACGCGGTGCCGGCCGCGATGGGTGCCAAGGCCGGTATGCCGGACCGTGCGGTCTGGGCGATCGACGGTGACGGCTGCTTCCAGATGACCAATCAGGAGCTCACCACCTGCGCGCTCAACAACATCCCGATCAAGGTCGCGATCATCAACAACGGCGCGCTCGGGATGGTCCGCCAGTGGCAGAACCTCTTCTACGGCGCCCGGTTCTCCAACACGGTGCTGCACGACGGCGCCACCAACGCCACCACCGGCTCGACCCGCGGAGTGGGATCCACCACCAACCGCGGCACCCGGGTCCCGGATTTCGTACAGCTCTCCGAGGCGATGGGCTGTGTGGGCCTGCGCTGTGAGAACCCGTACGAGCTCGACGCGATCATCGACAAGGCCAACGCGATCAACGACCGCCCCGTCGTTGTGGACTTCATCGTCCACGAGGACGCGATGGTGTGGCCGATGGTCCCCGCCGGCACCTCCAACGACGACATCATGGCCGCACGCGACGTACGCCCCGACTTCGGCGACTCCGCGGACGACTGAGAGGACCTCCTGAACATGTCCCAGCACACGCTCTCCGTCCTGGTCGAGAACACACCCGGCATCCTCGCCCGTGTCGCCGCCCTGTTCTCGCGCCGCGGATTCAACATCGACTCGCTCGCCGTCGGCACCACCGAACACCCCGACCACTCACGCATCACCATCGTCGTGAGGGTCGACCACGAACTCGCCCTGGAACAGGTGACCAAGCAGCTCAACAAGCTGGTCAACGTCATCAAGATCGTCGAGCTGGAGGCGGATTCCGCGGTCCAGCGCGAACTGGTCCTGGTGAAGGTGAGCGCCGGCCACGACACCCGCGCCCAAGTCGTCCAGATCGGCGAACTGTTCCGGGCCAGAACCGTCGACGTCTCGCCCGAAGCCGTGACCCTCGAAGCGACCGGTTCCGGCGACAAGCTCGACGCGATGCTCCGGATGCTCGCGACCTTCGGTATCAAGGAGCTGGTCCAGTCCGGCGCGATCGCCATCGGCCGCGGCTCCCGGGCCCTGGCCGACCGCACCGCGCGCGAGGCCCGCCCGATCCGCCTCACCCCGGCGGGCGCCGCCACGGCGTCCCGCGCACAGAGCGCCTAGGTGTTCTGAGAGCAGCGCCGTCACCTTCTCGTCCTCCCGTCCGAACACACCCTCACGTTCCAGGAACCAAGGAGAGTCACCCATGCCCGCCGAGCTGTTCTACGACGACGATGCCGACCTGTCCATCATCCAGGGCCGCAAGGTCGCGGTCCTTGGTTACGGCAGCCAGGGCCACGCCCACGCGCTGTCGCTGCGCGACTCGGGTGTCGACGTCCGTGTCGGTCTGCACGAGGGCTCGAAGTCCAAGGCGAAGGCCGAGGAGCAGGGCCTGCGCGTGGTGAGCCCGGCCGAGGCGTCCGCCGAGGCCGACGTCATCATGATCCTGGTCCCGGACCCGATCCAGGCCCAGGTCTACGAGGAGTCCGTCAAGGACAACCTCAAGGATGGCGACGCGCTGTTCTTCGGCCACGGCCTGAACATCCGCTTCGACTTCATCAAGCCGCCGGCCGACGTCGACGTCTGCATGGTCGCGCCGAAGGGCCCGGGTCACCTGGTCCGCCGCCAGTACGAGGAGGGCCGCGGCGTTCCGTGCATCGTGGCCGTCGAGCAGGACGCCACCGGCAAGGGCCTGGAGCTGGCACTGTCGTACGCCAAGGGCATCGGCGGGACCCGCGCGGGCGTCATCAGGACGACGTTCACCGAGGAGACCGAGACCGACCTCTTCGGCGAGCAGGCCGTTCTCTGTGGTGGCACGGCCGCGCTGGTGAAGGCCGGGTTCGAGA
>NZ_JBHXUW010000085.1:0-22984 GCF_042672475.1 Streptomyces sp. NPDC127177
GGGACCGGCGGGGCCCGCCCCCGCCGGTCCGGCCACCGGCCACAGCCGGCAGCACCCACAGCAACCACCCACGTCCCCGGCCCCGGCGCGACAGCGGACCGGGCCGGGACGGCAACGACCGGGGTGACCGATTGACCATGACCCGTACAGATGCCGCGACCGAGGGCAATGAGGCCGCGGCGCTTCTGGAGTACACCCGATCCCTAGTCGACCCCCACCTGCGGGCCGCGGTCGCCTCGCTGCCCGGATCGATCCGGCGCGTCGCCATGTACCACTTCGGCTGGGAGCACGCAGACGGAAGCCCCGCCGCTGGTGGTGCGGGCAAGGCGATCAGACCCGCGCTCGTGCTGGCCGCCACCCGCGCGCTCGGAGGTGATCCTCGGGACGCGGTGCGGGCGGCCGTCGCCGTGGAGCTGGCCCACAACTTCACCCTGCTGCACGACGACGTCATCGACGAGGACCGCACCCGCAGGCACCGTGCGACGGCCTGGACGGTCTTCGGCATCCCGGACGCCGTCATCGCGGGGGACGCCATGCTCGCCCTGGCGCAGCGGCTGCTCGCCGAGGACGCGCGGGCGGTGTCCTCGCGCGCCTCGGCCCGGCTCTCGACCTGTGTCATCGAGCTGTGCGCGGGCCAGCAGGCCGACTGCGCCTTCGAGGAACGCGGCCCGGACGAGGTCTCGTTGGACGAGTGTCTCGCCATGGCCACGGCCAAGACGGGCGCACTGCTTGGCTGTGCCTGCGCACTGGGAGCGCTCTACGCGGGTGCGGACGAGCGCGCTGTCGGGGCGATGGACGGATTCGGCCGGGAGGCGGGGCTCGCCTTCCAGCTCATCGACGACCTGATCGGCATCTGGGGGGACCCGGCCCAGACCGGGAAGCCTGTCGGGGCAGATCTCGCCGCTCACAAGAAGTCGCTGCCCGTGGTCGCCGCGCTCACCTCCGGCACCCCGGCGGCGGCCGAACTCGCCGCGCTCTACCGCGGCCCCATGAACACGGCGGGCGAGGTGAGCAGGGCGTCCGACGCCGTGGACCGGGCGGGTGGCCGCGACTGGGCACAGGTCTGCGCCGCGGACCGGATGGCCCGTGCCGTGCACCATCTGTCCCGCGCCGTGCCGGATCTGTCCGCGGCGGGCGATCTCCTGGCCCTGGCCGAGTTCGTCACCCGCCGGACGCACTGATTCGTCATCCGCCGGACGCACTGAGCGGAGCGGCGCGGGGGAAGCGCGCCAGGAGGGAGGGAGCGAAGGCGGAAGCGGAGGCGGGCCGACCGGCCGCACGCGGAAGCGGCCATGGAGGAAGGAGACGGGATCGGAGCCAGCACATCGGACCGGACCGTGCCCCCACGCAGGGGTGCGGAGAGAGGGGCGGTGGGCAGCCCTTGCGGAGCACGTGCGGCCTCAACACTCACAGGATGTACGCCGGTTGAGGGCGTCCGGGCGAGGCGGGGGCTGCCTGCCCGAGGGGAGCGATGGGGTCGGATGCGGTGGTCGGGCCCCAGGGGTGTGTGCGGGGCCGGGCCGCATGGCGGGGCACACACGCGGGAGTGCCTTGTCCACGCGGCCGGTTGAGCGGCCGGGGCGGGCAGGAGCCGGGGAGCCCAGGGGCCCAGGAGGCCGGAAGCCCAGGAGGCCGGAAGCCCAGGGGCTGAGGAGTCCGGGAGCCCAGGTGGCCAGGTGGGTGAACGGGTGGGTGAACGGGTGCGCGGGGGTGGTCGGGAGGGGTGTCGGCGTGCGGCGCGGCCGGGCGGTGATCGGCCGAGGTCACAGCTCCGTGCGAGGAAGTGGAGGGCGGCAGGGGGAGTGTCCGAGGCACGGGCTACAGTCCGTGCCCATGACAGATGAGTCGTGGGCAGGGTGGTACCGGGACCGGCAGGGCTCCGATGCCGTCATCCTCACCACCGACGGACAGCAACTCCGCATCCGCATCCGGGGTATCGACTTCGAGGGCGAGAGCTTCGACGGTCTCCGCCCGGCGGCCGGCCCGCCCGTGGAGAGCGAGATGTTCGCCCTGGCGGACGGGGCGCTCAACGACTGCGTCCTGGAATGGGACCTGCCGTTCCCGGTCACAGCCGACGGGGAGGCCCAGCAGGCGACGCTCAGCTGCCTGCTGTCCCTGCGCAGGCCGGATCCCTACCTCTACCTGGAGTTGCAGTTCGGCGGTGCGGCCTTCCGGTCGCACCGGGCCGAGAGCGACTTCGGGGCGGCGCTCGCCACCATCCAGCGGGACCTTCCGCCCGGCGTCCGCCTCCAGACCTGCATCGCCTGCGCCTTCTCGGACTACTTCCCGGCTCCGGGACGCGGACTCTCCGGCGGCCTCGCCTGCTTCAGGGGAGCCAAGGAGGCCTACCGAGGGGCGGACGGCGAGGGCGACGTCCGCGAGCTCTGGGACCGGCGCAGCGGCTTCGTCCAGGAGATATGGAGCTGCCCGGAGTTCGAGCCCCGCCCGGCGGCGGGCGCGGGTACCGGTCACCGAGGCGCGTTCCCGCTCGAACTGGCCTGACCCACCGCAGGGTTCCGGCGCCCCCGCCCCGGACCCGGTTCGCCCCGATGCGGAACGGGCCCGCACCGACCGGACCCGAACAGGCCTGACCTCGCCCGACCGAATTTGCTGAACCGGCCCGAATTTGCCTGAACCGGCCCGACCGACAGGCCGTTCCGATCCGGCCACCCCCTCATAACCCCCGTACCCCCATAGCCCCGTACCCCCATACCCCCACAGTCCCCCGCTCCCTCCCTCCCGTTCGCTACCGCTTGCTCCCGCTCACCGACCGAACCCGTCTGACAGCGCGCCACCGTCAGGCGGGTTCGGCATTGCCGCACCTCCATTGTTCTACTAGCATGCGAACAATGGAGGTTTTAATGAACCGGAAGATTCTCAGCCGCGGGCTCGTAGCCGCTCTGCCGTTCCTGATCGCGACCGCCGTCGACCTCATCCTTTTCGCCGACCGCCGCGACCGGCTGCCCGCGCACATGGCCAGTCACTTCGTGGGCAACGGCCGGGTGGACGACCACGCGGGCCAGGGCGAGTACATCGTGGTCGTCACGATCGTGCTCCTCGGGGTCGGGGCGCTGTGGACCCTGGCGGCCGTGGCAGGGAAGTACTCCGGCCGCGGGTACCGGACGCTCGTCGCCAGTGGCTACGCCATCGCCGCTTCCCTCGGCTACCTGCTGGCGGTCGTCATGCTCATCAACGTGGATGCCGCCGAGGACGCGCAGGGCCGCGCGCAGGGTGTCTCGTTCCCGATGTGGCACATGGCGGTCGCCGTTGGGGTCGGTGCGCTCGCCTTCGGGTTCGGGCTGCTCCTGGCCAGGCTCCTGCCCGCCCCGGAGGAGTCCGAGGCGGGACCGGCGGGTGGCGGTGACCGGATCGCGCTGTCCGAGGGGGAAGTCGCGGGATGGGCGCGCAGCGCCGGTATCTGGTGGCTGCCGGCCGCCGCGATCCTCGTGCTCGGGGGCGGGGTGCTCCTGCTGCTCACGACGGGCTGGGCCGGGGCGGTCCCGGCTCTCGTCGTGGGCGTGGTCCTGGCGAGCTTCGCCCGTCCGTACGTCACCGCGGACCGGCGCGGCCTCAGGGTCTCCGGAGTCCTGCCCTGGCCGCGCATAGGGGTCCCGCTCGAACGGATCGAGACGGCGAGCAGCCGTGACGTCAACGTCCTGACCGAGTACGGGGGCTGGGGCTACCGGTTCCGTCCGGGGCGCAGCGGTGTCATGATCCGATCCGGCGAGGCGATCGTGGTACGGCTGGCCAACGGGCGCGACTTCGCGGTCACGGTCGACGACTCGGCGACCGCGGCCGCGCTCCTCAACACCCTGATCGACCAGCGCCGAACGGAACACTGACCATGCTCTTCCGGGTCGACCCCACCTCCACCGTGCCGCTCGGCGACCAGATCGCGGCCTGTGTGCGCCGTGCCGTCGCCGACGGGACGGTGGTCTCCGGGGAGAGGCTGCCCGCCGCCCGGGTCCTCGCCGAATCGCTGGGCGTCAATGTCCACACGGCGCTGCGCGGCTACCAGCGACTGCGTGAGGAAGGGCTGATCGAACTGCGCAGGGGACGCGGCGCGGTGGTCACCGCCGGAGCCTCCCCGCACCGCGCCAGGCTCCTGGAGCGGGTACGCGAGATGGTCGGCGACGCACGCGAACTCGGGATGACGGAGGACGAGTTGCTGACGCTTGTCCGTACCGAACTCAACACCTGAAGCCGTCGTCCGTACCGAACTCAACACCTGAAGCCGTCGTCCGTACTGAACTGGGCACCTGACGGCTGTGGTCTCCCCCCCCCGGGCGCCGCCCGCCCCTGGTCCGTACCGACGCCAAACCCCCCGACCCGACCGCCCCCCGCCCCATTGGTGGGGCGGTGGCCGGAGCCCGCGGAGGGCCACCTCGTCCTGCGAGGCGGCCCCTGTCGGGAGGGTCAGGAACCGCTGCGGGCGAGCGCGGCCGCGAAGCCGTTCTGCCAGAGGGAGTTCACCCGGCTGCGCTCATTGGCGTCCGGGTTCGAGTTGGTGCACGACGGGCCGGGGCCGCCACCCGACATCAGCTCGCTGCACGGGCCCTCGTAGTGGTCCGGCAGGCCGAGCACGTGCCCGGTCTCGTGCGTGGTGACGCGGGTCGAGTCGTACTGCTGGTTCTGCGCGTAGTCCAGGAAGACGTACCCGTTGCCGTGTCCGTCGGTGCTGGCGTAGGAGCCGCTCGGGTCGTTGCCCTCCTTGTAGGTGAAGTCCGGGTTGGACCCCTCCTGCAACTGGACGTTGGAGACCGAGCTGTTCCAGATCCGTGCACTGTTGGCTATCTGGGTGCGGAAGGTGGGCGCGTTGGCGCTGCTGTAGACGATGGTGACCGACTTGATGCCCGGGTGGGCGGCCCGCTTCTCGGCCACCGACTTCACGACCGCTTCGAAGAACGCCTCGTTGGCGGCGGCGCTCTCGTGCGATCCGGATGCGCTGATGTACGCGGCGTGGGGGGCCGGGGAGGAAGAGGCAGGTGCGGGAGCGGCAGAGGCGAGCGCGGGGGCGGTACCCAGCGCGGCGGCGAGGCCGAAGCCGAGGCCGACCACGGCCGACGTGACGGTCCTGGGGTGCTTCATGGGGGGTCTCCTACCAGTTACCTGTCCGAGGAACCCGTCCGATGATCGGACTCGGACGGGGGCGGTACGGAGAGAGTGTCGGTGAAACGCAGCCCCGGCGGATGATGCCAACCGGCGATAACGCGGCCCTATCACCCGAGGCCGGCGACGAGGCGACGCAAGAGGGCACAAACGGTGTCCGGCATTCCACCTCCCGCCGAATTGGCGGCGTTTGATGCGGTTGAGACGTCTGGTGCGGCATGGCCCGGCCGCCTTACTCTCGGCGGTATGGAGCTTGAGGTGAGGCACCTCAGGGCGCTGTGCGCCATCGCCGACGCCGGCAGCCTGCACAGGGCCGCCCGCAGACTTGGCGTGAGCCAGCCCTCGCTCACCACTCAGCTGCGCCGCATCGAGAACACCCTGGGCGCCGAGCTGTTCAGCCGTGAACGCACCGGCTGCCGCCCGACGCTGCTCGGCCATGCCGTGCTCAGCCGGGCCCGTCCGCTGGTCGACGGCATGCGGGCCCTCGTCAGCGACGCGAAGGCGGAGGCGGACGCGGCCCGCACCGGCGGACCCCGGCTGCGGATCGGCTGCACCGCCAGCCGGGTCATCGGCGGCTGGCTGCGCAGGCTGCGGACCCGGCTGCCGGGGACGGACATCTCGCTGCGGGTCGACGTGTCGGCCCACGCGCTACTGCGCGCGGTCGAGGCGGGCCGGCTGGACGTCGCCTTCGTGCACGAGGTGGAGGGCTGCCCGCTGTACGTGCCGGACGGCCTGGTCCGGCGGGTGCTGGTGGACCGCGAACCGCAGTTCGTCTCGATGGCCCGCGACCATCCGGCGGCCGCCCTGCCCGTCGTCGACCTGACCGACCTGGCCGCCGACCGGTGGATGGTCGACCCCACGGTGGACGGCGAATGGGACGGTCTGCGCCGGGTGTTCGGCGCGGCCGGGGTCGAGCCGACCGTGCTGCACGGCGACTACCTCACCGCCGCGTCCCTCATAGTCCTCGGCGAGGCGGTCGCCCCCTGCCAGCCCACATCGGGCCCGCGCGACGACATGGCGATCCGACCGCTGCGCGACGACCCGCTCGCCGTACGCCTGCTGCTGGTCTCCCGGCCGGGCGCGGACATGGGGACGGTGTACGGGGAACTGGAGGCCGCCTACCGGGAGGCGGCCCGGCGGGCGGACGGCTACCACCAGTGGCTGCTGCGCAACCGGAGTCCGCTGGTCTGTTCCTCCTGAACACGGGCGCTTCCCGTCCGATTCAGCCCAGAGCGAGGCCCTTCCCGGTTCGGTGTCCGGGCAGGGCGGAGTCGGCGTCATGAGGCTTCTGATGCTGGGTGGTACGGAGTTCGTCGGCCGGGCGGTGACCGAGGACGCCCTTGCGCGCGGCTGGGAGGTCACGGTCTTCCACCGCGGCCACCATGCGCCCCCGGCCGGGACCGCCGAACTCCTCGGCGACCGGACCACCGAGGGAGGCCTGGCCGCGCTGGAGGCCGCCGGAGAGGCGGGCGAGGGCGCGTACAACTGGGACCTGGTCGTTGACA
Organism: Streptomyces sp. NPDC127177; assembly: GCF_042672475.1. Classification (NCBI taxonomy): domain Bacteria; kingdom Bacillati; phylum Actinomycetota; class Actinomycetes; order Kitasatosporales; family Streptomycetaceae; genus Streptomyces; species Streptomyces sp. NPDC127177. The sequence goes on from NZ_JBHXUW010000085.1 coordinate 6,615, forward strand.
CCTGGAGCGGCGCCCCCTCGGCGGTACGGGATGCGGCGCGGCTGCTGTCCGGCCGCGCGCCGCACTACACGTACGTCTCCAGCCGTTCCGTCTACTCGTATCCGGTCCGGGCCGGTCTGTCCGAGGACGGGCCGGTGGTGACCGACACCTCGGCGGACGACGGCGACGACATCCCGTACGCGCAGGCCAAGCGCGGCGGTGAACTGGCCGTGCTGGACGCCTTCGGCGACCGGGCGCTGCTCGTCCGCGCGGGACTGATCATCGGACCCTGGGAGAACATCGGCAGGCTGCCGTGGTGGCTGACGCGGATCGCCCGCGGCGGACCCGTGCCGGCCCCCGGGACCCCCGGCCTGCCCCTCCAGTACATCGACGTCCGCGACCTCGCCGGCTGGATGCTGGACGCCGCCGAGGCCGGGCTCCACGGACCGTACAACCTGATCAGCCGCCCCGGACACACCACGATGGGCGAACTGCTCGAAACCTGTGTGGACGTCACCGGATCAGATGCCGAGCTGTGCTGGACCGACACGGAGGCGATTCTCGCGGCGGGTGTCGAGCCGTGGAACGACCTGCCGGTCTGGGTTCCGCCGGGGGAGCTGTACGACGGCTTGCACCAGGGGGATGCCGGCCGGGCGTACGCCGCGGGGCTGCGCTGCAGGCCGGTGGCCGAGACGGTCGCCGACACCTGGGCCTGGCTGTGCGAGCTGGGCGGCACCGCACCGCAGCGGCCCGACCGGCCCACGCTCGGCCTCGATCCGCGGACCGAGGCGAAGCTGCTGACGGGCTGACGGGCTGACGGGCTGACGGGCTGACGGGCTGAGGGGCTGACGGCGGACGGGCCGCCGACCGGGCCGGGAACGGCCGACCGATCGGCGGAAGCGGACCGGTCGGCGGAAGCGGACCGGCGACCCGGCGTGGCACGGCTGATGGGCACTCAGCAAAGCTGCATATTGCGCTGCATGGGAACAAGAGCGCGTAGAAGCGGTAAGACCTGCCGCGTGGCGGTGACGGTGGCGGCAGCGGCAGCCATGGTGGGGGCTCTCGCGCCCATCGCTGCCGCCGACCCGCTGCCCGGCGGCCTCGGCCCGTGCCTAGGGGCCAGCTGCCCTCCGGGCAGCTGGCCCGATCCGAACATCGACCCCGTCACCCACCACGAGGACGCCTCGCAGATCGACAACGTGGGCGTCGTCGGCGGGGGATCGCGGGTGGCACCGTCGAACGGCTCCGACTCCCTGACGGTGGGTGGCGATCTGAGCAGCGTCACCGGGGAGCGGCTGCTCGCCGAGGAGGGGGCCAACCACGGTGTGGTGCGCTACGCCCGCAGCGCCACCGGGACGGTGATGGCCCCGACCGATTCACCGGCCCCGACCGGTGCGCTCAAGCCGACGGACTCGTACACACCCACACCCACACCCACACCCACACCCACACCCACTCCCACGCCCACACCCACGCCCGGCCCTTCGGACAGCCCGGGGCCGTCCCTCCCGGAGTCGACGCAGGGTCCGCGGCTCACCCCGACGCACGGTCGGCCGGCCCGGCCGCCCCACCCCGGAGGCGAACTCCCGCACACCGGTTCGCGCGGCGGTGAATGGGTGATCGGCGGGATCGCGGCAGTGCTGCTGCTCGTGGGATCGGCGGCCACGCTGATGGCCCGCAGGGCACGCCGACGCGGCTAGTTTTGGCGCATGGCCGAACTGCTGCACCTCACCGAAGGCCCCCTGTGGGAGGCGGCCCGCGGGATCGGGACGTACGAGATGTCCACCCGCGGCCGAACCCTGCACGAAGAGGGCTTCATCCACTGCTCGCTGCCGCACCAGCTCCCCGCCGTGGCCGAGATGCTGTACGGCGCCGGGAGCCGGGCCGGAGCCGGTGACCAGGACCTCGTGGTGCTCGTCATCGACACCGACCGGCTCCCCGCGCCCGTGCGCTACGAGCCGGGCACACCCGGCGGGGAGGAATTCCCGCACATCTACGGACCGATTCCGGTCGACGCGGTCGTGGAGGTGCGCCCCTGGCAACGCACGGAAGGCGAATCCGTATGACCTCCTCGGACGACAAGCACAGCTGGGAAGAGGCCCCGAGCGGCCCCATCACGGCGGTCACCGGCGCGAGCGGCGCGCTCGGCGGGCGAGTGGCGAAGCGGCTGGCCCGCGCCGGCGTCCCCGTGCGCCTCCTGGGCCGCGACCCCTCGCGGCTGCCCGAGCTGCCCGGCGCCGACAAGGCCCCTGCCGCGTCCTACGGCGACGGGGAGGCGATGCGCCGCGCACTGGCCGGGGCGCACACTCTCTTCCTCGTCTCGGCCCACGAGAGCCCTGACCGGGTGCGCGAGCACATGAGTGCGGTGGACGCGGCGGTGGCCGCGGGCGTCGAACGGATCGTGTACGTCTCCTTCCTCGGCGCCGCACCCGACGCGACGTTCACCTTCGCCCGGGACCACTGGGACACCGAGGCGCACATCCGCGTCTCCGGCGTCCGCCACACCTTCCTGCGCGACAGCTGGTACCTCGCGGGCATCCCCGCGATGACCGGCGCCGACGGGGTGCTGCGCGGCCCGGCCGGTGGCGGGCGGGTGGCCGCGGTGTCCCACGAGGACATCGCCGACGCCGCGACCGCGGTCCTGCTGCCCGGCGGCGGACCGGCCGGCGAAGCCGCGCACGACGGGGAGACGTACGAGCTGACCGGACCGGTGGCGTTCACCCTCGCCGAAGCGGCCGAGGAGCTGAGCCGGGCCGCAGGACGGACCGTCACCTATGTGCCGGAGACCCGGGAGGAGGCCTACGCCTCGCGCGCGGGGTACGGGGCGCCGGACTGGGAGGTGGCGGGCTGGGTGACGTCCTACGAGGCCATTGCCGCAGGGGAGATGGCCGCCGTCTCGGACGCCGTACCGCGGCTCACCGGAAGGCCGGCCAAGGACCTGGCCACGTACCTCGCGGAGCACCCGGACAGTTACCGGCACCTGCTCCTTCCGGGCTGACGGGCCCGTGCGCACGGAAACCCCGTGGGGCCCCTGGGACCCGCCGCCGCTCGCCGAAGCCGTCCGCCTGCTCGCCCCGCTGCGCACGCCGTGGTGGATCGCGGGCGGGTACGCGGTCGAACTGGCCGTCGGCCGCGCCTTCCGGGGCCACGGCGACATCGATGTGCTCGTGCTGCGCCGTGACCAGCTCGCGGTGCAGCGGGTCCTGCCGGACTGGGAGTGGTGGGCCGCCGATCCGCCCGGCACGCTGCGTCCGTGGCGGCCCGGCGAGATCCTTCCTGCGGACGTCCACGACATCTGGTGCCGGCCGGGGCCGGACGACCCGTGGCGCGTCCAGTTCATGCTCGACGATGTGGCGGGCGAGGACTGGGTGTTCCGGCGGGATGCCAGGATCCGGCTCCCGCTGGACCGGCTCGGCGCGGTCTCGGGGGACGGTGTCCCGTACGTCGTTCCGGAGGTGCAGCTGCTGTACAAGTCCCGGTCCGGGCGCCCCAAGGACGAGCAGGACTTCGAGGCCGCACTGCCGGTGCTCGGCGACGGCAGCCGCTCCTGGCTGCTCGAGACGATCACCCTGGCCGAGGGCGCGGACCACCCCTGGGCGGCCCGCCTGCGAGAGGGCTGATCCCGGCGCACGTGCGTGCACGCACCCGGGCTGATCCCAGCGCACGGGCGTCCGCACGCGGGTTGAGTTGAGCGCACGGGCGTCCGCAGTCGGTCTGATCCCAGCCCACGGGCGGCGTCCGCACCCGGGCCGAGTTCAGCGGGCGTACGCACCCGCCCGCGCGGCCACCGCGGCGGCGTCGGCAGCGCGGTCGGCGGCCGCCTCGTCCAGCGGGTCGCCACTGGCCAGCAGGCGGTAGTAGAGCGGTGCGGACACGGCACGGATGACCTCGTCCGGGTCCGTGTCCGCCGGGAGCTCCCCGCGCTCGACGGCCTCGGTGACACAGCCGGACCACTCCTTGATGCGGATCGCGTAGAAGCGGTGCAGGGCCCCGGCAGTGCGCTCGTCGCAGGTCGCCGCCGCGATCACGGAGCGGAACAGGGCGCTCTGGCGCGGGTCGGAGAGGGTCTTCAGCACCAGCCGGGCGTTGGCCCTGAGGTCCTCGTCCAGGGAGCCCGTCGCCGTGCGCGGGGACGACTGCTCGGCCATCTCGTCGAGCAGATCCGTGATCAACCCGGTGGGGCCCGCCCAGCGGCGGTAGACGGTGGTCTTGCCCACCTCCGCTCGGCGCGCGACATCGGCCAGGTCGAGACGGTCGAAGCCGTGCTCGGCCAGGGCGTCGCCCGCCGCACGCAGGACGGCTTCGCGGACCCGGGCGGTGCGCCCGCCGGGCCGGACCGTGCCGGGCTCCGCACCCTCGGACTCAGACGTCATAACGGGTCTCCAGTTCCATTAATGCGCTCTCCTCTGCTACGGTCGCCCCATCTTAACGGAACCACAGAACCGTTAGAACCTCCGTCCGAGGAAGGGCGACCATGTCCGCACCCAGCCAGACCCCTCCGCACACCACCGGCGGCGCCCCGACCGCCTCCGCTCCGCCCGGAGCCGCACCCCGTATGACCGGGCGGCAGAAACTCGTCCTGACGCTCCTCCTCGGCGCCCAGTTCATGATTGCCGTGGACTTCTCGATCCTGAACGTCGCACTGCCGGTCGTCGGCGAAGGACTCGGCTTCGCCCTCGCCGACCTGCAGTGGATCGCCACCGCCTTCGCCCTCGCCGCCGCCGGGTTCACGCTCCTGTTCGGCCGCGTCGCCGACCTCGTGGGCCGTAAGCGCCTCTTCGTGGCCGGAATGGTCCTCCTCGGCCTCTCCTCGGCGCTGGGCGGTCTGGCAACCTCCCCCGAAGTGCTGCTCACCGCCCGCGTCCTCCAGGGCCTCGCCACCGCGGCCGTCACCCCGGCCGGACTCGCCCTGCTGACGACCGCCTTCAGGGAGGGGCCGATGCGCGAACGCGCCCTGGGGCTCAACGGCGCTCTGATGTCAGCGGGTTTCACCGCGGGTGCGATCCTCGGCGGCCTCCTCACCGATCTGCTCTCCTGGCGCTGGGCGTTCTTCGTCAACGTGCCCGTCGCCGCACTCGTCGTCGCCCTGGCCCCCTCGGTCATCACCGACTCCCGCCCGGCCGAGCGCCCCCGCCTCGACGTACCCGGAGCCGCGACCGTCACCGGCGGGCTCCTGCTCCTGGTCTACGGGCTGACGCAGGCCGGCGCGACCGGCTGGACCACGCCCACCACCCTGGCCGCGCTCCTCGCGGGCATCGCGCTGCTCATCGGCTTCTGGTTCGTGGAGAAGAGGGCCGCGGCCCCGCTCGTCCCCGTACGCATCCTCAAGCGGCGCAGCGTCATCTGGGGCAACGTCACCGGACTGATCGCCTTCGTCACCGAGACCTCACTGGTCTTCCTGCTGACGCTCTACCTCCAGGAGGTCCTCGGCTACTCACCGCTCGCCACCGGCCTCGCCTTCGGTGTCCTGGGTATCGGCACCGTGATCGGCGGCACGCTCGGCGGCCGCGCTGTCGGCCGCTTCGGCAACCGGGCGACCATCGTCACCGGCGGCGTCGTCCAGGCCGTCGCCACGCTCTCCCTGGTGGCGCTCGGCACCTCCGGAGCCTGGATCTGGCTCCTGCTGGCGGCCACGTTCATCGGCGGCATCGGCAACATGCTGATGATCGTCGGCTTCATGGTCACCGCCACCTCCGGCCTCCCGGACGAGGAACAGGGCCTGGCCACCGGCCTGGCCACGATGACCCAGCAGATCGGCATCACGCTCGGCATCCCGGTGATGAGCGCCATCGCCACGGCCCGGATGTCCACTCTCGGCGACACCGGCCCGCACACCGTCCTGTCGGGCGTCTCGCTCGCGATCCTGGTCAACTCCGCCCTGGTCCTGGCGGGCGCACTGCTCGCCGGGGCGTTCCTCGGGGAGCGGCGGGCGGGGTGTGGTGCGGATCGGCCCATGCACGTAGCTCGGAGTTGATGTGACCAATCAGCCACTCGGCGTCCTTGGCAGTGCCTTCCGGACGTTTGCGGAACTTGGCTTGCAACACCCCGTAGCCAGTCCAGGGCGCATCGAGCGTAGGAAAGTGACTCAGGCTCTGAAAGGAGGCTTCGCGACCGCCGTCAGGGCCGTCTCCGAAGTTTTCTACGGACGGTCCGAGTGCCTTGAGGGCCAGAGCCTGGGACATTTCCTCGAATCGGTTCGGCCCAAGGCCGGTGAGAGCGTAGTCAGTCATGGCGAGCATGATGAGGCACGACACTGACGACGAGATGCTGAGTCTCGCGCCGAGGACGAGGACTGAGTGCGGACGGCGGGGCGCAGAACTGCTGGCTCAGGCCGCTGTGGCACAGGTTGTGCTTGCGGATGCGGGCGGTGGTGCCACCATGACAGTGGGAACGCTCCTGGGTGCTGGCGCGGTCGCCCCTACGGCCGATCTTGGTTGCCGGATAGAAGCGATCCGGCAACCAGTCGCGCGGCAATCGTGCTCTATCGCCAGCCGTCAAGTGAGACCTCTGGCCCGCCACCGAGATATCGGTGGAGGGCGCTTGAGGTGGTGTCTACGAAGTCCTGGGGGATGGAGTCGGCGTTGATCCAGCGGACCTGGGAGTGCTTGCGGGGTTCACGGTTTTCGGGTTCGCCGGTCCATTCGTGGGTGGCGAAGACAACCGTGAGGAAGCCATTGGGGGACTCAACGCCCCAGGCGCCGTGGATGATGTGGGCGACCTTGAGGGACTCGGGCTTCACGGTGAGGCCGGTCTCCTCGTAGAGCTCGCGGGCCGCCGTTTCGGTGATGGGCTCGCCTGGCTCGCTCTTGCCGACGGGGAGGTCCCACATGCCCTGGGCGAACTTGGCGTTCTCGCTGCGCTGGAGGAGTACGACGCGGTTGGTGGCCTTGTCGTGGACGATGACGGCCGCGACGAGCAGGGTCATCGATTCGAGCGCCGGCTTGAGGGCTGAGGGGCGGTTGTCGGTCTGCTGGGCCACGGGGTTCCCTTCGTCGGGCAGGTTGTTGGGCATGTTAGGCGAGGGCCTCGCGGGCGCGGCGGGCGAGATCTGCGGCCCCGGGGACGCGGCGGCGCTGGTAGACAGCGAGGGTGGAGCGGATCGAGGTGACGGCCTTGCGGGTGCGATCGGAGGACATGCCCTCCATGAGGACCAGGGCTTGGGTCCAGGCGGCAACGGCTTCGTCGGCTCGGGCCTGGGCAGCGAGACTGTCGCCGAGGTCGGCGTGGGTGAGTGCGTGGACGCGCTTGTACTTCTCCGGGTCCCAGCGGGTGAGGGCGTCGCGGTGCTGTTGTTCCGTGCCGATGTGGTCCGCGAGATCGGTCAGCGTGCGTGCGGTGTGGCTGGCCACGGTGCCGGATGCTGGGCCGCTGGCGCGGGAGAAGCTGGGCTGGGGACCGTCCTCGCGCAGGAGTGCGTCTTCGGCGGCGAGGAGAGCGCGGGCGGCCAGTGGGTTCTCGCCGACCGCTGCGTAGGCACGGGCGTGCGTGATGTGGAGGAGCGCTTCTGTCTGGCCGTCCACGTGGCCGAGGCCGCGAGTGAGGGCGCCTTTGACGAGGTCCACGCAGTGGTGGGGTTGCTTGAGGCTGAGGGACTGATGGGCGAGGGCGCGCATCATCCAGGCGGCATGGCCGTGGGGGTCGGCTTCGCAGGCGAGCTGGTAGCCGACCTGGTAATAGCGCTGGGCAGCGCCTTCGTGGCCGAGGTCGTGGTGCTTCCACCCTGCGAGGTAGGCGAGTTCGGCGACGGCGCCGAAGGCGGCCTGGCGTAAGGCTTCTGTGGGGAAGCGGCCGCGCAGCATGGGGGCTGCCGTGTCGGCGAGGTACGCGGTGACTGTGGTCAGGCCGTGCCCGCCGCCGAGCCGTTCGTCGGCGGCGCTGAAGGCTGCCGTGATCTGCCGTACGACGTCGATGTCGTCGCTGCCGACGAGGGAGCGGGCGGTGCGGGCACGGAGCATCCGCGATGTGGCTTCGTGGTCGTGCAGGAGAGGCATGGCCACGCCGGCCGTGGTGAAGGCGGCGATGGCGAGGAAGCGGCGGCGTTCGACGTCCGCGCGGCCGAGGTCGGTGACCGCGGTGACGGGGTCGGTGTCCGGTGGCGACTCCGTGTCGGGTGAGTGGAGGCCGAGCTCGGTTCGGGTGACGACGCGGCCCAGGCGCCGGGAGAGGGCTTCGGCGAGGTACTGCCCTGCCTGGCCGGATGGCGTGCGGGCACCGCCCACCCAGTGGGAGATGGCCGACTTGTTGGTCTGGAGCAGTTCGCCGTTCTCGGCGGCGATGCGGCGTACGTCTTTGGCAAGCGCGTCGTACGTGCACCCGGCGGCGTTGATCGTGTCGCGCAGGCGGGAGTTGGCGCTGGTCGGTGCCGGCACGATCGCCTCCGCTCCGGATCCGTAAACCGTGTATACCGCTTGGCCTCGGTCACACCGTACCCACTCTGCGTAGCGGGCGGTTCACTTATCGACAGCCGCCCCACTCACGGCATCGCGGGCCGGGCGGCTCCCAAGTTCCGTACGCCCTAACGGGCTCGGGCATTCCTGTGCCCCTGGCCCGGACGATCAGAGACGGAGACACGGTGACCACCATCGACACCGCGACCATCACGGTCGAGCTGCCCGACGCCTTCGACCCGCGCTGGAACCGCCTGCCCGGCATCCAGGTGGACGGCCGACGCATCACCATCGACCCGGCCGAGTACTTCTTCCGCTTCGAGTCCAGCACCTGGCTCGTCGCCGACTGGGAGTTGGTGAAGGCCCAGCTTCTGGACGTGGACGAGACGACCGAGAGCGCTGTCGAGCAGCTCGCGCTCTACTTCATCAAGAACCACGGCGAGTCCACCTCCGACGCGGCCCGCGTCCTGGCGACGGCGTACGGGGTGTACTCGTACCTCTTCCGCGAGGAGCACCTGGTCGGCCTCGGCCTCCCGCAGATCACCGCTGACCACCTGCGGATGCTGCGCGAGGCAGCGACGTTGATGGCGCTCAACAAGGTCGAGCTGGACGGGCGCATCTCCAACGTCGGCCCGTGCTGGTTCTTCCCCGCCGCCACGTCCGTCGTCTTCGACCTGGACGACGCGGCGGGCGGAATGCTGGACGAGGTCTACCACGGCGGCTGGTTCAACGAGCACCGCCGGATCGAGTCCATCAAGGCCCACGCCGCGCTTGGCGGCCGGCTCGTGCACGGCTGCCAGTCCGTGCCGGACCAGTCCGGCGGCGTCGTCGCGCCCTACGGTGCCTCGATGGCCAACTTATGTGATGGCTTGGCCGAGTTCAAGGCGGGCTGGATCGAGCAGGTCTACGCCCACCGCGTGACCGCAGCCGAGTAACCCGCCACCCCCGTACGGCTCCGGGGCGGGCCAAGCTCGCGCGCGCCCGCCCCGGAGCCCGCCAGCCCCTGGAGACCCCCATGGCCCAGAGCCCGTCCGCCACCCTGCTGAACGACCTGTGCACCCTCATCGACAAGCCCCTCCCCGAACGTGCTGAGATCCGCGTATGGGGCATGTCCGGCGTCGAACGCGTCACCTTCCCCGACAGCACCACGGCCGTCTTCAAATACGCCAAGGAACCCTTCGACCGCGAGGCCCAGGCCCTGCGGGTGGCCCACCAGCGCGGGCTCCCGGTCCCCGCCCTCCACGCCACCGCCATGCAAGACAAGTGGCTCGGCATGCTCATGGACGACCTCGGCACCCCCGTACGAGACGCAGACGACCTCGACGGCGTCGCTGCCGCCGTCATGCTCCACGCCGCCCGCCCAGCGGGCGGCCTGCCCCTCCTCGACGGTGCGGGCCTCGCAGCCCTGCCCGGCCGAGCCCTCGATCACCTCCAACGGCTGCGGAAAGCCGACCGATGGACGGACTGCGACGACATCGAGACCACGCTGGGGAAAATCTGCGCCGCGGCCGAGGCCCGCGTCCAGGGGGCGACGCTCGACCCCTTCGGCTGGGTGCACTCCGAGTTCCACCCCACGAGCGTCCACATCGGGGAGAACGGCTGGCACCTCCTCGACTTCGCACGCGCCTTCACCGGGCCCGGCCTGATCGACCTCGCCTCGTACCACGGCACCACCGACGTGCCGAGCCCATTCCGCATGCGGGTGCTCCTGGAGCAGTACGTCACCGTAGGCGGTCATGAAGACGCCCTCGCCGCCCGGGGCGGCCTCGCCGCAGAGGCATGGGCCCTGGGCTGGCACCGCATGTGGGCCGTGGAGTGGTTCATGGAGCAGGCCATTCGCTGGATCGACGATCCGGCCAAGGACTCCGCGTACATCCCCGTCGTCCGCCGCCACCTGAACGACGTGGTCCAACTTCTGGAGGTCTAGGTGCTCGCCCAGATCTCACCCTGGTACGCCCACGCAGCCCAGCGCACAGCCGCCGCCCCCGCACACGCCCTCACCGCGCCGGCCCGGATGGAATGGAGCACCCACGCCGGCCTCGGTCCCGGCGCCGAGATTTTGGGACGGGACCTGTGCGGCAAACGCGTCCTGGAGCTGGGCTGCGGCCCCGGCCACAACGTGGCCCACCTCGCGAGACACCATCAGGCCCGCGCCACCGGCGTGGACCTGATCGGCCTCCAGGTACGCCGCGCCCGCTCCCACTACGGCCACATCGACGGCGCCACCTTCGCCGCCGGCCACGCACTGCACCACCTGCAGGCCACGGGCCAGACCTTCGACGCGATCTACTCCGTCTTCGGCGCCGTCGGCCTCGTCGCCCCCGAACTCCTCCTCGCCGCCATTTCCCGACGCCTGAAGCCTGGCGGTGTGCTGGCCTTCTCCGTCCCTCACCCGGCACGGGCCGGAAGACATCCATCCACGGACGACCGTCCGCGCGAGGACTACGTCACCATGCCCGACCGCACCCGACTGCCCCTCGCGCGATGGGAGTTCGACGCTCGCCGCTGGGGAGCACACCTCTCCCGAACCGGCCTGCGCATCACATCAACGCAGGAGCTTCGGCACCCGCGCCGTGACCCGTGGTCCACCACCCTCCTGATCACCGCCCGTAAACGCTGACCGACGGAGGCACCGATGCCCCTGCCCTACCTGCTTCTCGACATCGACGGCGTCCTCATCCCGTTCCCGGCCGCCGACGGGAGCACCCCGCCCACCCACGTCCGCCACACCGTCCTGCCCACAGGCCGACGCCCCGACGACCCCGTGCCCATCTGGCTCGACCCGAGTCAGGGCGGCATTCTCGCCGACCTCCTGACCAGCGGGATCGTCACCCCCGTGTGGTGCACGAGCTGGCGCAACGACGCCACCACGATCATCGGCCCCCTCCTGGGGCTGCCCGACTTCCCTTACCTCGACCTGCCTCGCCCCCAGATCACCACCAGCCACCCCGACGGCTACCTCTGGAAACGCGACCACGTCGACGTCTGGCTGGCAGACGCCCCCGCCGTCTGGATCGACGACGACTTCACCGGCCTCGACCATGACTGGGCGATGGAGCGCACTGCGAAGGGAGCGGCGACCCTCCTCATTCAGCCCGCCCCGCACCTCGGTCTACAGCCCGAGCACCTGACTGAGGTCACGAGGTGGGTCACACAGGCCCCCACAGCTCGCGCAGCCTGACGACCGATGCCCTCGCCGCCACGGACGGAGAGGGAACGCGAGTCTCGTTGCGGGTGGGTTCTTCCCCTGGAGCCGGTCAAGGCCCTTCCTGCACCGGCCGGAGTAGCGTCCTCGGATGAATCTTCATCTCATCAATGATGTGCCCGACGGTCTGACCCGGCGAGCGCGAACCTTTGTCGGCACGCATGGCGTCAAAGTAGACGTTCGCCCCGTTGAGGGGCACCGGGGGTGGTGGCTCGAACGAGACGTTCCACCAGCGGTGATTGATCGGATGGCGGCCTACCAGGACCGATGGGGCGGTCTGCTCCTGCCACCCGCACCGCAGTACGACGGAGGCCCCAAGTACCTGGATCCGGACTCGCCGGAGGAGGACTCCGCAGGGTGGTGGTTCGAAGCCGGGATGCAGCGGACCGCAGTCCCCTACTCGTTCATGATCGATCCGTCCGGTGTGTTCGGCATCCAGGCGGAAAAGTGGGCTCCTCTCCACAAAACCATCGAGGGGTGGATGGAAGCGCTGGCTTTGGCTCACCACGCATCTAAATGGGCGAAACAGATCACCAAGCTCGTCGGAGACGATGTCGCCAGCATTGACTTGAGAGGTTATGTGCCCGTACGTGAGGTGATGGGCTTGACCGACACGTGGTGGCGAGGGCCCGATGAGCTGGTCGCCCTCTACAGCGGTGAGGCCACTTCGCTGGACTTCCCCAGAGGCCGCGTTGCAGTGATCTACGCCGGCCTCGATGAGTGGGGCCTGCGAGGAGGTGTGGCCGACGACGGCTGACCTGTCGTTCACCTTGTCTCGGCTGGGATGGAGGCAAGGTAGGCAGCGGTGCCAACCAAGAGGCGATCGATAGTCTCTTCGCATGACCGCGAACGGAGATCGCCAGCTTCCTGCCGCCCTCGCCGCTGCGATGGCAGTTCGGCTCGAGTGCGTCGGTGAGGACGGGGTCGATTTCGAGCCCTACGAGTCCTTTCTTACTGCCGATGAGACCACCGACTGGTTTCGCGCGTGGACAGGCAACGCCGAGCTGAACGGAGACGACTTCCGTGTCTTCGGCCAGGACGGCACCGGCGGTTACGCGGCGTTTTGGTTGGTCCGGCCGGGTCGGGAACTCGTACAGCAGCCTGTCGTCTTCCTGGGGTCGGAAGGTGAGACAGGCGTCGTCTCCAGCGACATGGGTGCCTTCCTGTGGCTTCTGGCTGACGGCTTCGGCCCGTGGGAGGCTGCCACTTCGGACGAGCCCGAGCCCGATTGGGCTCCGCAGGTCAATCGCGCCCTGACTGCTATCGCGGAGCGATTTGTTCCGGACCACCGCGCGTCGGCCGCGGAGATTATCGTGCAGGCTGCTCACGAGTTCCCAGACTTCGATGACACCATCATGAAGCTCTGCCGTTGAACCCGAACTGATGCCCTCGCTGCGGCGCCTGGCGAGGACATCGGACTGGTGTCAGCGGTGTCGACTGCGCTCTTCGGGCCTCGTGGCCACTGATGTGGCGGCAGGGCGCGGCGTGGCGGACATGGACGTCGTTCCGCTGACGGTGCTTCGGCTGCGAGTCACTTGCATTCGCCGGCCCGGCTGAGCAGTCGGATGACGATCGCCCGGTCCATGATCGTGTCCGGCAGATCGCCGAACCGGCCGGCGCCGCCATCGCGAAGGTGGGAAACGCGGTCGGCTTGTGTACCGGCCCGGAGATCCTCCAGGCGGGCTGATTGCGCTGGTGCCCGGCGTTCAGCGGGCCACGCAAGCCCTTCTTGGCGCCGGCCTAGGGTGGCGGAGCGTGCTATCCGGTCGCGGGCAGGCCCTGGCCTGGGGGCAGTTGGCGGCGGACGGTTCCGGTCGGCGAGGTCGTCACCGACGCGCTCCTCGGGCATCTTGCCGCGCGCCCCTCCACTGCTGAGTGGCTGTTCGCGATGGAGGAGGGGGCCGGTCAACTATCGCCGGTGGAAGACCGAGTGGAACGGGGCTCGCAAGGCGCTCCAAGCAGCGGAGAACGAAGCAGCCGAGTGCGAGGGCCGCAAGCCCGTCGAGCTGCCGCACACGGTCACCCACGACCTGCGGCACTTCTACGCCTCCGCGCTCATCGCGGGCGGCGCGAGCGTCAAGCAGGTGCAGATGGTCCTCGGCCACGCGTCCGCCGTCATCACGCTGCGGATCTACGCGCACCTGTGGCCGGGGGAAGAAGACCGCACCCGGTCCGTGATGGACGCCGTTCTCGGCGGCCTGCGGACCGGGTGCGGACAGGTAGGCGACGTGACCAGCGAAACCGCAGGTCAGACGGCCTAACCAGAGATCAAGCCTTCTTGGTCTCCCAGAAGATCTTGTCGATCTGGGCGATCAGGTCCAGAGCCTTCTGGCCGGTCGCCGGGTCGTTCGAGCCCTTGGCCGCGGAGAGCGCCTTCAGGGTGTCGTTGACCAGCTGGTGCAGCTCCGGGTACTTCTCGAAGTGCGGCGGCTTGAAGTAGTCGCTCCAGAGCACCGAGACGTGGTGCTTCGCGAGCTCGGCGCGCTGTTCCTTGATCAGGATCGCGCGAGTGCGGAAGTCCGCGTCCTCGTTGGCCTGGTACTTCTCCTGGACGGCCTTGACGGACTCCGCCTCGATGCGGGCCTGGGCCGGGTCGTACACGCCGCAGGGGAGGTCGCAGTGGGCGCTGACCTTCACCTTGGGGGCAAACAGGCGGGAAAGCATTGAGCTGTCCTTCCTCGTGATCGTCTTCTCAGGTGGGACATTACTCCGTGAGAAGCGTGTTTTTGCGGGTGCCCCCAGGGGCTTAGGCCAAAAGTCCAGGGTGAGGATGGGACCAGTGGCCGAATGTACGGGACGCTGTGTGGACGGTGTACTGGACGGACGGGGAGGTGCCGGAGAGATGCGGGAGGTGCCGGAGTTGCCGGAGCTGACCGATGAACAGCCCGCGCGGGGGCTGGCTGCACGGGTTCCGTTCCAGGTGGTGGAGGTGACGGGGCCCTCGATGGTGCCCACGCTCCACCACGGGGACTGGCTGCTCGTGCAGTACGGGGCGCCGGTGCGCCCCGGTGACGTGGTGATCCTTAGACATCCGTTCCAGCAGGATCTGCTGGTGGTCAAGCGGGCCGTGGAGCGGCGGACCGGTGGCTGGTGGGTGCTCGGTGACAACCGGTTCGCGGGCGGTGACAGCACGGACTACGGGACCGTGCCCGAGGAGCTCGTCCTGGCCAGGGTCCGGGCGCGCTACCGGCCGCTGACCAAGGATCAGCGTTCGGTGCGGGGCGTCGCGGGCTGGGCGGTGTCCGCGCTGCGGCCGGTCTCGGCGGCGCGTTCCGTCTCCAGGCGCTTGCGGGCCCGGTAGGCGGCGACGTTGGCGCGGGTCGCGCAGCGGTCCGAGCAGTAGCGGCGGGACCGGTTGGTCGAGGTGTCGAGGTAGGCGTTGCGGCACGGCGCCGCCTCGCACAGGCCGAGCCGGTCCACACCGTACGAGGTGAGGTGGAAGGCGAGGCCCATCGCGGCCGTCGCGGCGTACCCCGCCGTGACGTTGGACGGGTGGTCGGCCAGGTGCATGTGCCAGTCCGGCTTCCCGTCCGCGTCACGGATGTCGTGGCCGGAGATCTGCGGGCTGACCGGGAACTCCAGCAGCAGTGAGTTGAGCAGGTCCACGGCCAGGGTCTCGTCGCCGCCGTCGGCCGCCTCGAAGACCGAGCGGAGCCGTGCCCGGACCGAGCGGAAACGGGTCACATCCGCGTCCGTCGCCCGGCGGGCCGCCTGCCCGTTGGCGCCGAAGAGCTCGCGCACCGCGTCGACGGAGGTGAGGGCGTCCTTGTTGCGGGCCGGCTCCTCGGTGTTGACCAGGCGCACGGCATAGTCCGAGTAATAGGCCAGTTCCACTTGTAGTCCTTACGGCGTCGGTCTAAAGTCGGTGCGACGAAGATGTAATGGGCTTCTCTGGGTCCAGGGTATTACACAGGAGGTTCGGGTGACTGGGACGGTACAGGTCGGTGACTGGCAGGCCTGGCAGAAGAGCTGGGACCGGCAGCAGGAGTGGTACATGCCCGACCGCGAGGAGCGCTTCCGCGTGATGCTCGACATGGTCGAGGCCTTCGTGGGCCCCGAACCGCGGGTGCTCGACCTCGCGTGCGGTACGGGCAGTATTACGGACCGGCTGCTCCGGCGGTTCCCGAAGGCCACCAGCACCGGCGTCGACCTCGACCCCGCGCTGCTCGCCATCGCCCGCGGCACCTTCGATGGCGACGATCGCGTCACCTTCGTCACCGCGGACCTCAAGGACCCGCGGTGGACGCGGCGGCTGCCCCACGACTCGTACGACGCGGTCCTCACCGCCACGGCCCTGCACTGGCTGCACAGCGAGCCGCTCGCCTCCCTCTACGGGCAGATCGGCGGCCTCGTCAGGGCCGGCGGGGTCTTCATGAACGCCGACCACATGACCGACACGGACACTCCCCGGATCAACGCCGCCGAACGCGCCCACCGGCACGCCGCCATGGACGGGGCCAAGGCCGGCGGCGCCCTGGACTGGGCGGACTGGTGGGCGCTGGCCGCGAAGGACCCGGTGCTGGCCGGGCCGACCGCCGAGCGGTACGAGATCTACGGCGAGCACGCCGACGGTGACACGCCGTCCGCGCGATGGCACGCGGACACCCTGCGCGCGGCCGGGTTCGGCGAGGCGCGGCCCGTCTGGTCCTCGCCCTCGGACAGCCTGGTGCTCGCGGTGAAGTAGCGCGTACGGAAGAGGGGGAGGGGGGGGGGGGGGGCGCGCACGGAAAACCCCCCCCCCCCCCCCCGGGGCGGGGGGGCCGCCCCCCCCCCCCACGTCTCGACCCGGCCCGCCAGGC
>NZ_JBHXUW010000085.1:22994-29739 GCF_042672475.1 Streptomyces sp. NPDC127177
CGCGCCTCGGGACGCGGGGGCGGGCGGTCGGGCCCCGCCGACCCGCCCCGCCCTCCCCCTCGCCGTGTACGGGCTACAGCACCTTCGACAGGAACGACTTCGTCCGGTCGTGCTGCGGGTCGGTCAGCACGTCGCGCGGGTGGCCCGACTCGACGACCACGCCGTCGTCCATGAAGACCAGCGCGTCGCCGACCTCACGGGCGAAGCCCATCTCGTGGGTGACGACGATCATCGTCATGCCGTCCTCGGCGAGACCGCGCATGACGTCCAGGACGTCGCCCACCAGCTCCGGGTCGAGCGCCGACGTGGGCTCGTCGAAGAGCATCAGCTTCGGCTCCATGGCCAGCGCCCGGGCGATGGCCACCCGCTGCTGCTGTCCGCCGGAGAGCTGCGAGGGGTAGTTGTTCGCCTTGTCGGACAGGCCGACCCGGTCCAGCAGCCGTTCGGCGCGGGCCCGGGCGACCGCCTTGGACTCGCGCTTGACCTGGACGGGCGCCTCCATGACGTTCTCGATGGCCGTCATGTGGGGGAACAGGTTGAAGCGCTGGAAGACCATGCCGATGTCCCGGCGCTTCAGGGCGACTTCGCTGTCCTTGAGCTCGTAGAGCTTGTCGCCCTTCTGGCGGTAGCCCACCAGCTCGCCGTCGACGGAGAGCCGGCCGGCGCTGATCTGCTCCAGGTGGTTGATGCACCGCAGGAAGGTCGACTTGCCGGAACCGGACGGGCCGATCAGACAGAAGACCTCGCGCGGGGCGACCTCCAGGTCGATGCCCTTGAGGATGTGCGCGGCGCCGAAGGACTTGTGGACGCCCTCGGCCTTCACCATGGCGGTCATGCCATGCCTCCCTTCGGGCGGCCCAGCGACAGCATGTTGGCCTTGATCTTCTGCATCGGGGTGAGCGGCAGACTGCGGCTGGAGCCGCGGGCGTAGTACCGCTCCAGGTAGTACTGCCCGATGCTCAGCACCGAGGTCATGATCAGATACCAGGCCGCGGCGAGGAAGTACATCTCCACCGGGGCCCCGGATGCCTGCCCGATGTCCTGGGCGTATTTGAAGAGTTCGTAGAACTGCACGGCCGCCACCAGCGAGGTGGTCTTGAGCATGTTGATGACTTCGTTGCCCGTCGGCGGCACGATCACCCGCATGGCCTGCGGGATCACGACGCGGCGCAGCGTCTTGGCGTGGCTCATGCCCAGCGCGTGGGACGCCTCCGTCTGGCCCTCGTCGACCGAGAGCAGACCGGCCCGGCAGATCTCCGCCATGTACGCGGCCTCGTTGAGGCCGAGTCCGAGCAGCGCCGTCAGCAGCGGCGTCATGAAGCTCGACCAGTAGTCCTTGTAGATCGGCCCGAGGTTGATGTACTGGAAGACCAGGCCGAGGTTGAACCAGACGAACAGCTGGACCAGGACCGGGGTACCGCGGAAGAACCAGATGTACGACCAGGCGATCGACGAGGTCACGGGGTTCTTCGACAGGCGCATGACGGCGAGCAGGATGCCGCCGACCACGCCGATCACCATCGACAGGGCGGTCAGCAGCAGGGTCTGGCCGACGCCGGTGATGATGCGGTCGTCGAAGAAGTAGTCCGGGACCGCGCCCCAGTTGATCTTGCCCTGGCTGAACGCGTAGATGATCGCGACGAGTGCGGCGATCGCGATGACCGCCGAGACGTACCGGCCGTAGTGCCGGACCGGGATGGCCTTGATCGCCTCGGGTCCGGCCGCCGGGGTGGGGGATGCGGGCGGCTCTTCGGCCGGGCCCGTCTTCTTCTCGATGTCAGTCACGGCTGATGCCTTTCAGCGCCGGATCCGGTCAGGATCCGCCGTTCAGCTTGGCCTCGGTGACCGCACCGGCCTCCACGCCCCACTTGGCGATGATCTTCTCGTACTCGCCGCTCTTGATGATGGCGTCCATGGCCGCCTTGACGGCCGCGGTGAGCTTGTCGTTGCCCTTGGCGACGGCGATGCCGTACGGGGCCGCCTCCACCTGGTCGCCGACGAGCTGGAAGTCCTTGCCGCCGCCCGAGGTCTTCACCGCGTACGCGGCCACCGGGAAGTCGGAGGAGCCGGCGTCGGCCCCGCCGGAGCGCAGCCGGGTCTGGGCCTCGAGGTCGTTGTCGTAGGGCTCGATGGCGATCTTCTTGCCGCCCGTACACTTCTTCGACTCGGTCTTGGCGAGGTCGTGCGAGACGGTGTTGCGCTGGACGGCGATCTTCTTGCCGCAGAGGTCGGACCAGGTCTTGATCCCCTGGTCGTCACCCTTCTTGGTGTAGATCGAGACGCCGGCGGTGAAGTAGTCGATGAAGTCGACCCCTTCGCCGACCTTCTTCTTGGTCTCGGGGTCGACACCCTCCTGGCGGTCCTTGGTGTCGGTCATCGCCGACATGGCCAGGTCGTAGCGCTTGGAGCGCAGACCCGTGACCAGGGTGTCGAAGGTTCCGTTCTCGAACTGGAACTCCACGCCCAGCTCCTTGCCGAGCGCCGCCGCGAGGTCGGGGTCGATGCCGACCGTCTTGCCGGACTTGTCCTTGAACTCGACCGGCGGGTAGGCGATGTCCGAGCCGACCTTGATGACGCCCTTGGACTTGATCTCCGGGGGGAGGAGGTCGGCGGCGGAGCCGGCACCGGTGGAGGCACCGGTCGTGGTCTTCGCCGTGTCCGAGCCGTTCTTGGTCTGGTCGCCACAGGCGGTCAGCAGCATGGTGCCGGCGACCGCGATGGCGCCGACCGCTGCAATCCGGGACTTCGCGGTCGTACGACGAGTGGTGCTTGCGGTCATGATCGGGTTCCTCCGGCAGATGAGGGTGGTGTTGCCAGGCGGTTTGGCACACGGCGTCGGGTGTCGCCGCCTTGTGCGATTACGGCATCTTGCCATTCGGACCAGCGCATTCAGGGGGCCGGGCATGTCAAAATCGGGTAACGGGCGATCCCCGAACCTCGCGAGGCCGGTACCGCGGGCCGGACCTTCTATCGGGTTCCTTTCCCGCGGCCGCAGAATCTGCGGCGCGTCTCAGTCAATGGACGTCAATTCGCCGCGTGGCGGACTTGTCCAGATATTCGTCTATGAGTCACGTCACCGCGTGGGCGTGGACTCGTCCGTGACCCGGTCCGTCCGGTATGAAAGACGTTTACACCCCTCATCCGGGGCTCAGGGCGCGTGTGCGGCGCGCCCGCGCGTACGTACCTCCCCCCTGTCGGGCGGGCCAATCGCCCAGCGCAGGGGACGTACGCGGTGCCCGCCCACCCCTCCTCAACCAGGAGTGGCCACCCTCAAACGATGAAGACTTAAGGGGTCAACACCATGGCAGCGGAGATCGTCAATCCTCGCAGCGACAGCAGCACAGACAGCACGGACAACGCGGGCAGCGCGACCGACGAGCCGTTCGATCCGGCCTTCGCTCTTCACCGCGGCGGGAAGATGGCCGTGCAGGCCACCGTCCCGATCCTGAACAAGGACGACCTGTCCCTCGCGTACACGCCCGGTGTGGCGAAGGTGTGCAGCGCGATTGCGGACAATCCCGAACTCGTCCACGACTACACCTGGAAGTCGCAGGTCGTCGCCGTCGTGACGGACGGCACGGCGGTGCTCGGGCTCGGCGACATCGGACCCGAGGCGTCCCTCCCCGTGATGGAGGGCAAGGCGATCCTGTTCAAGCAGTTCGGCGGTGTCGACGCGGTGCCGATCGCGCTCGCGACCACCGACGCCGACGAGATCGTGGAGACCGTCGTCCGGCTCGCCCCGTCCTTCGGCGGTGTGAACCTGGAGGACATCTCGGCCCCGCGTTGCTTCGAGATCGAGCGCAAGCTCCAGGAGCGGCTCGACATCCCGGTCTTCCACGACGACCAGCACGGCACCGCCGTGGTCACGCTCGCGGCTCTGCGCAACGCCGCGAAGCTTTCGGGCCGCGGCCTGGGCGAGCTGCGCGCCGTCATCTCGGGCGCGGGCGCCGCCGGGGTGGCCATCGCCAAGTTCCTGCTGGAGGCGGGGCTCGGAGATGTCGCCGTCGCCGACCGCAAGGGCATCGTCAGCCGGGACCGCGAGGATCTGACGGACGTCAAGCGGGAGTTGGCCGCGCTCACGAACAAGGCCGGTATCTCCGGATCGCTGGAGACCGCGCTGGCCGGTGCGGACGTCTTCATCGGCGTCTCGGGCGGTACGGTCCCTGAGCGGGCCGTCGCCTCGATGGCGCCCGGCGCGTTCGTCTTCGCCATGGCGAACCCGAACCCCGAGGTGCACCCCGACATCGCGCACAAGTACGCGGCCGTCGTGGCGACCGGGCGGTCGGACTACCCGAACCAGATCAACAACGTGCTGGCGTTCCCCGGCATCTTCGCGGGCGCCCTCCAGGTGCGGGCGTCGCGGATCACCGAGGGCATGAAGATCGCCGCGGCGAACGCGCTGGCCGACGTGGTGGGCGACGAGCTGGCCGCGGAGTACGTGATCCCTTCGCCGTTCGACGAGCGGGTGGCTCCGGCGGTCACGGCGGCGGTGGCCGCGGCGGCGCGGGCGGAGGGCGTGGCCCGGCGCTGAGTCCTGGTGGGGTCCGGGGGCGGCGCCGCTCTTCGCGGGGGCGCTGCACCCGGACCCCTTCGCGGGGGCAGCGCCCCCGCACCCCCGCTCCTCGATCACCGGAGGGGCTTGGCTTCGCCCACCGGCGTGTGAGGCGCGGCGTCCGGGGCGAGGTCCGGGGCGGAGCCCCCGGGAGGGGTCCGTCACGCGCGGTGCGTGTCACACCCGCAGCCGGTTACGCCGGGCCGCCGCCCGGCCTATCGTCGGCCCCATGTTCGCCGCCTACGCATCCCGCCTCGACCGCGACCACCCCCTCAACGGCCTTGAGCTGGGCGAACGCCCCGCTCCTGGTGCGCGCCCGGGCTGGACCACCGTCAACGTCCGGGCCGCCTCCCTCAATCACCACGACCTCTGGTCGCTCCGCGGTGTCGGCCTCGCCGAGGACAAGCTGCCGATGATCCTCGGCTGCGACGCCTCGGGCACCGACCAGGACGGCAACGAGGTCGTCCTGCACTCCGTCATCGGCCAGACCGGACACGGGGTCGGCCCCGACGAGCCCCGTTCCATCCTCACCGAGCGCTACCAGGGCACCTTCGCCGAGCAGGTCACCGTCCCCAGCTGGAACGTGCTGCCCAAGCCGAAGGAGCTCACCTTCGAGCAGGCGGCCTGTCTGCCCACCGCCTGGCTGACCGCGTACCGGATGCTCTTCACCAACGCCGGTGTGCGGCCCGGCGATTCCGTACTCGTCCAGGGCGCCGGCGGCGGAGTCGCGACGGCCGCGATCGTGCTCGGCCGGGCCGCCGGGCTGCGCGTCTACGCCACCAGCCGCGACGAGGCCCGGCGCAAGCGGGCCGTCGAACTCGGCGCCATCGAGGCGTACGAGCCGGGCGCGCGGCTGCCCCACCGGGTCGACGCCGTCATCGAGACGGTCGGCGCCGCCACCTGGTCCCACTCGGTCAAGTCCCTGCGCCCCGGCGGCACGCTGGTCATCTCCGGGGCCACCAGCGGCGACCGCCCCTCGCACGCCGAGCTGACCCGGATCTTCTTCCTGGAGCTGAAGGTCGTCGGCTCGACCATGGGGTCCAAGGACGAGCTGGAGGACCTGCTCGCCTTCTGTGCGGCCACGGGGGTGCGCCCCCTCATCGATGACGTGCTGCCGCTGGACCGGGCCCGCGAGGGCTTCGAAAGGCTCGCCTCGGGCGACCAGTTCGGGAAGATCGTGCTGACTGTCAACTCTGGTTGACATGGAGAGTGTGTCAATGTACGTTGACACCATGACCGAAGCGACGGATCTCGCCGAGCGTGCCGGCGACCGCGACCCCCGTGTGGGGTTGCGGTCGGTCGCCGCGCTGCGGCGGCTGCTGGAGCAACTGGAAGCCGTACAAGTCGGAAGCGCCCGTGTTCAGGGCTGGTCGTGGCAGGAGATCGCGGCCGAACTGGGCGTCAGTCGGCAGGCCGTGCACAAGAAGTACGGGAGGCGTTGATGTTCGAGCGATTCACCGGAGGGGCTCGCGCCACCGTGACCGGTGCCGAGGCCCATGCCGGACGGGCCGGGGCCGGTTCGATCACCGAGGAGCACCTCCTGCTCGCGCTGCTGGACCAGGAGGGCGGCAGGGCGTCGTTCGCCCTGGCCGCGCTCGGCATCGGGGACCGCCGGGGCTCGGTGGAGGCCGCGCTGGCCGACGCCCGCAGGCGTGGCGGTATGACCAGGGCCGACGCGGAGGCACTCGCCGGCATCGGCATCGACCTCACCGCGATCGTGGACCGCATCGAGGAGGCGCACGGCGAGGGGGCCCTGGAGGGCGGTCGCAAGGGTCGGCGTCGCTGGACGGGCAGCCGGCCGTTCACCCGGGAGGCCAAGGGAATCCTGGAGAAGTCGCTGCGGATCGCGCTGGGCCGGGGCGACCGGTTCATCGGTGAGGAGCACCTGCTGCTGGCCCTCACCGCCAACTCCGGAGTCGTCGCCGACGTACTGGCCGAACACGGCGCCGACTACGGGACGGTCGAGCGTGCGCTGTACGGGGACGGGGGCGGCGGCGCGCAGCAGGACCGGAAGGCGGGCTGAGGCCCGCGCGGCGACGCCGACAGCGCGACGCCAACGGCAGGAACGGCAGGGGGGGGAACGGCCGGTGGGGGGCCGGAGGCGCTGCCCCCTGGCCCCCCACCCCGCACCAAAAAAAAAAAACCAACCCCCCACACCGAAAACCCAAACCGGTTGCGGGGGGTGCGTGGAAA